>CAYXSV010000025.1:0-5472 GCA_964468355.1 uncultured Gammaproteobacteria bacterium
GCCAGTCGGCGAGGCAGGCCGGAATGGGGGCTTAACCGTGAAAAAATTGGCAGAGTTAAAAAAATGGCTCAGGTTTATCTGGTTAAAAAACAGCCGGAATATACAAATTTGCGTATAGATGCGGTTTGTATTGATTTAGATAAAAATTTAGAAGCCGACGATATCCGGCATTACGAAAATATGACTCTTGATATATAATTATTTATGGTTGACTGGAGGAAATTAATATTCTTAGCAGTGGGGGTAGGTTTAGTTATTCTTCAAAGCTTTTTTTTGGCCTTAGGTTTGACGGTAATTTGGGCGGTTGTTGTCAGTTGGATGGTTGACGACCCCTGGTGGCTGCTTTTTGTAATCGGTTTAGTGACCGATGTTTTTTATTTGACGCCTTTAGGGAAGACAAGTTTAATTTTATTAGGGTTAGGGTTGGCAGTTAAATATTTGAAAAGTATTTTCGGCTTTTCAGAGAGTTATAAAATGAAAGTGAGTAGATTCTAACGTGTTACTTGTTACATGTTCCTTGTTACGACTTCTAGTTTTCCTCTTTTGTATTCTTCTGCCTGCCGGTTGGGCAAAACACTGGATTGTTCCAAATAGTTTGGTTAACGGAGTTTTGGTTGACTATTTGATGCCGGATGTTTGGATACAAGATTTGTTTGCGATTATGATCATAATCGCAAAAGTTCAAAGTTCAAAGTTCAAAGTTCAAAAAGTTTTTCCCAGATTACGATTACTGATTACTGATTACTTATTACCCGCCCGCAACGGCTTGCTTGCATGGCGGGCGTGGCCTATTACTCTAGTTTTGATATCTGTGTTACTTTCTCCAATTCCCTTAATTTCAGCCGTTAACTTTGCCCGTTTTTTACTGGCCGTGTCCGCTGCTTGGATAATTTACAAAAATAAAAATTTACGCCGACCGGCACTAATCGGGTTAGCCGTTGGAGTGATTTGGACAAGTTTGCTGGCCGTTGGTCAGCTTATAAGCCAGGAGACGCTTATCGGCTGGCAATTTATGGGGGAACCGATATTCACTTCGGGAAGCGGGGGAGTGAAAAAGATTTTTCTTTTCGGCAGGCAGTTGGTTGCGCCGATGGCAGCTTTTCCTCATGCCAATGTTATGGGTGCTTTTGGATTGCTTTTCTACCTATTAATGAGTGAGGACAAGCACCCCGCCTACGCCTACAAATTATTAAAAATTTCAAAATATTTGTCTTTTATATTAATTTTGCTCTCTTTTAGCTTACCGGTCTGGTTTTTAACTTTGTTTATTTTAGTTAAACGTCAAATAAAATCGTCGATCGTAGCATTAATTTGGACGCTTTTGGTTTTTCTTCTACTAGCTACTAGCTACCAATTACCCGCCGGCAACGCCTTGTTTGCATGGCGGGCGTGGCCAGCTACTAGTTTCTACCGCCGATGGAGTTTGCTTAAACATTCACTTACGATAATCAAAAATAATCCTTTTTTCGGAGTCGGGTGGGGCGGGTTTGTGAGAAAACTGCCGCCGTCAACTTTTATGCAGCCGGTTCACAATGTCTTTTTACTTGTTTTAGCTGAACTTGGAATAGTCGGTGTTAGTGGTTTGGTGTTAGTGATTAGAGATTTTCTGAAGAAAATTAATCTCATCCCCAATTACTTATTACTTATTACTATTTACTTATTACTTTTTTCTCTTGACCACTACTTCTGGACCACCACCCAAGGCATTTATATGCTTTGGGTGATGATCGCCTTACTTTAACTCTACAGAACCACCAGCTTCTTCAATTTTCTTTTTTGCTTCTTCTGCTTGTTCTTTTTTAGCTCCTTTAAGAATATCAGCCGGAGTGTTTTCGGTTAAATCTTTGGCTTCTTTTAAACCCAAGTCCGGTTTAACCGTTCTTAGGGCCTTGATTACGTTGATTTTTTTATCTCCGGTATCGGTTAAAATGACGTCAAATTCGCTTTTCTCTTCTGCTTTTTCACCACCAGCCGCAGGTGCAGCGGCAGCCGCAGGAGCAGCAGCAACTGCTTCTACACCGAATTTGTCTTCTAAGGCCTCAACTAATTCTGAAAGTTCAAGTACAGACAAATCCGCAATTTCATCAATAATCTTATTTAATTTTTTGCTTTCCTTGTCCTTTCCGGATTTTTTTTCCGTGTCTTTTTTTGTTTCCTTCTTTTTTGCCATTATTTGTCACCTCCTTTTTCTTTGGCAACTTGTTTTAAAACTAAAACTAATTTTCTTTGATTGAATTCTAAGGCATTGACAAGGTTGACTAGGGGAGAGTTGAGGCTGTTGACCAGCATAGATAAAAGCGTTTTTTTGTCAGGTAAGTTAACTAGCTTTTTTATTTTTTCTAGTGGTAAAAATTCACCGTCGAGGACACCAAATTTAAATTTTGGTTTTTCTAGCTCTTCAGCCATATCGTTAACTGCTTTTAGCGGTGTAATTTGGTCTTCTTGAGCAAGAACTAAAGCTGTCGGGCCGTCAATATCCTTTTCAAGTTTAATGCCGACATTTTCCAGTGCTTTTTTAAGAAGAGTGTTTTTGGCTACCTGCATTGAACCGCCGGTTTTTTTGATTTTTTGTCGAAGCTCATTGTTTTGAGCCGCATCCAAACCTTGATAGTCAATAAAAGCCGCTGATTTAGCTGATTTTATTGATTCGGTTAAGTTTTCTACTTCGTATACTTTTGATTGTTTTGACATAATAAAAACCTCGGTTCCCCGAGGTTATACTAGATACTAACTACTTACTACTATCTACTAATTTGCCTCGGTTGGATTTTTAACCACGTACTAGAGCCAAAATCACGGTACACGGCCCAAACTGTCTTTGGCTGACTATTATTTTAACTTTTCTTGACTTTTTTGTCAATCAGTAGTCATTAATCATTTTTTCTAAAATTCTCCAGCGCTTTTTTTTGGTCGGGTGGGGGATGGAATCTTCAAAATTTTCAGCGGCGGCTGTTCCCGGCCGGGGTGAGTATTTGTTGATAAAGGCCCGTTTAAAGCCGACTTGTTTGCATAAATCAACTGTATTTTGAAAAGCGGTTTCAGTTTCGCCAGGGAAACCGACAAGCAGGTCTGTGGTTATTTCCGCTTCGGGGACTTTTTCTTTGATTTTTTCAACTAGATTAATGTAATTTTCCCGGGTATAGCCGCGATTCATTTTTTCAAGAATTTGATTGTTTCCTGACTGCACCGGCAGGTGGATTTCTCTAGAGATATTTTTATTTTGGCTGATGACATTAATTAATTCATCAGAAAAATCTCGTGGATTAGCTGACATGAATGTAATTTCCTCAACCCCTTCAATTTTTGCCGCTGCCTCTAACAGTTCCGCAAAGTTTTCCGTGCCCTGCCAGCCTGCTTGCGGAGCTTGCGGCAGGTTTTCCCAGGTATTTACATTTTGGCCTAATAGCATTATTTTTTTATATCCTTGTTTTAATGCGCAGTGAACGTCCTTGATAATGTCTTCGGCGGAACGGTAGATTTCTCTTCCGCGGGCATAAGGGACAATGCAGTAAGAGCAAAAATGGTTGCACCCGTTGGAAATTGGTACATAGCCCCAATCCTCACTTTCTCTTCGCGGCTGAATATCAAAATTGGCAATATCTTCGATTAGCTTGATTTCAACCTTATCACCGATTCGTTTGCGCAGTTTATTTAAATTTGTCCGGCTGTTTCTCAGCGCCCACCCGGCGAGACAACCGGTAAGGATAACATGTATTTGGTCATTCCGAACTTGTTTCGGAATCGATAGTTCAGATCCTGAAACAAGTTCAGGATGACGCTGGACTATTTTATTAATCAATCCATAAACTCTATTTTCGGCCGACTCGCGGACAATACAGGAATTAATAACTACTAAATCTGCTTTTTCAATATTCTCAGCCGGTTGGTATCCCTGTTTTTCTAAGGCGCTTGCCACTCGTTCTGAATCGGCAAAATTAAGTTGACATCCGAATGTTTTAATAAAATATGTTTTTTTCATGCTTAAGTATTCTATCAAATTTTGAATTTATACTAGCTACTAATCTCAAGGGTGTTATAATTGTTCACGATGAATTTTTGGTCGGGGAATCAAGCGATTGTTGAAGGTGCCTTAAGTGTAGGAGCCAAGTTTTTTGGCGGTTATCCAATAACGCCGGCTTCAGAAATAATGGAAATGTGGGCTAAGAAGGCATCTGATGAAGATGAAAATTTGAATTTTCTTCAGGCGGAAGACGAGTTGGCAGCGGTTCATCATGTAATTGGGGCGGTAATTAGCGGTACACCCGCGTTTACGGCCACTTCCGGTCCGGGGCTGAGTTTAATGCAGGAGGGCTTGGGTCTGGCTTTTGTTTATGGAGCGCCGATTGTTGTTGTTGACGTTATGCGGTCCGGGCCGTCAACCGGTAAACCGACCCGGGCGGGACAAGGTGAAATTTTTGCTTCCCGATATGGGTCCCATGGGGACATTTGTCCGTTTGTTTTTTATCCGACTTCAGTTAAGGAATGTTATGACTATACAATTAAAGCATTTCAGGCTGCCTGGGATCATCAAGTTCCGGTAGTTTTGCTTTCCGATGCATACCTGGCTCACATGCAGGAAAAAGTGAGTCGTCATTCCGAACTTGTTTCGGAATCGAAAAGCAGGATCCTGAAACGAGTTCAGGATGACAAGGGAAAAGTTCAGGATGAAGAAATTAGTCATTTTTCTGGATTGACTGACCGTCAAGCTAATGCTCAAAAAATCGAAAAAATTAAAGATGTTGCGGATGAGAATTATCGAGATTATAATCTATGGGGTAACGAGAATTCGGATACGTTGCTGGTTGGACTAGGTTCAATGGCCCGGGCTTTACGAGGGTTTGAGGATGATTATCAAATTTATGCCCCTGTCCGTATTTGGCCGTTTTTAGATCGGGAAATTAAGAAAATTGCGGAAAATAAAAAGCGGGTAATTGTGGTGGAAATGAACGAGGGCCAGTATGTTAGAGAAGTAGAGCGCGCGGTCGGAGACAAAGTAGAATTTTTAAGTTGGAGAGAGGAAACGATAGATATTAAGAAATTTAAAAAAATGATAAATGATAAATGATAAACCTGCCTCGCTGAGTCAAGGCGGGTGGCTAAATTCAACTGAATTTATCTGGTGTCCCGGATGTCCGATGAATTGGCTGACAATGACACTGGCTGATCAGTTTGAAGATTGGGGATTAAACAAAAAAGATACCTGGATGATATCGGGAATCGGCTGTACCGGCCGGATTGCCAATTATTTCTCCTGCAACTCGGTTCATACTACACACGGACGAGCTATCCCGGTTGCCGAAGGAGTGAAGCTGAATAATCCTCAAAATAATGTTTTTGTTGTTTCCGGTGACGGTGATTTGTTGTCAATTGGTTTATCGCATTTGATTCATGCCGCCCGGCGGAATGCTCGGCTGAAAATTATCTGTGTCAACAATTCTCTTTACGGGATGACCGGCGGCCAATCCAGGCCGG
>CAYXSV010000026.1:0-15396 GCA_964468355.1 uncultured Gammaproteobacteria bacterium
AACAAAAGCCATATTAAGAAAATAATTATTAGGTAAAGAGTCAATGTCCCTGCCGTCCACAAATTTTCCGTCTTTTTTATCTCTTTTCGTTCCGTCAATATTTTTTACCCAAGCACGATAACGGTAATCAATATGCGTGTGTCCGGTTAAGTGACCAATAACCGGATATCTTTTAAATAAATTCATCATTTTTTCAGAAATAAACTGCCAGTCATTTGTATCGTTAAAAGACCACTCATTTGATAAAGCGGTAGTTCCTTTTAACAAGGTATGACTGAGAACAAATACGTTATTCTCCGATGAGTATTTCTTTAATATTTTTTCAATAAAGCGGAACCTTTTTTCAGGAATTGTTGATGTTAATAAGTTTTCATCACCTTCCGGGTTATGCTCTTCAGAGATAAAAATGAATATTTGGTTGCCAATTTTTACCGCCTTTGTATCAGCAATCCGCCCGATTAAAGAAAAATATTCTTCTCCATAATTATCTTCATTAAAAACCGTATAATTTCTATCATGGTTGCCGAAAATATCTAATACGGGAGCATTAATGCCGGATAACCATTTTTTATATCCCCTCCAATCCTGACGACTGCTAACTGCGGTTAAATCACCTAAACCAAAAACTAAATCCGGATTGATGTCATTTAAAACTTTTTGCGTTTGTTTAGGAATATATTTACTAGGAGCCCCAACATCAGTCTGTACTTGAAGCTTGTTACCTTGAATATATAAATCTGCAAAAAAAGCAACGCGGAGATTATTCTTGTTTTTCGCCAATGATAATTTGGGCATCATATTCATATTCCTCGTCCAAATAAGCCGATTCCGAACTCACATTATATTCCGTTTCCAAATCGCTGAGGAGTAATTCTAAATAATTATTTTTTGATTCTTTAATTGAAATCTCTGTTTGATCATAATCATAAGAATCGGCATTACCGGTTTCGATATTTTCATATCCTAATTCTAATAGAAAATCCTCAGTATCTCCGGCTGCACCCGGCACTCCACTGCCGTTTAATACTTCCATAGACAAATCAGCCCGGTCTAAATCCGGTGTCGGGGTGGATTCCGGCGTCGGAGTAGCCAATGATTTAGTCGGTGTTGGTGTTGGTTTGTTCTTGCCGGAATCAATTGATCCACCTTTAATCAACCAAAATCCGCCGCCGGCCGCTAAGCCGATAAACAAACCAATTACCAAACCAACTATAACTTTCTTTCCGTCCATATTCTTATAATATCATAAAACAAATTTATAATTCAAATTTATCTTCTTGGTTCTCTTGGTTTTGCGTAGTCAATCTTTATCTCACGACCCTGAAAGTCTTTACCGTTAAAAGTTTCAACTGCTTTTGTTGCTGCCTCTTCCGTGCCAAATTCAACAAAACCAAATCCTTTTGATCTTCCGGTATTGCGATCGGTAATAACTACCGCATCGGTTACTTGACCTACTTCAGAAAACAATTCTTCCAAAGCATTTTTGTCAACTCCGTAGTCTAAATTACCTACGTAAACCTTATTGGTTACATCTGCCATTTAATTATTCACCTCCTTTTCATCTTTTTGGGAAAACTTTACTTGGAGAAATACCAAAGCAAGCCAATCCTCAAATTTCTTTAATTAATAACATAAATTGATTATAACATACTATTCAACAATTGTTAATTGAGACACTTCTACCTTATTATCTGTTTTTTCACCCGTTACTTTTACCCGCATACCTTGTTTAAAGTTTTTGAAATCAAAAGAACCATTTTCGTTAAACTCCAAAACCGCAGTTAAGGCCGGAGCGCCGGGTTCTTCATAAACCAAAATCCATTTACCGTCTTGTTGAACAATGTTTCCTTCTTTTTCAAAATCCAACTCTACCGGGCTTGGGCTAGTTTCTTGATTACTTTCCACCTCGGTTTCAGAAAAAAACTTCATTCCCAAACCAAGTCCAAAAATTAAAATAATCAAAAAAATCAACAATCCGTTTTCTTTTAACATATGCCGTATTATAGCGTATTAGGATTAATTTTGATAATCCGGTCATCTTCCGCAATTGGATTCCCCCGGCCGTCGGTGTTAGAGGTAGAAAGGTATAAAAAGCTGTCGTTATAACTTACCGCTCTTAATCGACCGTATTTATTTTCTAAATGATTAATTAATCTATCTTCTCCAATTTGGTATTCATAAAGTGAAGAACCACGTAATCCGGCAAAGTAAATACGACCGTCATAAAACGCTGCACCTGCCGGTGCCCAAGTTGTATCAGGACCGGATTGAATAACCGGACTAACCATGCCCTCTTTTTCTTCCGGACCTTGAATTATCGGCCAACCGTAATTTTTACCTTTTTCAATTAAATTCAATTCGTCATATCCGGAACGGATACCGGACCGGCCATGCTCAGTCGCCCACAACCGCCCCTCTTCATCCCAAACCAATCCTTGTGGATTACGATGACCCAAACTCCAAACCGGTGTACCAAAAGGATTATCAGACGGAATAGAACCGTCATCATTTAAGCGCAAAATTTTTCCGTTCAGTGAATCCCTGTCTTGAGCTAAATTTTCATTACCGGCGTCCCCGGTAGTAATAAACAAATACCCGTCAGGACCAAACTTTATCCGCCCTCCGTCATGGACAGCCGAACCCTGGATACTGTCAATAACTACTTCTCTATTACTTAAATTATCCTCTTCCAAGACATACTTTTCCACACGATTAATAATTTTACCGTTAACCTCAGAAGTTAAGTACAAATAAATCCAATTATTAGTCTCAAATTCTGGATGAACGGCAACACCAAGTAATCCACCTTCACCAATATGTCTTACCCCGTCAACCGGAATTGTCTCCTCGTTTTCTCCAATCCTTAACAAGTTACCTGAACGTTCAGTAATCAGCTTGTCACCATTCGGTAAAAAAACAATTTCCCAAGGTATCTCCAGCCCGGTTAAAATAACTTCCCCTTGACTTGCTGAAGGACCAGTAACAATAGCTGTTTCTTGGTGTGGATTAGGTCCGGTTTCCAAATTTGGTTGGCGGTCGGCTACGTTTCCTACTCCCCCTCTACCAGCCAAGAGATAAAGAACTATTCCGGTTAAAACAATTACTACAATTAACTTCTCTTTATTAATCATAATTACATTCAAACTTCCAAAGAATAAAATATGATATGAAAATTATAATAATTGAGTAAGAAAAAGTAAATTTGTAGGGAACGCCGGCCGGCGTTCCCTACAATAAATCCGGGCAAAAGACATTAAATTCCGTTAAACCGATGACCGGCTCGCCCACAACCGCCACAACCTCCCCCGCAACCGTACTCAGTTAAAGCTTCGATATCAATTCCGTTTTCTTTCATCCATGTCTGCATTTCCTCCCGCGTTTGCATTCGATTCTGATACAACTCTTCATGCTTATTCAAAATCATTTCTTTTTGACCCCCGGTTATCACCCCATCTTCAACCGCCTGATTAAGCCGATCTTCATGCCTCACCCTTTTTTCAGCCCGGTGCTCTTCCTTAAGCTGAAAAACTTCCTCCTCAACCTCTTGCTTGTCAAGATTAAACCTCTCAACAAAACGGTCAATCATTCCGCCTCGACCATAGGTATCAACCTCGTCGGCCTTGGCCTGCTTAACTAAAAGCCCGCCAAAAGCAATTAATCCGAAAAAGGCAATCAATATCAGCCATCCTTTATTTTCAATATTCACTTTTATTTCACCTCCTTTCTACGTTGGGCCAAAGGTCCATCAGCCTCTGGCTGAAACATGTAAATATAGTAAGAGGTGAATCTGAAAAAACACTGAGACTCCGTTATTACCAGGATTATTTAGAAGGGAGAGTAATAGCAAACGCTGTACCCTCGCCCAATTGGCTTTCCACTTCAATTTTTCCTTGGTGAAGGTCGATAATTTTTTTAGCAACAGACAACCCAAGTCCATAACCGCAAACATCATCTTTACACCGTGAATCGTCGACCCGGTAAAAACGGTCAAAAATATAAGGCAAATTTTCTTCCGGTATGCCTCTCCCATTATCACTTATCTTTATTACTGCTTTATTTTTACTTCTTTTTATTTTAACTTTTATCTTTCCATTTTTATCCGTATATTTTACGGCATTATCTAAAAAGATTGTTATCATTCTCTCTAAGCTGTTTTTATCTCCACTAACAACTACTTCATCAAGTTTCAAACTTATTTTTATATTTTTTTGGTCAGCAAGCGGCTTGATTTTCTCAACACTTCGCTCTACAATTTCACTTAAATCAATTTCTTCAAACTTTAAATTCTGGCCATTTTGATCATACCTTGCTAAACTCAAAAGGTTATTGACTAAAGACTGCGTTTGATTAACACTTTCTAAATTGTCTGAAATTATTTTTTTGGCTTTTTTAGTGGTTAATTTTTTATCCCGCAAGCCGACTTCCATTGAAGTTTTTAAAGCAGTCAATGGTGTCCGCAGTTCATGAGAAGCGTCAGCAACAAACCTTTTTTGATCCTCCATTGCCTGTTCAATCGGGCGCAGGGTTTTCCCGGCCAGCCAATATCCGCCACCAGCGGCAAACATAAAAATGCCGACATTAATATAAATAAGTGTAATCAGTACCCGGTTTTTTGCCTCTTGAACATCTTCAATAAAACTAAACTCCTGTCTGGGATGCATTCGCCTCATCCGTGTTTCAATTAACCCTAATCGATGTTGAAAAACTAAACCAACACTGCGGTAGATTATTCCACTAAAAGTAATACTAACCGCCATAACAATAATTAAGTAAAAAACAGTTAGTTTTATTCTTGCAGAGCTAAAAAGATTAATCATTAGCCGTTAATCATTAATCATTAATTTGTATCCAAACCCCCGCACCGTCTTAATTAAATCCGGCTTTCCCAATTTCTTTCGTAAATAGCCGATATAAACTTCCACTGTATTCGGCAAAATATCGGCATCATAATCCCAGACATGACTGATAATCTGGTCTTTTGAAACTACTTTTCCGGCATTACGCATCAGATATTCCAACAAAGAAAATTCAGTTTTAGACAATTCTATTTTTTTATTCCTTCTCTTAATTTGAATATTAACCGTATCTAAACTAATATCGCCAATTTTTAAAACCGGGTCTAAATTATTTTTAGGCCGGCGGCTTAAAGCTCTGACCCTGGCCAACAACTCAACAAAAGCAAATGGCTTAACCAAATAATCGTCAGCGCCGTAGTTTAAACCCTTAACCCGGTCATCAATATCGCCTTTAGCGGTAAGTATCAAAATTGGTGTATGTATATTTTCTTCCTGGCGAAGCCGACGGCAAATTTCCATTCCGTCCATTCCGGGGAGCATTAAATCCAAAATTATCAAATCATAATCTTCGGTTACCGATAAGCCAAAGCCGCTTTCTCCATCATAGGCAACATCAACGGCATATGTTTCCTGCTCCAAACCGGTTTTAATTGAGTTGGCGATTTTATGCTCATCCTCAACTATTAATATTCGCATTGTTATAATATTCGCATTGTTACGTTCCACTTGCCCGAAATACGGACTAAATATAAATTATATCACTAAGCTGAAAACCAGCTGAGAAAAAAATGTGATATTCTAATAGTGTGTTTATTTTAAATTTGTCTTTGCTAACTATTTTCGGTTTTATTTCAGGTTCTATTGACGCTGTAATCGGAGGAGGCAACTTAATTATTATCGCTTTGCTTACACTTATCGGTTTTTCACCTTTAAAAGCAATAGTAACCACACAGGTAATCGCGCTTATTCAATGTCTAACCGCTACATTTTTATACTCTAAAACAAAACTTATTAATTGGAAGCAGGCAATATTTTTTGCTACCTTTGCCGCCATAGGGAGTGTAATAGGAGCAACGCTACTTTTCCAAACCACACCGGAATTACTCAATTATATTGCCGGCTCGTTGATGGTTTTAATGTTAATAATTATGCCCCAATTTGACAAAAATGACGGTCCACAAATCCTGGGCTTACTAAGCAATTTTTATAATCGATTATTAAATAAAAGACCGGTAGTTACCAATAACCCAAAAACTAAAATAGTCTTAGGAATAGTTAGTTTGTTTTTAGGCATCTACGGTGGATTTTACGGTGCCGGCCGGGGTTTAATCATGGTACTTGTTTTTTATTTACTAGGCGATGCAAAACTACAAAATACAACAGCAAACATTAAGCCGGCAGATGCAGTTATGTCAATAATCCCTATTTTTTTCTTTTTAAAAATCAAAAATGTTATCGGCTTTGAGCTTTTAATTCCTTTAACAACAAGCAGTATCGCCGGCAGTCTTGCCGGAGTAAAATTCGGACCTCAAGTAAAGACTAAATATTTACGAATAATTCTTTACGGTATAACCTTAATTTCAGCCGTAAAATTACTTTATTTTAGCTAAAATCTAACCGGCCAATAAAAGAAGTGTTTATTTCTAGGAATATCGGAAACGTCATTTTTTACAACCTTTATAAACCCAAAATTCGCATCAGAATCGTCGTAATCTAAACTAATTTCAAAATCAAGTAATTCCTCAGTCATCCAATCTCGTTCGGTAATAAATATTTCTTCCGCCAAAATCTGTCCGTCAGCAGTTTCAATTTCAACCGGCAAAGCCGCCTCGAAAAACCAAGTACCCGGCGCCTTGCCCTGGACAGTTACAGGCGACTCAATTTGATCGCCTAGTTTCGGCTGACTTAAACTGACGTCAATATCAGCGTCCAACTTAATATGTTCTAAGATTTGGTCGTAAATCTCGATTAAATCACTTTCTGCCGGATAAGCGGAAATTAAATATTCTCCACTGGCTGTATCTACCTGAGTATTAATACTTTGCCCAAAAGCACCTTCAACTACCATCCGAACTGCCGGATAGGCGTTAACAGTAACTTCTTCCTCAGAGATAATTTCTGTTTCTGAATATTCAATTTCTCGATCATCATCAGAACCAAAATAAATTACGCCCACTTTTAATTCATCAACCGGAACGCCACCCCTTCCCATTTCTTGACTAGGATCAAAACTGTAAACAGCTGTCTCACCCTGCGGACCGGTGGCCGGCCGCGGTGTCCAATCGAAAGGATAAGCTACCTCCGCTTTCGTACTGGCATCATAAAATCTAGTCCAATCCTCGGAAAGTTCAACTTCTGGAAACGCCGTTGGCCCAGTTGGTTGAGGGGTAATTATTGATTGCTGTGGTTCTTTATTCAGCGCTGACTGCTGGTCAATTAAAACAAAGTTGACTAATATATAAAAAATGCCGGCAATTAAAACTAAAACTGATAATAAGATAGGCAATATTTTTTTCATTATAATTTCACTCTAGGGCCAAAGTTTTAAAGATTAATTACTATTAAGTAACAACTTGGTAATAAATTAAATCGGCCAATCTTTTACCTGAGACTCGGTAATATTTTTTTTCGAAGGCAAATATTGTACCGGCTGTTGACGGCCTTGCTGAGGAAAAAGCTGAATAAACCGGTAAACTTCTTCAGGTATTGCGGCTTTAACTTTTAAACCTAATTTTTGGGCTTCTTCAAATGTAATCGGGTGGTCGTGAGTATATTTACCGGAAGCTAAATTATCAATTATTTTTTTAATTTCCTTATCGGTGTACTTATTAACTTTTAACAGTTTTTTAATTGATTTTTTATTTTGAACCAGAGCTTTTTTAGAAACGTCATCAAAAATCAACATCCTGTCTTCAACCTCGTCTTTAGATTTTTGCGCCACGGCCTGACGAATGGAAACCGCCGGCATGCCAAAAATCTGTGGATCAACCCGACCTAAAATTGCGTTTTTATCCATAATTATTTCATCAGCCGCTAAACCAAGCAAAGTACCCCCGGACATGGCGTAATGAGGAACAATTAAGGTTACCTTAGCCGGGTGTTTAGAAATTGCTTCGGCAACCTGTTCGGTTGCCAGCACCAAACCGCCGGGAGTATGAACAATTAGGTCAATTGGCTTGTCATCTGGGGTTGAGCGAATCGCCCGAAGTATTTCCTCAGAGTCTTCAACAGAAATAAACCCGCCGGTCAACATACCTAAAATTCCGGGTAAAATTCTACGATGAACTAAAGTAATTACCCGTGATTTTCTTTTCTTTTGAAGTTTTTTAATTTGTATTAACCTTAACCGCTTAAAAACTGTCTGTTTAATTTGGGGGAACAAAAATAGAGCAATAAATAATAAGTAAACCAAATTGATTAATTCCATATGAATTAAATTATATCAAAGACAAATTCAATGCGCATGCGGCACTATCTGAAAAGTCAGATACATCAGGCCAACACCTAATAGTAAAGCGATAATTACTTTTATTTTAGAAAGATCATTATCGGCTTTTGGTAAAAAATCACTTGCCCCCAAATACAAAAACATCCCGGCGGAAAGACCAATTAACCAACCAAAAAATTTTTCTCCTGGACTGGAATAAAAAATAAGAAGGGCACCGATAACTGAAGCCAAAGAAGATAATAAATTCACCATAAAAATTTTTTGCTTTTTCCATCCCAAATTTAATAAGATTCCAAAATCACCAATTTCATGCGGCACTTCGTGAAGAAAAGTTGAAACTGCAGTAATTACTCCCAACCCGGGATTAGCTAAATAAGCGGCAGCAATTGCCACACCGTCAATAAAATTATGAATTGTATCGCCAATAATTACCCACAGTGATGAACCGGCCATATGATTATGGTCTTCTTTACATTGATGATGATGAAGACGGCAAATCAAAGATTCAAACAAATAAACACCTACTAAAGTAAAAAGGACAAGTTTATAAACCGAGTGTCCAATAAGATGTTCGGCTTCCGGCATTAAACCAACTAAAGAAACAGTCAATAGAACGCCGGCGGCAAAAGGAACGGAGTATTTAGCCAAAAATTTTGACCATTTTTCAACTAATAAAAAACTAAGGCCGCCAATTAAACCAAGAACACTGCCCAACAAAGTGAGTAAAAATATTGCCAATAAATTATTCATTTTTTATAAATCAAACGGCCTTCTACTTTACGATCGGCATTTTGATGGTTGCGGAAGTATTCCTCCAACACCTGCTGGGCGGAAGTGGCAACGGTTTTTGACTCACCGGACTCGGTCAGCTCTTTTTGGGGAACTCCTAAATAGTCTTTGGAATTATTAAAGTGATATCCCTGCAAACAGAGGGTATAAAACTTTGTATTTTCCACTGGATGATTATTTATTTCCAAACTCTCCAGCTTTTCCTCCCTATCATTATAAACCGCCTTAACCCCTTTATTAATTTGATAACATTCACCTTCACCGTCACGATTTTCAGGTCTCATTATATGGCTGAAAATCTGTTTCAAATGCATACCGGTGACTGAGTAGCGGGTTAGAGTATCATCGTAAGGGAAGCAAGCAGTAAAATCTCTTAATCGAACTAACGGCCCCAATTCTTTAACCCGGATTGAGCCGCTTCCAACTAACATAACATCCGTCTGGGCATGGTCGGCAAAAGCATCGGCAATTAAGTTTCCTAAAGCGGTTTCCTCCTCCCGTTTAGGGTGAGTTAGTTTTTCGGCAAATTTGCAAATTAAAGTATTATATTTCCGGTCGGTTTCTTCTTTAAATGAATCAATAAACTCTCTCAACTGTTTATCCGGTTCAGCTAAATTATTATCAATTGGAATCAACTGCCATTGATAATCAACAATGCTGTTTGTGTCATCATCAACGACAATATCAAAACGACCGACCTGATCCGAACCGACCGCCGCTTGGGCAATAAGAATGTTATTAACTAATTTTGGTTCTTTTAAGACAGTATGAGAATGACCGCCGATAATCATGTCAACCCCCCATTCCGGATCAAGCATTTCTGCCAATTCAACATCAGACTCAAATCCGATATGGGTCAATAAAACGGTTAAATCAATATCGTCATCTTTATAGGCATTGCAAATTTTACCAACCTCATTTTTCGCCTCTTCCAAAGAAATAAAAGTTCCGATTAATTTGTCCATCTTAATTGAATCCATGACTTTCTCGGTAATAATTCCGGTAAATAAAATGTCAAATCCGTCCTTATTAAGTATGAGATAAGGATTCATCAACCGTTTATTGTATTTCTTAATGTACAAATTAGCATTGACAATCGGAAAGTTAGCCATTTTTTCCAAAAAAAGCAGGTGGGGCAAACCGTAATCAAATTCGTGGTTGCCTAAAGTGGCTACGTCCGGCGCTAAATAATTCATAATTTCTATTGTAGAAATACCTTTATACTCCGAATCAATTATTGACCCCTGGACCATATCACCGGAAACCAGATAAAAGACATTTTTCTCCTCTTTTCGAACCTGATTAATATATCCGGAAAGCAGAGCCAAACCGCCAATTAGTTTATCTTTCCCTTCACGGACCTCTTCTAAAAAATCACCGTGGATATCATTAGAGTGAAGGATAGTATATTTTTTACGATTCATTTTTTTAGTATACCACGCACTTTAACTTAACCAAGACCCCGTATTTAATTTATGAAACTAAAATGCTAAAATTAAATATCAGTCAATCCTTTCTTATTATAAAATGAAATATAATTATATCATCGTTGGTGCCGGTCCCACCGGATTATTCGCTGCTCACGAATTGACCAAAAATAAACCCCAAAAAGTATTGATAATTGAACAGGGAAATCCAATAGAAAAAAGAAAAAAGACGGAAACAATGACCGGCGTCGGCGGAGCCGGAACTTTTTCAGACGGCAAACTACATTTTACCCCGGTCCTTTCACACGAAAAGCTTTTGGACCTATTTTCAGTCGAAGAATATCAAACTTATTTAGACTACGTCGAGAAATTATTTACAGAATTCGGCGTCAAAGCTCCACTCACCCCCCAAAATGATAAAAAAGCTAAAAACTTGGTTAAAGCATGTCATAAAAAAGGGATTCAACTCTATTTAAGAAAATGCAAACACGTCGGCAGTGACGTTCTCCCTCAGGTAGTAAAAAATATTACTAAAAAGTTAGAAAATCAAGGCGTTGAAATTCTCTTCAACACAGCAATCAACAAAATAATTGTTAAAAACGGCAAAGTTCAAGGCGTAAAAAACAATAAAAAAATATTCACCGCTGAAAAATACCTGCTCGCCCCGGGAAGAATCGGCGCCAGTTGGCTCCAAAACCAAGCTAAAAAAATCGGCATTGATTATTCATACCAAAAAGTTGAAATCGGCGTCCGGGTGGAGTTTCCGGCAAGCATAATGGAAAAGCACTCAAAAATCATGCACGAAAACATATATTCTTTTCAAACACCAACCTATGACGATGTTGTCAGAACGTTCTGCCCCTGCCCGAACGGATTAGTTGCAATTGAAAATTACAAAGATTATGTTTCCGTCAACGGATATTCCAATTCCAATGGTGATTCAAAAAACTCTAATTTTAATTTAACAACTGAAATACAATTAACCGAACCGGTAGAAAACACGCTTGATTATGCAATTTCTATTGCTAAAACTGCAACCATAATCGGCGGGAGGAAACCGATAATTCAACGATTAGCTGATTTAAGATCAGGCCGGAGAAGCACCTGGGAACGGATAAAAAGAAGTTATGTTGAACCCAGTTTGAAAAAAGTAACTCCGGGAGATATTTCCATGGCTCTTCCCCACCGATTAGTAACTAATACATTGGAGGGTTTGCAAATTTTAGAAAGGGTCCTGCCGGGAATTAACCGCGGTTCAACTTTACTTTATGCTCCGGAAATTAAACTCCGCGGCAATAGAATAAAAATCAATAAAAAAATGCAAACCGAAATTAACAATCTTTTTGTCGCCGGCGACGGAGCCGGCGCCTCCGGAAATATTGTCGGCGCGGCAATTTCCGGTATTTTTGCCGCTAAAGGTATGGAATCTTAACAACCGCCGATGATGTAAAATAAAAGTATGAATGTTTATAACTCAGAAATTGCTGAAAAATTTGAACTGGTCGCTGACATTTTAGAATTAAAGGACGCAAACCAGTTCCGGGTAAGAGCATACCGCGAAGCGGCAAATACAATTAGAAATCACTCACGCCAAATGCAGGATTTAATTCAAGAAGGTAAAGATTTGACAAATTTGGCGGGAATAGGCAAGGATTTGGCTGAAAAAATTGCCGAAATAATTGAAACCGGAAAACTAAAACAACTCAATGATTTAAAAAACAAAACTCCCGCCGGCTTAGCCGAACTGCTTAACATTGAAGGCCTGGGCCCGAAAAGGGTTAAGAGGTTTTATCAAGAGTTAAATATTGAAACCGTTAAGGACCTGGAAAAGGCAATAAAAAACGACGAAATTAAAAAACTTGACGGCTTCGGCGACAAAAGCCAACAAAACATTAAAGAAGCACTGGAAAGATATAAAAACCGCCAAGCCAATCAACGAGTAAATATTTCAAAAGCTGAGCAAATAATTAATCCGCTAATAAATTATTTAAAAAATATTAAAGAAGCGGAAAAAGTCAAAGTCGCCGGCAGTTATCGACGGAAACAAGAAACAATCGGCGATTTCGACATTTTAGTAACTTCGAAAAATAAAAAGAAAATTATGCAGCATTTCGTTGAATACGACGAAATTAAAAAAATCATTGCCCAAGGTGAAACGAAATCAACAATTAAATTAAGAACCGGAATTCAAGTTGACCTAAGAGTAGTCCCTCCTGAAAGCTACGGCGCTGCTCTTCTTTATTTTACTGGGTCAAAACAGCATAATATTGAATTAAGAAATCTTGCCTTAAACAAAAACCGGAAATTAAATGAATACGGGGTATTTAACCAAAAAGGGAAAAAAATCGCCGGTAAAACAGAAGAAGAAATTTATCAGCTTTTCAATGCACAATTTATTCCCCCGGAATTAAGAGAGGCGCGAGGTGAACTTGAAGCCGCCCGGCAAAACAAACTGCCAAATTTAATCACTGTTGATGACTTAAAAGGCGACCTTCAAATGCATACAACCGACAGTGACGGCCGGTATTCCATTGAAGAAATGATTCAAGCGGCTGTTGATTTAGACCATAAATACATCGCGATTACCGACCATTCGGCATACATGGGAATTACTCAGGGATTGGATGAAAAGAATTTACAAAAACAAATAGAAAAAATTAAAAAGCTGGATAAAAAATATAACAAAATCCGGGTTTTAGCCGGTATAGAAGCAGATGTTAAAGAAGACGGCAGTTTGGATTTAAAGAATAATATTCTTAAAAAACTGGATATTGTTCTCGGTTCACTACATACAAAAACCAACCTTCCACGAAAAAAACAAACAAAAAGAATAATTACCGCTTTTAAAAATCCTTACCTAAATATTCTTTCCCATCCCACCGGCCGGATAATTAATAAGCGCAAACCAATGAGTTTTGATTTTGAAAAAGTTATAAAAGCAGCTGAAAAAAATAAAATCGCCTTAGAAATAAATGCTCATCCTTCCCGGCTGGATATTAATGATGTTCAGGCAAAAATGGCTAAAGAGGCCGGTTTGAAAATTGCCATTTCAACTGACGCTCACTGGGCAGAAGAATTAAAGAACCTAAAATATGGAATTTACCAGGCCCGACGCGGCTGGATTGAACCGGAAGACGTCATTAACTCCTGGGAGCTAAATGATTTGTTAAAATTCTTAAAAAAATGAACGAAAAGCCAAAAGAAAAAATTGAACAACTACGCAATAAAATCCGCTACCACAATTACCGCTATTATGTTGAAAATAACCCGGTAATTTCTGACGCCGAATATGATAACTTAAAAGAAGAACTTCGTCGGTTGGAAGAAAAATATCCGGAATTGAAAACACCCGATTCACCCACACAACGAGTCGGCGATCAACCAGTTGATAAGCTAAAAACCGTAGAACATCCGACGCCAATGCTCAGTTTACAAGCTGAGCGAAAAAAAGACGAAGTTAAAGAAGCTTGGGACAGGTTGAAAAAAAATATTAAAGGAGATTTTGAATTAACCGCTGAACCAAAATATGACGGATTAGCCGTTGAACTTATTTATGAAAAAGGCAAATTAACTCAAGCGGCAACAAGAGGCGACGGCCAAAAAGGTGACGAGATAACCAAAAATATAAAAACAATTCAGGAAGTGCCCCTCGTTCTGCTTGATTCAAAAAAAAGAAATACGCCTGATAAGTTAATTGTCAGGGGAGAAGTTTACATGAGAAAAGATGAGTTTAAAGAGTATAACAAAGAAAGGCAGGAAAAGGGCCAAGAACCATTTGCCAATCCCCGAAATGCCGCCGCCGGTTCATTAAGACAACTTGATCCGCAAATTACAGCAAAAAGGCCCCTACATCTCTTTTTTTATGAAATTAACAATGCTTCAGAAATCGGCTTCAAAACACATTTGGAGGCAATTAAGGCCCTTTCCGGCTGGGGTTTAAAAACTAACTTGGAAAACATAGATATTTGTAAAAACTTCACTGAACTGATCGATTACTATCAAAAAATGGAAAAACGCCGCGATAATTTGGCCTACGAAATAGACGGGGTGGTTTATAAAGTCAATAATTTGGAAATTCAGCAAAAATTAGGTTACCGCGCAAACAGTCCCCGGTACGCGTTTGCTTACAAATTTAAACCGCAAAGAATAACAACTCAACTCCAAAATGTCCACTTTCAAGTAGGTAGAACCGGAAAGATTACCCCGGTGGCGCTTTTAAAACCGGTAAACCTCGGCGGGGTAAAAATTTCACGTGCTACTCTTCATAACTTTGATGAAATTTATAAAAAAGACATCAAAATTGGTGATACGGTTTTAATAGAAAGAGCCGGAGACGTTATTCCTTATGTTGTTAAACCGATTAAAGAACAGCGTGACGGGAGAGAAGAAAAAATTAAAATCCCCGAAAAGTGCCCGGTTTGCAAAACTCAAGTTACGATCAGCGGAGACCAAAAACATGTCCGCTGTCCAAATATCAACTGCCCGGCTCAATTAAAAGAAAGCTTGGCCCACTTTACCAGCCGAACGGCAATGAATATTGAAGGCGTCGGCGGTAAAATTGCTCAAAAACTGGTTGATGAAAATTTGGTTAACAACCTTGCCGATTTATATTATTTGGATAAAAAAGATTTAATTCCGTTGGAAAAGTTCGCCGAAAAATCAGCTGATAATCTTATTGAAGAAATCAAAAACAGCAAGGACCAGGAACTACCTAATTTTATCTACGGGCTTGGAATTCCTCAAGTCGGCCAAAAAACAGCCCAAAATTTGGCCAAGAATTTTGAAACTTTGGAAAATTTAAAAAAGGCTGACCAAGAAACCCTAGAAAACATACCGGACATCGGCCCGAAAGTTGCCCAAGAAATTATCAACTTTTTTGACAGCAAAGATAATTTAGTCATGATTAACCGAATGAAAAAATCCGGGTTAAAACTGT
>CAYXSV010000027.1:0-18894 GCA_964468355.1 uncultured Gammaproteobacteria bacterium
TTAATCATTGACCGCGTAGCGGTCGCCCCTCCCGGCTTTATCAACTTCTGGCTTAAAAAGGATTACTTAATTCAAAAGGCGAAAGAGGTAGGAGATGAAGAGAAGTTTAAAGATAAAATGTCCGAGATTAGTTTCGGAAAAACAATGGTTATTGATTATTCCGCACCAAATATTGCCAAGCCGTTTGGAATCGGCCATATGCGGTCAACTAATATCGGCCAGTCGATTTATAATCTCTATTCAGTTTTGGGTTGGAGGACAATCGGTGACAATCATTTGGGTGATTGGGGAACCCAATTTGGCAAATTGATTGTTGCGATTAAAAAGTGGTGGAAAAAAGATTTAGACGAATTGTCAATAGCTAAATTACTAGAACTTTATATTAAATTCCATCGACAAGCCGAAGAAAACCCGGAACTGGAAGATCAAGCAAGAGCTTGGTTTAAAAAATTGGAGGAAGGGGACAAAGAAGCCAAAAAAATTTGGCAATTATGTGTTGACATTAGCATGGACGAATTTGACCGGGTTTATCAGATGCTGGGAGTAGAAATTGATCAGGCCTACGGTGAATCTTTTTATTATTTTCAAGGGTGGATGGATAAAGTAGTCGGCGATTTAGAAAAACGTGGTATGTTGAAAAAAAGTCAGGGAGCAAAAGTGGTTGACATTGAGGGCTTTGATACACCGGCGATGGTTATCAAGTCCGACGGTGCGACAACATATTTGACCAGGGACTTAGCAACAATTAAATTTCGGGTTGAAAAGTGGGATCCGGATTTAATTATCTATGAAGTCGGCAGTCCCCAAAAGCTTCATTTTCAGCAGGTTTTTTCTGTAGCTGAACAGCTTGATTATATATCTTCGAAAAAACTGGTTCATGTTGCTCATGGTTTGTTACGGATGAAAACCGGCAAATTTTCGACTCGGAAAGGCAAAACAATTCACTTAGAACAAGTTTTAAATGAGGCGGTTAAACGGGCAAAGGATTTAGTTGAGAGCAGTCGGACAAGTAAAGATTTATCTAAACAAGAAAAAAAGAAAATTGCCCAAGCAGTCGGCGTTGGGGGAGTTAAATTTAACGATTTAAAACAGGAGCCGGAAAGAGATATTGTTTTCAATTGGGATCAAATTTTATCAATGGACGGTTATTCTGCGCCTTATTTGCAATATACAGCCGCAAGAGCAAATAGCGTCTTGCGGAAATCCCAATTTTCAAATTTCAATTTTCAAATAAATGACAAAATGTTCAATGACCAAATGGTAAATAAAGAAGAAGAAGCTTTGCTTCGAGTCTTTTATCAATTTCCTGAAATAATTATTTCGGCGGCGGAGAATTTTGGACCGCACTTAGTTTGTCAATATCTGTTTGACCTCGCCCAGAAATTTAATCTTTTTTATCAAAAGCACAGAATCATTGGCTCCGGGCAAAATGGTGAAGGTAAAAGGCAGCAAGAAAAAGAAAACTTCCGTCTCTTTTTAACTCAAACAACCGCTAGTGTCCTTAAAACAGGTTTGGACCTTCTGGGAATAGAAACCCTAGACAAAATGTAAATTTAAGTAAATTTTGGTTTTGTTATATAATCGGTTATGACAACCTCCGGGCGTGAAAGACAAACAGTTTTTGTTAATGACCAAGAATTTGAACTTCCTTATCCATTGAGGGAAGATCAAGAAGTTAGTATTTTTGTTGATTATCTCGATGGTCAGAGAATGTGGAGGGAACACTTTGTAGAACAATCAACCAAAATTGAATCCCGATGTATAGGGGTCAGCTTGACAAGAAATCTAAGTTTCGAATTCAATCCCTTAAACTGGCAGGCGAGCTGAATCGGCAGGATAGAAAAATTTGAGTTACCCGAGAAAATTAACGGTTTATTGGTTACGAGTGAGTATGGCGATTATGAGCGCGCAGAGACGGTGATTAATGATATTGTTCCTTCTTTAACGGCTGAATCACCAGTTTTTGTTTTTGAGAAAAAAGGCCCTGATTACCGTCAAGGTTTAAAAACGCGGGAGGAAGTTTTACAAAAATCAGGTCTGGTTAAAAAAGACATTTTGGTTCGTCCTACTTCTGAGGATGCGGCAGTTAATGACAATTTAGTTTGGCGGGCCCGGATTTCAAAGGAAAAGAGTAAAGGAGAACCGATAAATTATTTTGAGGGTGGTCCTTCTTGGCGTAAATCGTGGCTTGAAAATTTAATTAAGGAGGAAAAATCTAAATATCAACAGGCCGGTTTTACCGTTGTCAGTATCGACGAGATTGTCAGCCGGCTGAAAAACACAACTTTTCCTTTGGACGATTTGGGTAAATTAAAGCTCGGCTTTGGTTTTCGTTTGCGCGCGCCGTGCGGATGTGAATGGCGGGTTACTCATAAAGGCGATTGGGTGAGAGATTTGGACTGTGGAGACGCAAAATGTGACGGAATTCCTGAAAGGTGATATAATAGTATATATATGTTTAAAAAAGAGGCAAGTGGGGAAACGGTTAATAAGCTTTCCGAAGCAGCAGAGCTTAAAAAAATGTTGACAAAGCGGGCTGATTTTGGAATTACGACTTCCGAAGAAATGAGCCCTTCTCAGGCGGCTTTAATGTTTGGTGTTTCCGGGAGAGTTTTTGGAGAATCAGCAATTACTGTTGTTCCGAGAGGCGATCAGGTTGAAGTAACAATCGGGCCGGATAAGGGTCGGCATTTGGATAATTTAGCTGGTTGGTTGAAAGAAAATAGAGCGGGAGGCCCAAGGCTGATGAAGGAAGGTTATGAGTTGTTATTTTCAGCCGGCCAGGCCTCAGTTAACCCATCGGTTAATTTTGGAAAAATTATTGAATCAAAAGGTAATAAAAAAATAGAAATATTAGAGCGGATTGTGCCTGAGATTGGTGAAATAAAAAGGCATTTGGAACAAGGGGGAAAAGTTCAGGATTTGATTCGTGAAGATAAAGATTATTGGGGTGGTTTAGTTTATGCTTGTTATCAAAATTTGCAACGCCGGGATCAAGGAGAACTTAAAAGTAAAGGAATGATTCCCAAAAATATGTTTCAAACTTCTAATGAATAATTTCTGCTGAAATAAATAAGCGATGAATTTGGCAGGTTATATAGTAATTATTTTATACCTCTTTATAATAACTTTAGTTTACACCTGAGGTGTAAAGATGTGTTTTTTGTTATAGATTACCTTCTTCCTTTCTTTCGGCGGGATATATTTTCCGACCATTCCACATTTTTTCTTTAACCTTTTCAAATCCATGTTCAGTTACAAGTTCACTAAAGTCCCTAAAACTTCCGTTAATAAACATTTTGGCTCCTTCTGCTGCATATAAGAGATCGCCCTCCTCTAATTCAGTCGGTAATAATTCTTTTCTTCCTTTATTGATGGTAACAGGAATAGAAACTCTCTCTTCTCCATAATTTGACACAAACTCTTCTCTTGAAATCCATTCTTTCCCGTCAAATAAAAGTCCTGTATCAGCGTTTTCCATTCCCATTTTCGGTTCTGAAAAAGTTTGTAATTTTTTTTCTTTCTCATCTATATCGGAAAATGCTTTTGTTCCGGTTGGATATTCAACTATAGGTCTATTTTCTTTAACGTAGTATTGTTTATTTTCAGGTCTTTCTTACGCCTCTGTTTTGGGTTGTGCTTCCGGATTTCCGGGGGTTGTATTCATTATCATTCACCTCCTTTCATATGTAAACAATTGTAACAGAAATTGGAACCATGTCTGTAGGTTCAAAAAACTGATGATATAATCAGCTCATAATTTTATGCGTTATGAAAGGGCAGGTAATAATCTTCAGGAATTAAACGTTGGCGAAGAAACATTTGGCGGATTAGAAATCGACAGCTGCCAGCTTCGGGTTAGGTTGGAAGAGGACATGGGGACGGCAAGTCACGAAGAGGATTTAGTTGGAATTTATTTAAGAGATATTAGGAATTCTTTATTGCTTCAGCCGGAAGAAGAAAAATTACTTTTTAGGTTATATGAAGGTACTGTGGATAATCGTCAAGTTTTGAGTCATTTAGTGGATGATACTGAACGTGGTCAAAAATGGCAAAAATACTTGTATTGCTTGTTTAGTAATGACCAAACAGCTACTTTTCAGCAAGTAGAAGAAACGATTTTAGATGAAGAAAAAAATAGAGAAACAGCCGAGAAAATAATAATTTCAAGTAATTTACGTTTGGTGGTGGCGATTGCTAAAGATTTTAAAAAAATTTGGTCGAGTAAATTAGAGTTTATCGACTTGATTCAGGCGGGAAATAAGGGGCTAATTTCTGCTGTTGAAAAATTTGACCGGCAAAGAGGTACCCGTTTTTCTACTTACGCTTATTCTTGGATAAGACAAAAGATTCTTTTGGAAATAAAAGATAAGGGAAGAACAATCCGTTTGCCGGTTCATATGGTAGATAAAATTAGCTGGCTTAGACAGGTTGCTGACAAAAAATTGCAGCAAACAGGACGGGCGGAGCCCGCTGACTTAGTTGATATATCCGAAGTCAGACGTAGATTTGATTTGCCTGATGACCGTCAAGAAGCAGTTAAACAACTAGAATGGTATTTTGATTTAATGAAAACACCGGATTCGCTTGATCGGCTGATCGGAGCCGGTGAAGGGGAAGAGCAGATTAGTTTTATTCCGGATGGTGTGAATGTAGAGAAACAAGTATTAGATGAATTGGATAAACAAGATAAATTTGGGAAATTAAAAAATTTAATTTGGCAGGAATTGACGCCAAGAGAAGAACAAGTTTTAAATTTAAGATATGGATTTAATGGTAATCCCGGCCTCAAGTTAGCTGATGTTGGCTTGAAAATGAATCTTTCCAGAGAAGGGGTTAGGCGGGTGGAACAAATTGCTTTATGGAAATTGCGAATCGCTTCTTATTCAAATGGAAAAGAAGATTTGACTGAGAAAGAGGCGCTTCAACCAATAACCGATATTTTAAACGGTGGGGGAACAGATGTTTTTTTCTTTGCAACCTTTTTAGGAATTTCCAGCAGTTTGGTAAAAAAACACTTGCCTGAAATTGCCCGTCAAGCCGGTATTGATTATTTATATTCATCCGGGAACCGCCGTTATGTTTATGCTGCCGAAGATGCAGTTAAAATTGTTAGGGGATTTTATGAATTGGGTTGTTTTAAAAGGATTGGCCATAAGGTTAGAAAAATTAAATAAAAATTTGATAGAATGGTTTTAAGATGATGATTTTACAGTGGCTAATTGTTAGCTTATATCTCCTTTTGCCGTTGGGACAGCTTCAGCGTTTACCATTAGGAATTGCCGGTGTTTCTATTTATGTTCATGATTTGGTTTTAGCGGCGCTGTGGGGTTGGATTTTATGGCGTCTCATTTCGACCGGAGTGGAGAAATCACTCTTTAAAAAAAGCGATCCCTCGGCTTCGGATAAGTCAAACTTGCCTCCGCTCGGGATGAAAAAGAATGGCAAGTTGTTGAAGCTTTTTTGGTTTTTTACGGCGGTTGCATTAATTTCCTGGCTGATTAACCTGTTGCGTTGGGGGAATGAAAGTATAATTGGTTTGGGTTATCTCGTCCGCTGGGTTTTGCTGGTAGCTCCGTTATTTTTAATACAATACGTAGCTCAAAATCCCGATACAGAGAATGGACGAAAGACATTGCATGTTACTTGTCGCATGTTACGTGTTGCGATTTTTATTACTGCTGTCTTCGGCTGGGTTCAATATTTAATCTTTCCCGATTTAACCAGAATGAAATATTTCGGCTGGGACGACCATTTTTATCGGTTGACCGGGACGATATTAGACCCAAACTTTTTCGGTATTTTGATGGTCATGGGATTGGGTCTAGAATTTTCAAATTTTCAATTTTCAATTTTCAAAATTTTAAAGAAATTATTTTATCTGGTTACTTTAGCTTTTACTTATTCCCGGGCTTCGTATTTAGCTTGGCTGGTACTACTTTTCGGCTGGGGGATAAATAAAATTTTTGCCGAGCCGATTAAGGGCGGATTTTTAAAATTATTTAAAATATTATTACGGTCATTAAAAACATATACAGTTTATTTTTGGCTGGCGGTGTCAGCAATTATATTTGTTTTACTGCCTCGTCCGGAAGGTGAGGGCGGTGATTTAACCCGGACTGCTTCCATTTCCGGTCGTCTGCAGAGTTATCACCAAACTTGGGAAATTATAAAAGAAAACCCGCTTTTTGGTGTCGGTTTTAATAACTACCGCCTAGCTCGTAAGGACAAGTCGCGAATTGTCCCTACAAATCACGCCGCCGGCGGATCTGACAATTCATTCCTGTTTGTCTGGGCGACAACCGGGATATTAGGTTTGGGTGTTTTTATCTGGTTGATTTTTTCTCTTCGGCCGTGGTGGTTGATTTTGCCGGTTGTTGTCCACAGCTTTTTTAACAACACACTTTTTTTTCCTTGGGTTTTAATATATCTTTGGGGAATACAATCAAAATATGAAAATTAAAAAAAACGTATCTTTAAAACCCTATAATCAATTCGGGGTTGATGTCCGGGCTAAATATTTTGCTCAACCCGTCTCAATTGACGAAGTTCAGGAGTTAATCAGTCAACCAAAATTAAATAGTGAAAAAAAGGTTATTCTCGGCGGCGGAAACAACACCTTGTTTGTCGGTGATTTTAACGGGTTAGTGATTAAACCGGAGATAAAGGGTAAAAAAATAGTTGAAAAGAATGACAAGCGGGTTTTGGTTAAGATTGGAGCCGGTGAAAATTGGGACGACTTTGTTCGGTGGACAGTTGACCAAGATTGGGGAGGATTAGAAAATTTAATTGCAATTCCGGCCGCTGTCGGCGGAGCAGTAAGCCAGAACATCGGCGCTTACGGGCAGGAGATTTCTGATGTCATTGAAAAAGTAGAGGCAATTAATTTAAAAACCGGAAAACAAAAAGTTTTTTTTAAAAAAGATTGTCAATTTTCGTACCGGTCAAGCATTTTTAAACATAAAATTAAAAATAAATTTTTGATTACTTATCTTTATTTTTGTCTAACTCCATTTGAGGCCGGGTATGAACTGAATTACGAATATAATTCTTTGAAAGAAGAACTGGAAAAACGGTTCAGTCCTCCATACAGCTTAAGACAGGTAATGGAGGCGGTTGAAGCCCAAAGGCGGAAAAAGCTTCCTGATATTGGCACTTACGGAACCTGCGGTTGTTTTTTTACTAATCCGGTAGTTAAAAAAGAAAAGTATCAACAGTTAAAACAAATAATGCCGGATTTAGTTTGTTATCCAACTGACAAGGAGGATAACCGGGTTAAGATTCCAGCCGGGAAATTAGTTGACGAGCTGGGGTGGAAAGGAAAGTGGCAAGACAAGGTCGGAGTATCAAAAAAACATGCTTTGTGCATTGTTACCCGCCGTCAGGCATCAGGCAAAGAAATATTAGATTTAGCTGAAAAAATCCGCCGGGATGTTTTTGACACCTACGGTATCAAATTGGATTTTGAAGTAAATGTTGTAGAATGTTGATTAGTTTTAAAATTTGATATAATTAGTGTTACTGCGGGAGTAGTTCAGTGGCAGAACGTCTCGTTGCCAACGAGAAGGCCGCCGGTTCAAATCCGGTCTCCCGCTCCAAAAATTTAATCATTTTGCATTTAGCATTCAGTATTTAGCCCTTAAGTATGTTTGAATATAAAAGAAAAACTTTAGACAACGGACTGCGGGTGGTTTTTGTACCGATGGATTTGACTTCAGTGGTTGTCAACCTTTACGTCGGCGCCGGCGGTAAATATGAAAAAGAGGAAGAACACGGCCTAGCTCATTTTTTGGAACACATGGCTTTCAAAGGCACGGAAAAAAGACCGGACCCATTAACAATGGCTAAAGAGTTGGATAAAATCGGGGCAATTTACAATGCCTCAACCAGCAAGGACAGAATTTCCTATTGGATAAAAAATACCCCCAAACATTTAGATTTAATGTTTGATTTTGTCAGTGATATTGTTTTCAATGCTCGGATGGAAGAGAAAGAAATCAACCGGGAAAAGGGTGTAATTTTAGAAGAAATTAATATGTATGAAGATACGCCGAAAGCCAAAGTTGAGGATTTATTCAGCCAGTTGGTTTTAGGAGATAATTTATTAGGAAGAAGCGGATTGGGAACTAAAAAAAGCGTTAAAAAGTTTAGCAGGTCTGATTTTGTCGGGTATAAAAAACGGCTTTTTTCTCCTAAAAATATGGTTTTAGCAGTTGCCGGTAATTCAAATCAAGAAAAAGTTTTTGGTTTGGCAAAAAAATGGTTTGGACAGTATCAAGTGGATTTTCAAGAGCCAGAGCCGGTTGACTGGAAGCCGGAGAAAAAAAAGGTTTTAGTTGATAAGCGAAAAACGGAACAAACACACCTGATTTTGGGCCGGTCGATTTTTGGTTTTGAAGATGACCGGCGTTGGCCGATGGGAATTTTAAAAAATATACTTGGAAGTGGAATGAGTTCAAGATTGTGGAGTGAAATTAGGGAAAAGCGCGGCTGGGCGTATTATGTTTATGCTTCGGTTGGTTATTATCAAGAGGGCGGTCTTTTTGGAATTAGCGCCGGGGTGAGAAATAATAAAGCTCAAGAGGCGGTAGAAATTATCAAGGAGGAATTATTAAATATCAGTCAGACAATGACCAAAGAAGAATTTAATGATGCCAAAGAAGGATTGCGGGGCAGAATTTTACTTTCCGTTGAATCGACAACCAACCTTGCCGGTTGGTCAGCTGATTCCTGGTTGAGAGAAGGTAAAATTCGGACAGTTAAAGAAACTTTAGATTTAATTGAATCTGTTAAAATAGAGGAAGTGAAAAATTTAGCCGGTGATTTATTTCAACCCGGTGAATTTTATCTAGCGGCAATTTCTCCAAAGGAGAATTTGACAATTGACATTTAACATTTAACATTTTATATTTACAAATTTTTTATGAATTACTTATTACTTATTACTGCTTACTAATTACTATCAAATGGACGAAATTTCTGTAGTATTAATCAAACCGGATGGAGTCAGGCGGCAGTTAATCGGTGAAATTATTTCCCGGTTTGAAAAGACCGGTTTGGAATTAATCGCCTGCAAGTTGGTAAAAATTCCCCCGGAAATGGCAATGAAGCATTACGGCCAAACTGAAGAATGGTTTGAAAGCGTGGGAGAGAAACTGCTTAAGTTTTATGAAAAGCATGGAAAGGACCCTGAGGAGGAGATTGGAACTAAAAAGCCGAAAGAAATCGGTGAATTGGTTCAAAAATGGAACGTCGATTATTTAACCGAAGGTAAGGTTATTGCCATGCTTTGGTCTGGACCGCACGCAATTGAAATTATTAGAAAAATTGTCGGGGCAACTTTTCCTCAACAGGCACTGCCGGGAACAATTAGAGGGGATTATAGTTTTGATGCGCCGGATGTAGCCAACAGCCAGGGAAGGTCAATTCATAATTTAATTCATGCTTCCGGCACGCCTGAAGAAGCACAGTTTGAACGCGAACTTTGGTTTAAAGAAGACGAGATATTTAGTTAAAAGTTAAATTAAAATCGATTCCGTTTATTTTACCGTCTCCATTCTTGTCATATTCGCTGTAAGTTAAATATTTACCCCAGTTTTTCAAAATACCCTTTATTAGGGAAGGGGTTTTAGTTGGCGCCGAGGTAGGTGGTGGTGAAGCCGGTCCGGTAACTGTTCCGCTGACGGCTAAATTCATACCTCGGACAAATTTAAAATCGCTAATATAGTATTTAAATAATCCATTTTCACCCCAATGCGTTCCCCAGCTGTTTTTACCGATCCAGTAATCTCTACCTGATGAATCTTTTCCATAACCTATTAACATTACGCCGTGATATCCGATTAGATTTACATCCTGAGAAGTATGCTCAATTATACCCCTGGTGTAATACCAAAAAGAATTGTAAACTTCCATGCCGACAGCTATTGGGCCGTAATTGGCAATAGCTGACTTGATAGCGTCGGTATTTTGGTTTACTCCCGAATAACCGGAAACTTTCCAAAGTTTATTTTGCCAATTTGAGCAAGGATTTTGGCAGGAAGATTGGTCGCAATTATTGTCGGTTGCCCGATAAGGCAGGCATTGTTCTGTGACGATACCGTAATTTTTAACATAATCCAACACCATGATTGGATAGCCCCCGGTACTACAATTACCGCAAGAAGGACAGCAGCATAACAAAGTTTGTTCTGAAAGATTAATATCCAAATTTGGCGATTATAATCAATTTTTGCTTTAGATTCGACAGCCCCTAAGGCTGAAAAGGCCCAACAAGCTGAACAATTACCTTGATTTTTAACGGGAGTAATATAGTTGTTTCCGAGATGGTTTGACCAGTCAATTGTTTGGGGATATCCAACACTCATAGAAAGTTGAGGGTATGAATTTTCAGAAATTTTTTCAATTTTATCAATATCCAAACCAAGTAAAATCTTTTTTTCTTTATCCGATTTAATTGCTATTGGGTTATAGTTGGCGAACCAAGTTTCCGTTTCACTATTTATTAAGTCCAATGTCTCTTCAGTCTCTTTCGATATATTTAGTTCCTGACTCAGCCGTCTAATTTTATTTTCTGTATCGGTTAGTTCTGTTTGAAAGTCTTTAACTTTTAATCCGGTATCTAATTTTTCTCGAATGCTTTTTTTATCGTAATTACTAGTTAAGGTATTAATTTCCGTTTTTAAATTTATTTTTTTTTGGTATAGCTCAGATAATTTTTCAATTTTTTCTTCTTTGGCAATAAGCCCAGGAGGAAAAATTAGCGAAGTTAAAAATATAGCTAAAAGGATAATTTTAAAATTTTTCAAAGATTCCATTAAATTAATATAGCATTAAATTATTATAACAACACTTTTACAAATATTTGACTAAATTTCAAAAAAGTATTATTTTAAGTTATGGAATCCGATAGTAAAAAATTTCCTCAAAGAGGCGATGTTTCTTTAGGCGTGATTTTGGGCTTGGTGTTGATTTCTTTGGCTTTGCCGGCAAGTTTTCGTTTAGTTCAGCAAAACCAGGAAGTTAGACGAAGTGCTGCAAGTTGTCAAGAAGGTCCAATGTTTACTCGTTGGGTTTTAGGGGATGAAGAATGTCCGGAATTTGCGACTAAGGTTTGTCATTACTGCTGTTCCAACAGTAATCAAGAAGCAAAACAATATGGTTGTCAAACTTGTGATTGTCCTTCAATGTCTTATAATGCGGGAACAACCGGGTGTCGATGTGTGTATTTTAAAAAAGACGGCCGACCTATTACCGATGCTGAAGAGGTTAAACAAACGGTTTCTTTACCTTCAGAAATTTCTCGTAGTGAACTTTTAGGGTTTGCTTTGGATTATTCACATCCGGATGTAAACCCAGGTGATTACAGTTGCGAATATACGGATTCTGTTGAATGCAACAACGACAGTCACTGTTATTGGGATAATAACACCTGTAGTTCAGCTCCAAGTTCAGGCGATTGGAATAGATTTTTCTTTGAAGAAAATATATCGCTTCCATTTAATGTGTCTTATGATTTTGGTACTCCCGAGGTTTCAAAATGTAAAAATTGTGACTGTTGTCTTGAAGATGGCGGATATTCTAGTTGTACAGAAGCATGTCAAGGCGAAGGAAGAGGAAATTACGGCTATTGTATATCACCTAGCAGTAATAGTTTTTCAGATTGTTGTAGGTGTGTTGACCGTCAACCTACCCAACAACCTACCGAAAAATTAACCTGCCAAGAAATTTGTGGATCTAATAATGCCCATTGCGGTTCTCCACAACCCTCAACTTGCAATAATTTAAAGTGTGACAATAATGAAAATGATAATCAATATTGTGTTTCCCGCCGAGTTGAAGCTAGTTACCCAGCAGGGGAGACTAGTGACTGTAACCAAACTTGTACCTGTTATAGCTGCAACGAAGTATTTTGTGGTCCGGAGTCGGTTTGTGATTATTATAATTGTAGCTGCGAATATCTTTCGGATTATAGGAGGCAAAATCCTAAATATGGGGATGAAAGAGTTGGTTATGCAGACGACCCATCTATATGTGAAGAAAGTAAGTGGTTGATTAACGGTTGTGGAGAGTGTGATTGCCCTGAAGATGATATGTGTCAGAAAAAGCTATTTTATTATCCCAAACTTGATTCTCGACGCTTTTATCATGAAGAGGGGGGAGCATTAAAATACAATGATTGTAAACCCCCGGAATATAAATGTGTTACTAATTACCCGATGTATGAAGGAGATGTTGTTCCTGATTTACCTGAGAATGATCCAAGTCCTTTAGATAAAGAAATGGTGAGCAAGGAAGATTTGTATGAACAAATTAAAGGCAAAAAAATTGATGTTGGTAAAACGATTGCACAGCCGGAAGTATGGCCAGTAAATAAATCAATCGGATCTGAAAAAGATTTACAATTTAATTGTCCTTCCAGTAATTATATAGTTGTAATTGGAGATATTTATGATGGGCCTTATAGAGACCCCCTTTGTAAACATGATGACTCTAATCCGAAGTGTTGGTTAACTAATCCTCCTTGGTTGAAGCAGATTTCATTTCATAATTCTAGGTCTGATTCATTTTTTGCTGATGAGATACCACAAAAATGTGCTCAGGCACTTATTGATTCATTGATTTTTACGGAAGGCGAATCTTCAGATTATAATTGGGCGGTGATTACTGGAATTGAATATGCTTCTAATGTGAGATATCATCCAATTGCTCCAAGGTTAAACGGTTTAGATTTGCCTGGATATGTTTGGGCCTGTAGTTATGGCGGAATTGATTGGCGTCCACTTACATCCAGAAAAGTAGTGGGTAAAACAATAGGTGAAAAAGTTTTACTTAGGTTTACGGTTGTGCCTACTTCTAACGCAATCGGTCTTGGCCCTGCCGATGGTTGCGATAAACTAGATATAACTGATGCTCTTAGTGTTAGAATAACCAGATATCGTGGTAGTCCTGGCCTTGAAGTTCCTTATTATTCTGTCTTGTGTCGTAATGAAAGTACCCATTTGTATAATTGGTATGAGCTGGATAGGAATCGTAGTTTACCCAATAGTTTTGACCTTTATGCATATCCGCCAGGTTTTGATGCTAAGGGAGGGATTATAAGAACTAGTACTTTTGTTTTTGGTCAACCGCCGCAGGTAAAACCTGATGAAGTTGAATTTCATTATACTGCGAATTGTCATTATCCGGGAGCACCTAAACCTGTACTTAATAATGACTATACACCTGGTCCTAACGAGAGTTATTACGATATTCTTAGTAAGTATGGTTGGAGGCAAAATCGTCCAGACGGAGGAACTGATCCTCAGCCAACAGTATTTGATAACTCATCGTCTAATGATTCATTTGACGAATCAAATTGTTCAAGATTTTCACAAGGGGACGCCGACTGCAACGGTGTAATTAATGTTTTGGATTTTTCAATTTGGAGGAAGGAGAAATATGACCAGGGGGCTGATGAAACAAAAGGTGATTGGCAGGCGGATTTTACCGGCGATGGGTATGTTAAAAACGACGATTTCAGTATCTGGTTGAATAATTTGGATTAATAAGTTATTCTTGATTATGGATTCGAGTAGTAAAAAACTTCTTCAAAAAGGCGAGGCCTCTTTAACAATATTTTTAGGGCTGGTTTTAATGGCGGTCAGTTTACCGATTGGTTTAAGGTTGGCCCAGCAAAAACAGGAAGTCCGCAAACAGGCGGTCGGTAGTAGTTGGTCTGGTCCAAATTGTGATTACGAAGATATAAATCAAGTTGAATGCGGCTACGGCCATGGACCCGACATGGGTTGTTCAGGCGTGCCGGAATCTTGTTGGCGGGGTGCTTATTACCCTTCTGAAGATCCAGCTTATCGAAGTTATATAGAGCAAAGATCCGGTTTCCAGAGATGGGTTGGGCAGGATGTTTATATTAATTGGATTGACAGTGACGGTTGGAGGCATAACAAGTGCAGCTGTGGTCCCTATCAGGTACACGGTGAAAGTTGTAACTTATATGAAAGGGAAATGTATAAATCCGGTGAGGATACTTCTTGTGATAACAGCGACCCGACTTGTTCAAAATTGCAATTAGTTGATACGCATCCGGCTATGTCAGCAATTGGCAGTTCGATTTCAATTCGGGTTTGGGCGAGACCGGTTTTAAACACTTTTTGTAGTACGGGAAATATTAGTGGCGTGACAGTTACGATAAGAAATCCAAACAGCGGCAATAAGTGGACAGGGATAACCGGTAGCGATGGAAAAGTTATCTTAATTCCGACTGATACCTACATTTATAATCCTGAATGTTTTGACCGATACGACAGCGATTGCAACGGAGAGCATTATACTTTAATAAGTGAAAAAGACGGCTACTTGCAGTCGTATGACAATATTTATATTAAGCCCGAAACAGATTCTAGCCCTGAAAGCACGCCGACGCCGACTAAAACACCAAAGCCGACAAAGACACCGACGCCAACTCAAACTCCAATACCGACTCAAACTTTACAGCCGACTTCGACCGAAGAACCGGTGGACGACTGCCCACGAAAATCAGAAGGGGACGCCGACTGCAACGGTGTAATTAATGTTTTGGATTTTTCAATTTGGAGGAAGGAAAAATATGACCAGGGGGCGGATGAAACAAAAGGTGATTGGAGAGGTGATTTCAACGGCGACGGATTGGTAAAAAATGACGATTTCAGTATCTGGTTGAATAATTTGGATTAATAAGTTATTCTTAGTTATGGAATCTGGTAGTAAAAAACTTCTTCAAAAAGGTGATGCGTCTTTAGGGGTGATTTTGGGCTTGGTGTTGATTTCACTGGCCTTGCCGGCAAGTTTTCGTTTAGTTCAGCAAAACCAGGATGTGAGGAAATCTGCCTCTACTGAGTATGTGAATGCTCTGAGTAACAAACGAACTAGGGGTACTGATGACTGTGTTGCTTTAGAATATATATCACCTTATTGTCAAGATGAATGCGGAGGAGATAGAAGTTATAAGATGTGGTCTTGGCATAATCCCGGTGAAGATCCGAAAGGGTGGTTTGGGCTGCCGTGTGGAGATGCTTGCAAAGGATTCGGAATGCCTCTTTTTAAGTATGAGCAGAGAAATCAATGTCAAGAGCCGATAGTCGGCAATGAGTGTGCAACAAAAGAAGAAATGCAAGCAGTTGGTTTAGATCAATGTGTTCCTTATCCTGGTTCAGATGGACCAAAGCCGACAACTGCTTCTTCGGATGAAGATCAAGAGACACCAACATCTGCTCCTGATAGGGAATGTCAACTTGGAAGTTGGCAAACAACCGGGGCTTGTGGAGAGACGCCGTGTGATTCAAACGAAGTTCTTTATTATCGTACTTGGACTTGGTCGGATACTAAACGGTTGTGTGGCGAAGAAATTGAAAGAAAATGTGTTGAGAAGAGTAAGTGTGAAGATGAAAATGGCATAAGTCCAACATCAACCCCAACATCAAGTTCTACGCCCTTTAAGGTATCTGGTTCGTTAGAAAAGAATATTTTAACTTTTTTTGGGCAAAGTGGATCAGAAGTTATTCTTTTTAAAACTCCTTCCAACTCTAAAGAGTATTCAGAAGCTGATGCTAATCAACAATTATGTCATAAAAGAGAAACAATTAGTAATGAAGGTTGGGTTAAAGTAGATGTTTGTGGGCGTGGGTGTTATTATTACATAATAAGAAAAGACGGGGCTTTTGTTGAAGGCGGCGTTTATGGACTTGAGGAAAAATCTGGTTTGGCTTGCGCACCCTCAGTTGGTAACTTCCGGGCAAAATATAACGTTGATTACGGCATAAATTATGTAAAACCAGGAGATAAAATTACACTTGAGTGGCAAGCACAAGGTTGTAAAGAATTAAAAGCTGGAGTAACACCAGAATCAAAAGAAGTTTCATCAGTATGGTTTGGCCAAAAAGAACAGTTTGCCGGTTCCGAAAGTATTATTATTCCAGAAAATGCTCCGGAGTTTTTTCAGTTAACCTTAACTTGTTCAGGAGGATATCCGCCGAGAGCTTCCCGCAGAGATGTTGATTATATAAGTTTTTCAACGGAAAAAACCACTCAAAATTACGATTTTACTCCTAGTTGTGATTATGAAAATATAGATGAAGTACGGTGCGGTCATGGGTATGGTCCTCATCTTGGCGGAATGGGTTGCTCCGGAGTGCCGGAAGGTTGTACTCGCGGTTCATATTATCCACAAGAAGATCCGGATTATAGAAGTTATGTAGAAAAAAGAGATGATTTTGCTAGTTGGTTGGCTGCTGGTAGGTATAAAGAAAAGGAGAGTAGTAGGTGGAAAGATAAAGACGGGTGGACACATGGAATTGGGTGTAGTTGTGGCCCTTATAAAGTTCACGGCGATCCTTTATGTGATTTAGGTCAAGAGGCGAAAACGAAATCCGGATATTCAGCTGTTTGTATTGAAAGTCCTCTTTGTTCAAAATTACAGCTGAAGGATACACATCCTGCTACTTCAGCACTTGGAGATTCAATTTCAATTAGAGTATGGTCAAGCCCGGTTCTTAATACCTGGTGCTCGACAGGTAACGTTAGTGGGGTAACGGTTACATTAATTAACAATAATAGTGGAAATAAATGGTCAGCAACAACTGATAGTAAGGGAAAGGTAACTTTAAATCCAACTGATACCTATATTTATAATCCTGAATGTTTTGACCCTTATGATAATGAATGCAATGGGGAACATTATACTCTAATAAGTGAGAAGTCGGGTTATCTTCCGTCGTATGACGACATTTATATTAAACCTTATTCTAGTGGGGGTAGTGGTTCTATGCAAGAAAATACATTAAAGCCGACAAATACAACTAAGCCGACGAAAACGCCGCAGTATACTTCGGGTTCAGCTTCTGATTGTTCGAGAAAGTCAGAAGGGGATGCTAATTGTGACGGAGTAATAAATGTTTCTGATTTTTCAATTTGGAGAAAAGAGAAACATGACCAGGGGGCGGATGAAACACAAGCGAATTGGAAATCTGATTTCAACGGCGACGGGTTGGTAAAAAATGACGATTTTAGTATTTGGTTGAATAATTTGGACTAATAATGTATCTTTAAAATAGTATGACTAAAAAAATTAAATTATTAATTGTAGTTCTTCTTTTGATATTTTTACCGGCATCAGTTTATGTTTCCCAAAAGGTTACCGAGTATCGTAAAGGTGCCGAGACCAATGAAGTCGGCTTATCAATTCTTCCCTCGGAAGAAGAGGTTGAAGTTGATGAGGTTATTAAAGCAAAGGTTGTTATGAACACCGGAGCTGACAAAGTTGATGCAGTTAATTTAGATTTAATAATTAAAGCAGAAGAAGGAGTTTTAGACTGGTCAAAAACTGAATTAGAGGCGGTTGTTGGCGAAAATGAGGCCTTTAATCACAACAGTAGGGCTTCTGTTTCCGAAGTTAGTTGCGAGGGCGGCCAGTGTATTCAGACGCTTACCTTAACATCAGTATCTACCCGTAGTGAATCTGGTTTACAGACAGGCGTTATTGACTTAGGTTTTATAAACCTTAGTCCAATAAGCACCGGAGAAATTACGATTGAGTTTCAAAATGAAGATTTAATTGTTTCCGGCCCCCAAGGCGGTTTGAATCCCAGCTATTTGACTTCAGCTGTTTATAGTGTAAAAGCTTCGGACGGTTCCGGGGGAGCTGATTCCGATACGGGCTACGATGGTCAACGCCAAATAAAGTTAAATTGGCATCCTTCATCGGGCAGCAAATTAGTGGTAAATAAGCCCTTTTTTGTTTATTTAAATTTGGAATCAAATGAAAAAATCGAGACTGGCGAAGTTGAGCTTAAATATGACCCGGAAAAATTAAAAGTAGAGACGGTCAGTTTAAGTGAAGATGAATGGGGCAATGAAGATCATCAAGCTTATAATTTAGCTGAAAATTATGATAATCAAACCGGAGCAATAAACCTGGGAATTGGTTTAGGCCATTCAGATTTGGCTAGAAAAGAAATTAATTTTGCCGTGCTTAAACTGCGTCCTTTAACAGTTGGCTCAATAAGTATGGAAGTCGTAAAAAATGATTTTTCCGGTTATAACCAGGAAAATCCGGAAAATTCCAGTTTAGAGTTAATTGACGGTCAAACAATAAATTGGAGTGTATTGGAAAGGCAAACTTTTCCGGAACTAAGTTTTAAGATTAAACTGGGAGGGACAACTTATCGAGTTGATAATCAAAGAAAATCAGTAAAAAATATTTCTCCACAAACAGTAACCGTTTTAATTAAGCGGGATGAATTTGAACGTAAATATCAAACAGTCGTTGATTTTGACGACCGGGCAATTGGTACTGCTAGTTTACTTCTTGCTAATGTTCCGGCGGGTGAAGGTTATACTATTCTTATTAAAGGGCCGAAGCATCTAGCCAGCCGTTATTGTTTTGATGAACAAGTTGAACACTGTGGTTTGCATGAAGGAAGTATAAGTTTAGTTAACGGGGAAAATAATTTTGATTGGACCGGCCTTGAACTTGAAGCCGGGGATTTAAATGGCGACGGAATTGTTAATTCCAAAGACTTTAGTCAACTTAAGAAGGCCTTAGGAAAGGAAGGAAAAGGGATTGCCGAGGATTTAAATTATAACGGGGTTGTTAATGCTCAAGATGTTGTTTTCTTCTTAAGCACTCTCAGTAATCGTTATGAAGACGAGTTGTAAAAAAGGGAAAGCTGTTTTTTGGGGCTGTTCCGACCCTGCTTCACTCATTAACTTAATTTTAGCAGAAAAGTTTCTTTTTTTTGTCCACTTATTGCTACGGCCCGTTGTGACGCGAGGCGAGTCGTAGTTGTTGGTCGGGGATGCCCGCCTAGCCGTCGAGGCTGGCCGGACTTGCCGCCCGGGTACTGCGTGTGGGAACCGTCG
>CAYXSV010000028.1:0-12969 GCA_964468355.1 uncultured Gammaproteobacteria bacterium
GCCGGAAATTATTCGAGAATTCAAATGGAACGATGATAAAAAAAAGCCCAAGATTGGTCAAAAGATAAAAATTAGCGATGTTTTCGAACCCAACTCAAAAGTTAACCTTATTGGTGTTAGTAAAGGGCGAGGATTTACGGGAGTTGTTAAACGTTGGAATTTTAGAACTCAGCCAAGAACGCATGGGCAAAAACAACGCTGGCGAGCTCCTGGAGCTATTGGTGCTCAAACTCCTGGAAGAGTAATTAAAGGTAAAAAAATGCCCGGCCATCACGGTAATCAGCAAGTAACAATTAAAAATTTGACAATTTTAGAAATTGATGAAAAAAATAACCAATTACTGATTAAAGGAGGAATACCCGGGCATAAAAATGGCTGGCTTCAAGTGATAAACCATGGCTAAATCAACCTATAAGCTTCCGGTTTTAGATAAAGAAGGTAAAAAAAGTGCTGATTATCAGCTAAAGAAAGAAATTTTTGGACTTCCGGTTAATCCGCAGTTAATAGCTCAGACGGTTAAGGTTTATTTAAATAATCAAAGGAGTGCGTATCCGAATACAAAAAAGCGGGGAGAAGTGTCGGGCTCAGGGAAAAAAATTTGGCCTCAGAAAGGTACAGGCAGAGCTCGCCACGGTGACCAATATGCGCCAATATTTGTTGGTGGTGGAGTTGCTCATGGGCCAAAAGGAAATCAGGTTTATAAAAAGAAGCTTCCCAAAAAAATGAAAAAAAGCGCTTTAAAATCAGTTTTATCAGCAAAGCAGGAAGAGGGCAGAATTAAGGTTGTTAAGGGAATAAAGCGTTTAAGAAAAACCAGTTCCGCTCATCAATATTTTAAATTATGGTTTGGAAAAGATTTTGACCCGAATAAAAAATACCTACTTTTACTTCCTCTTAGTTTAAATTCAGCCAAAAAAGCATTCAGAAATCTTCCTTATCTAGATATTGTTATTCCGGATGTACTTAATGCTTATCAGGTTATTAACCATGATTGGTTAATTTGTACCCCTGACTCGCTTAAAGAGCTTGAAAAACGGCTATTAAAATGAATTTAAATGAAATAATACTTAAACCGGTTTTAACGGAAAAGGCAATGGATAAACAGGAAGAAAACTGTTATTTATTATGGGTATTGCCGAAGGCCAATAAAAATCAGATTAAAAGAGCTGTTGAAAAACTTTTTGGAGTCAAGCCAAAAACAGTAAGGACAGCTAGGATTGGTAAAAAGAAAAAGGCCTTTATTCAGTTGTCGGAAGGAGAAGAAATTTCTTTAGCAAAATTAAGTGAGTAAAAATTATGACTAATAAAAGAAATAAAAAACTAACTAAAATTAGGAAAAAAACCGGTGGTCGTGATTCGACCGGTAGAGTATCTGTGCGCAGCCGCGGAGGAGAACATAAACGGTTTATTCGTAAAATTGACTGGAAACGTGATAAAATTGATATTCCAGGAAAAGTAAAAGAGATCCGTTATGATCCTAACCGAAGTGCCAACCTTGGTTTAGTTGTTTATAAAGATGGAGAAAAGAGATTTATTTTAGCACCGGCTGGTTTAGAAGTTGGAGATACAGTTATTGCCTCGAAAAATGCGTCGATAGAGCCGGGCAACTGTTTGCCGCTGGAAGAAATTCCAATTGGAGTAGAAGTTCACAATCTTGAAATTAAACCCGGAAAGGGCGGTCAGATGGTAAGGGGAGCCGGAACAGCGGCAATACTAAAAAGTAAAAGAGAAAAAATGGCTAAAATTGAACTGCCTTCGGGTGAAATAAGGTTGTTTAATTTGAAATGTTGGGCTACAATAGGCCAGGTTGGTAACGTCAACCATATATACAAAAAGTTGAAAAAAGCGGGTGACAGCCGTCACCGGGGTAAAAGACCGACAGTCAGAGGGGTTGCCCAACATCCAAGTTCACATCCTCACGGAGGAGGTCATGTTCACAATATTGGTTTGAAAGCACCCAAAACACCTTGGGGTAAAAAGGCAATGGGAAAGAAGACCAGAAAGAAAAATAAGTATTCGGATAAATATATAATTTCTAGGAAGAAAAAATGAGAAGTTCTAAAAAAGGTCCATATATTGACCAACAATTACTAAAAAAAGCTAATCAAGCAAAGAAAAACAAAGAGCCAGTAAAAACTTGGGCTCGAGCAAGCCAGATTCCACCGGAATTTGTCGGACTAACTTTCAAGGTTCATAATGGCAAAAATTTTGTTGATGTTTTTATTACCGAGGATATGGTTGGCCATCGTCTTGGCGAGTTTGCTAAAACTAGAACTTTCCGTGGACACGGCCGGGTAGTTAAAAGAATTATTAAAAAGACATAAAAAGACGCAGACTAAAGTCTGCTATTACAGAACGTAATAGCAACCTTTAAGTTGCGCGGAAAGAAACGTAATAGCAACCTTTAGGTTGCGTAAGAAAGATGAATAATAAAAATCAAAAAACCATAGTTAAAACGGAAGCGAAGTTTTTACCAATTTCGCCAAGAAAATTACGCTTAATTGTTGAGAGAGTTAAAAATTTATCTCCACAAAAGGCAGAGGAAAAATTACGATTTCTCAATAAAAAAGGAGCTAAGTTTTTAGCTAAGGCAATAAAGGCATCTTTATCTGATGCTGAACATAATTTTAGATTAAATAAAGACGATTTAGTTTTTGAAGAAATAATTGTTAATGAGGGTCCGGTATTAAAACGGAGAGATAAGTCGAAAAGAATGTTTCGTTATGGAGTTATTAAAAAAAGAAGATCACATTTAGTAGTTAAATTAAGGGAGAAATAAGATGGGACAGAAAGTTCATCCAATTGGATACCGTTTAGAAATCGAAGAGAGCCCTTTTGAATGGAAATCAAAATGGTATGCTGACAAAGAAGATTATAAAAAGTATGCTTTGGAAGATTATAAAATTAGACAGCTTTTAGAAGGAAGGTTGCGCTATGCCGGCCTGGTAGCTTCTAAAATTATGCGTTTAAAAAATAAAATAAAGATAGTGATTCAAGCAAGCCGTCCGGGAGTTGTTATCGGCCGGGGAGGAAGCGGATTAAGAGAATTAAAAGACGAATTAATTAAATTAGTAGACGTTGATAAACCGGAGAAAAATCTAGAGATTGATGTTGATGAAGTTAAAAATTCAGACCTTTCAGCAAAATTGGTAGCGGAGAGAATAGCTCGCGGATTGGAAAGGGGCCGCCATTATCGACAGACGGTTAATAAAGCGGTTGATGCGGTTAAAAAGGCCGGAGCTGAAGGTGTAAGAGTAGTTTTATCAGGTAGAATTGCCGGAGTTGAAGTTTCACGTGTTGAAAAATTTGATTGGGGTAAAGTCCCGCTAAGTACATTACGGGCCAATATTGATTATTATCAAGAAGGAGCGTTAACAAAATCAGGTTATGTCGGGGTTAAAGTTTATATTAATCGGGGAATGGAGGAGTAATGCTTGGACCAAAAAAAACAAAATATCATTATCAGTTCAGAGGTAACCTTAAGGGTAAAAAAGTTTCCGGTTCAAGAATTGCTTTTGGTGAATACGGTTTAAAGAGTCTAGGCCGCGGCTGGATTAGTGCCTCACAATTGGAAGCGGCAAGAAAGTCAATGACTCATTACACTAAGCGTAAAGCAAAGATTTGGATTAGGGCTTTTCCAGATAAACCGGTATCTAAAAAAGCTCCTGGAGCTCCTATGGGTGCTGGTAAAGGTGAAGTTGACCATTGGGCGGCTCCTGTGCGGCCGGGAAAAATTATTTTTGAAATGGAAGGAGTTGACGAAGAAATTGCAAATGAAGCATTGAGACGGGCGGGGCATAAATTACCGGTTAAAGTTAAAATTATTAAGAAAAAATCAATATGAAAAAGAAAGATAAAAAGAAATTAGTCGATAAAAACATATCGGAATTATTGGAAGAGCTTAAAAAAACCGAAAAAAAATTGGTTGAATCTAAAATGAAGCTTGTTAAAGGTCAGCTTAAAAATTTACATTATCCGGCGGAGTTAAGAAATAAAATTGCGGTTATTAAAACATTTATTGCTAAAAAGGAGAAAAAAAATGAGTAAACGATTTACCGGCCAAGTTATTTCTGACAAAATGGAAAAAACCGTTATTATTGAAATTAAACATCGGAAACCGCATCCGAGATATAAAAAGGTAATGGAAAAAAGAACAAAAATATATGCCCACGATGAAAAAGGGGCTAAAGAAGGGGATGTAGTTGAAGTTGTTGAGACTAGGCCTTTAAGCAAGTTAAAAAGATTTAAGGTAATTGAAATAAAATGATTCAGTTGAGAACAATATTAAAGCCAGCCGGTAATTTAGGTGTTAAAAAAATTAGGGTGATGAGGGTAATTGGTAATGTAAGACAAGATGCCGCCGGATTAGGCGACGTAGTTATTGCTTCGGTAATAAAAGCTGTTCCTAATGCCGCTTTGTCTAAAGGGGAAAAAGTGAGAGCAGTTATTGTAAGGACTAGAAAAGAAAAAGGAAGAAAAGACGGCTCTTATATTCGTTTTGATGATAATGCGGCAGTGATTATTAATAATGATAAAACACCTAAAGCCACAAGAATATTTGGACCGGTTGCTAGAGAAGTTAAAAAGAAGGGGTTTAGCACAGTAGCCGCTATGGCTAGGGAGATAATTTAATGATGAAAATAAAAAAAGGCGACCAAGTAAAAATTATTAGAGGTAAAGACAAGGGGCGTGAAGGCGTTGTTAAAAAAGCTTTACCAACAGAAAAGAAAATTGTTGTTGAGGGTATAAATATTGCCAAAAAGCACGTTAAACCGAGAGGTGAAGCACAAAAGGGTGGTATAATAAGAATAGAAAAACCGCTTGATGTTAGTAAGGCAATGGTAATTTGTCCTTCATGCAGTCAGCCGACAAGAGTTGGTTTTAAAATTGACAAAGATGATAAGAAGTATAGAATATGTCGAAAATGCGAAAGTCAGATAAAGTTTTAGATTAAATATAATGTTGAATAAACAAATTGAAGAAAAAATAAAACCGGAATTAAAAAAAGAACTGGGGTTAAAAAACGCCCTGGCAGTTCCTCAAGTGGAAAAAGTTATCATTAACATGAGAGTGCCGGAAGGTAAGGACGACCGGGGCGCCCTTGAATCACCGAAAAAAGAATTGGCAAGAATTACCGGTCAAAAACCAAAAATTTGCCGGGCCGGCCAGTCGATTTCAGCTTTTAGCTTGACTAAGGGTTCACCGATTGGTTTGAAAGTAACTTTAAGAGGTAAACGGATGTATGATTTTCTGGAAAAGTTTTTTCACTTGGTTTTGCCTCGAGTTAAGGATTTTAGAGGTTTGTCGGCAGAACAGTTTGATGATTTTGGAAATTACAATTTAACTTTAAATGATCAGAGTGTTTTTCCAGAGATTAATGTTGATGAACTCGAGAAAAATAGAAGCTTACAGATTACAATAGTCACCGATAGCGATTCGGTTGAAGAGTCTAAAAAATTATTGTTAAGTTTGGGTTTACCTTTTACAAAGGAGGATGAAAATGGCAAATAAAGCAAAAATAGTTCGTGAAAAAAAAGAACTTAAGTACGATACGCGACATACAAATCGTTGTAGAATATGCGGTCGCCCCAGGGGCTACATTAGGTTTTTCGGCCTTTGCCGGTTGTGTTTCAGAAAATTAGCTAATAAAGGGATGTTGCCCGGAGTTAAAAAAGCAAGTTGGTAAAAAGATGGATGTAATAGCAGATTTATTAAGCCAGATTAAAAATGCCTATATGGCTCATAAAGACCAGGTTGTTACTGATTGGTCAAAAAATCGTCAATCAGTGGCGGAGGTTTTATCTAATGAGGGATATATTGGTGAAGTAAAAGTGAAAAAATTAAAAAATAATAAGAAAAATATGGTAATAAATTTAAAATATGATGATCAAGGCCGACCGGTGGTTACTCAAATAAAAAGAATTTCTAAACCGGGATGCCGGATTTATACTTCGGCAAATAAAATTCCACGTTCTTTAGGCGGAGTTGGCATAACAATTTTGTCAACTTCAGAAGGAGTAATGACCGGATACCAAGCGAGAAAAAATAATTTAGGCGGAGAAGTTATTTGTCAAGTATATTAATTAAAAAAAATGTCAATAATCGGGAAGCAACCAATAAATATACCAGATTCGGTTACGGTAACATCTAAACAAAAAAAAGTGGAAGTGAAAGGGCCGTTGGGCAGTTTGGATTTATTAATTCCAGAAGGAATTAAAATTGTTAATCAAGACGGCAAGCAATTGAAGGTGGAAAGAAATAAAGACACTAAAAGATTAAAATCAATTCACGGAACTATCAGGAATTTAATTCAGAATATGATAACCGGAGTTTTAAACGGCTGGGAAAAAAAGTTGGAGGTTAAAGGTACCGGATACGGAGTTCAAAAACAGGGAGAAAAAGTTGTTTTTAAACTTGGTTATTCACACCCGGTTGAATTTGACGCACCTGAAGGTATCGGTTTTGAAGTTGATAAAAACGTGGTTACCGTTAAGGGAATTAATAAGGAATTAGTGGGAAATACAGCGGCAAAGATTAGGAGAATTAATCCGCCGAATATTTACCATGGAAAAGGAATTCGTTACCTCGATGAACATGTTAAACTAAAGCCGGGTAAGGTTGCAAAAGTTGGTGGAGCCGGCGGTATAGGGGGGTAAATAGATGAAAAAAACTAGTAAACAAAGAAGAAAAACTAAATTAAAAGAAAAAATTCGTTCTTCCGGCAGAGGAAGAAAATTAACGGTTTTTAAGTCAAACAAATATATTTGGGCTCAAATTGTTGATGTGCCTAGCGGCAAGACTTTAATCAGTGCTAACACTAAAAGCTTAATCAGCGATAAGCCCAAATTGTCAGGAAAAACTAAGACTAAGCAAGCATTTGAGCTTGGAAAATTAATTGCAAAAAAGGCAAATAAAAAAAATATCAAAAGAATAGTTTTCGACAGAGGATTTTACCGGTATCATGGTCGAGTTAAGGCCTTAGCCGAAGGATCAAGAGAGGGAGGACTTAAATTTTAAGAAATTTAAAGTTCAAAATTATAAATTTGATAAGAAAATGAAGAATAATAAGCAAAACAAAAACCAGGATGATAGAAGAAAGCGGATGCCGCAATCAGTGATTGAAATTCGCAGAACGTCGAAAAAAACCAAAGGAGGAAACAGAATTGGTTTTACCGCCTTGGTTGCTGTTGGGGACGGAAAAGGTAAAGTCGGTTTGGGATTGGGAAAGGCCAATGATGTGCGTTCAGCTATACAAAAAGGAGTTAGAATAGCTGAAAAAAGAATGGTTGAAGTTCCTAAAAGAGAAACGACAATACCCTTTGGAATTGAGCATAAGTTAAAATCTACTAAGGTTTTATTAAAGCCGGCAAAAGAAGGAAGCGGTTTGATTGCCGGAGGACCGGTTAGGAAAATTGCAGAAGTTGCCGGTATTAAGGATTTGGTGGCTAAGGTTTTTGGATCACGTAACAAATCTAATTGTGCTTATGCGGTTTGGGAAGCATTTAAGAAAATTAAAAAAATTCAAGAAAAACATAAAGTTATAAATAATCTAAAAGCTAAAAGCTAAAGGCGGTATTGAAACTATGATTAAATTACATAATTTACCAAAAATAACTGATAAAAAGCAGAAAAGACCGGGCCGAGGTTACGGCAGCGGCAAGGGTGGGCATACTACTTTTCGTGGAGTTAAGGGGACAAAGTCTAGATATAATGTTCCATTAACATTTGATGGAACGAAAATAAAAAAAGGTTGGCTGAAACGTTTACCTTTTTGGCCGGGAAAAGGACGACAAAAGCCCCAGCCGGATTTAATTGGTATAAATGTTGACCAACTAGAAAGAAATTATAAGACCGGTCAAGTAGTAGATTTGGAAAGTTTATATACTAAGGGCTTAATTTCTAAAAAAGCAGTTAGGCGCGGGGTAAAAATTCTAGGCCGGGGGAAAATAAATAAAAAGTTGACGGTTAAACTGCCTTGTTCCGAAAAAGCAAAGAAAAAAATTGAAAAAGCCGAAGGCAGTGTGGTTGAAAAATAGAATGAAAAAGTATTTCAAAAAATTTGGCTATTTTATTGCCGGGTTAAAAATTGATTTAATCCGAAAAAAAATATTGGTAACCCTTCTTATCTTTATTTTGTTTAGGTTTATTTCTCACGTTCCGGTTCCCGGCGTTGATCCGACTAAATTAAAAGAACTTTTTAGCCAAAATCAGTTTCTTTCCTTTTTAGATATTTTTTCTGGAGGCACTTTGGCAAATCTTTCAATTGCCGCTTTGGGCTTAAATCCTTTTATAACCGCCTCGGTTATGATCAATTTATTAAGTATGGTTTGGCCCTGGCTTGAAGAATTGACAAAAGAAGGGGAATATGGCCAGGCAAAAATTAATTTATATACCCGACTGGCTTCGGTTCCTTTAGCTGTTATTCAGGGCTTTGGAATGTATGCGATACTACAAGGCCAACAGATTATTACGCAGCTTTCACCTTTGTATCTGGTAGCAATGATTGCCATTATGACTACCGGAACAATGATTTTAGTTTTTCTTTCAGATTTAATTGATGAATACGGGATCGGAAACGGAACTTCCAGTTTAATTTTTGCCGGAATAGTATCACGTTATCCGGTCAGCGCTTTGCAAACATTTACTACTGTCGGCCCTCAACGGATGGTAAACTTGGTTGTTTTTGGGGTTCTAGCTTTACTTTTAATTGCCGGGGTAATTATGGTTGACGAAGCAGCTCTTCGTCTTCCGGTTCGTTATGCCCGCAGTCAGGGTAAAGGTCCGGGAGGTCAAAGCTATTTACCGATTAAAATTAATACAGCCGGAGTAATGCCGGTAATCTTTGCAATGTCTTTGGTGTTATTACCTTCAATGGTTGGGCGGGCTTTAACCAGTTTACCGGCTCAAGTGGGAATCGAATCTGCGTTTATTGTTAATTTCGGGGGCTGGTTAAACCAGTTTTTTCAACCCGGGGCTTGGAGCTATAATTTAATTTATTTTTTAATGGTTGTTGTCTTTACCTTTTTTTACACAACAGTTGTTTTTAAACCGGACGAAGTTTCAGAACAGCTGAGAAAGGGCGGCGCTTTTATACCCGGAACTAGACCGGGAAAGGCAACTGAAAAGAAATTAGGTTGGTATTTGTACCGGGTAACCGCTTTAGGGGCGATATTTTTGGGATTTATTGCTATTTTGCCTTCAATTGTTCAGGGGATAACCAAGTTGTCAACGGTAAGTTTAGGCGGGACGGGAATATTAATTGTTATTTCGGTTATTTTGGAGCTGTCTCGATCAATTGAAAATTTGGTTCAAACCTATGAATACGAAACTTTCTAATGGTTGCATTAGCCGGCTTCAGCCTGCGTGCCTTAATCAAGTTGTATTAGCAGGCTTCAGCCTGCGTGGCTTAATGCAACCTAAAGGTTGCTAGTACAAACCGATAGCCGTATTAGCAGGCTTCAGCCTGCGTTGGTGTATGTTGGTGTATAATGGATAATAATGTATAGAAAAGTAGGAAGGTTAACGATATTAGGGCCGTCGGGGGGCGGTAAAGGGACCCAGGCGGAACTGCTGGAAGAAAAATACGGCTGGAAGCATATTTCGGTCGGTAGCTTATTTCGAGAGCACATTGACAAGAATACGGAAATTGGCCAGGAGGCAAATAAATATGTTAAACAAGGTCAATGGGTTCCGACTGAGTTAACGTTTAAAATGCTTAAACCGGTTTTATCGAAATTAATTAAAAAAGGTTTTATTTTAGATGGTTTTCCTCGTTTACCCGACCAGCCAGAAATTCTAAGTAAATTTTTAGCTGAGAAAAATACGGAACTGGACATGGTAATTCACATTGATATCCGGCCTGAAATTATTATGGAGCGTCGTAAAAAGGCCTGGAAAAAGGGCAAAAGTTTTTATGATCAAAAAAGGAAAGATGAAACAGAGGAAGCAATTGAAACAAGGATTAAAGAGTACCAGCGGACAATTGATCCAATTTTAGATTATTACCGGAACAGGAATAATCTTTTTCGGGTAGACGGCGAGCGGTCGATTGAGTCGATTCACTTGGATATTATTGAGGAATTGAAAGAAAGGTTATGAATAAAAACTTTTTACGTGCCGGCGAGAAATTAAGCCGCGCCTTTGCTAAAACTCTTCAAGAAGTTAAAGAGGGGGCTATTTTGTCTGAGATTGAAGAAAAAGCGGTTCAATACATTAAAGACGAAGGAGGAAAGCCGGGATTTAAAATGGTTGATAATTATCACTGGGCAACTTGCTTAAATATTAATGAGGGCGTTGTTCACGGTGTGCCTAGCGATAGAAAAATTAATTCCGGTGATTTAGTAAGTCTAGATATGGGTTTATTTTATCAAGGTTGGCATTCAGATATGGCCTACACTAAGTTAGTTAATAGAGAACAGTTAAAAGTTAAAAGTGATGATCAAAGAAAAAGAAGGTTTTTAGAGGTGGGGGAGAAGGCATTGGACAGGGCGATTAAGGTGGTCCGGCCGGGAAATCACATTGGGCATATTTCAAAGGCAATAGAAAAGGTGATTATTCAAGCCGGGTATCAAGTTATACCGCGGTTAACCGGCCATGGAATAGGTAGAAAGCTCCATCAGGGGCCGATGATTCCGGGAGTTTTAAATGGTGATATTTTAAAAACGCCGATAATCAAGGAAAATATGGGTTTAGCAATTGAAGTAATTTATACTCAAGGAAGTCCAAAGATTAAAACGTCTGCTGACGGCTGGACAATTAATACTAAGGATGGTAAAATATCTTCACTGTTTGAAAAGACCATTGTTGTTACCAGCAAAGGTTTTAAAATAATTACCCCCTATTTGTTTTAGGGGGATATTAAATGCAGTAGTTTTTATGGCAAAAGAAGAAAAAAAAGAAATTGAAGGTGAGGTTATTGAAGCTTTACCGGATACAAAATTTAGAGTTAAACTAGAAAACGGGGACGAAGTTTTGGCTTATCTAGCCGGTAAAATGAGAATGCATTATATTCGAGTTGTTCCGGGAGATAGAGTAACGGTTGAAATGAGTTCTTATGATAAAGAAAGAGGGAGGATTATATATCGACTATGAAAATTAGAGCAAGTATAAAAAAATTATGTCCAAAGTGTAAAATTGTTTACCGTCGGGGTAAAAAGTTTGTTATATGTGTAAACCCTAAACATAAACAGAGGCAAAAATGAAAATAATCGGAGTCAATATACCAGATAAAGAAAGAGTTAAATACGGGTTGACTTCCATATATGGAATAGGCCGTAATAATGCTGATGATTTGATTGAAAAAGCCGGTATTGACGGTGACAAAAGGGTTAAGAATTTAACTAAGGAAGAAGCGAGTAAAATTATTAAAGCCCTTGAAAGTTATCAAGTTGAGGGGGATTTGCGTAAGCAGGTTAAAGATAATATTGAACGGTTAAAAAAAATTCGGTCTTACCGGGGTATTAGACATATTATCGGATTGCCGGCGCACGGACAACGGACAAAAACCAATGCCCGAACCGTAAAAGGCCCAGCCAAAACGGTTGGCGCCCTAAAGAAAGAGGATTGGTCTAAAATGGAAGAACAACAGCGCAAAGCGGGAGGAGAAAAATAAATGCCGAAAGTTAATTCAGAAGGTCGAATGTATATTCACGCGACTTTTAATAATACTCTAGCTACCATAACTGATCGACAGGGAAAAGTTCTTGACTGGACTTCATGTGGACGGATGGGCTTTAAAGGAACCAGGAAATCTACTCCTTTTGCGGCGACTACTACATTACAGGATGCTATTGGTCGGCTTACCAAATTGGGCATAAAGAAAATAAGAATTTATATTAAAGGACCCGGTCCGGGCAGGGATGCCGCCTTAAGGATTTTAAGAAATACTCCTCAAATACAAGTTACTATGTTATCTGATGTTACACCGCTGCCGCATAACGGGCCGCGGCCGCCAAAACAAAAAAGAGGTTAAACTAAATGAAACTTGTTAAAAAATGCCGATACTGTCGTCGGGAAGGAGAAAAATTATTTTTAAAAGGGAAACGGTGTTATTCGCCTAAGTGTCCAATTGATCAAAAAGGAGCTGTTCCCCCCGGCGAACATGGAGTGGGCAGATGGAGGCGCCTTTCCGAATACGGACGTCAGTTAAGAGAAAAGCAAAAGGCAAAACGTATTTTCGGGATTAATGAAAGTCAGTTAAAGAAATATTTAGATGAGGCAAAAAATGAGGGTGAATCAGTAGGATATGAACTAATTAAACTTTTGGAAACACGATTGGATAATATTGTTTATCGTTTAGGTCTTGTTCCTTCCCGAGCAACAGCTAAACAGCTGATTGTTCACGGACATGTTTATGTAAATGAACAAAAAGTAACCATTCCTTCTTACCGGGTGGAATTGGAAGATGAAATTAGTTTGAGCGAGAAAGCACAGAAAATGACTAAAATTGAGGATTGGATTAAAGGTGAAGGTAAAGACAAAACGGCTGAATGGTTGCAAAGAAAGGGATTTATTGGTAAAGTTATAAAGCAGCCGGAAAGGGAAAACTTAGTTTCAAATATTGACGAAACGTTAATTATTGAATTTTATTCCAGATGACATAAAAGGCATCAGGGAAAAGGAGGAAAAATGTTAGATCAAATCAAATTTTCAGTAGAAGAAGTAGAAGAAAAAGGACCGAAAGGAAAGTTTATAATTTCACCCCTGCCGTCGGGTTTTGGTCATACAGTCGGCCATAGTTTGAGAAGGACGCTGTTGGGTGAATTTCCCGGCGCAGCAGCAATTACTTTTAAGCTAAAGGGAGTTGATCATGTTTTTTCAACTTTAGAGGGCGTAAAAGAAGATGTAATTGAAATAATGCTTAATGTTAAGCAGATTAAATTCAATTATGACGGAGACAAGCCGGTTAAAGTTAAAATTAACAAAGAAGGGCCTGGTAAAGTAACCGCCGGTGATATAGTTTTACAGCCC
>CAYXSV010000029.1:0-17614 GCA_964468355.1 uncultured Gammaproteobacteria bacterium
GAAGGTTTGAGCGGAAATATTGAAGAAAGTAAAAAGCAAACAGCAAACAGCGAACAGCAAAAAGCTGAAGGACAAAGGCCAAATGCTCGAAGCGAGAAAAAGAAAAAAGAAAATAAATCATCCGGGGGGAGACAGCCGATGGAAGTTTTACCGTCAAAAGAAGAAAAAGCTCTCTTTGAGTGGAAAGCTTTAGAACGACCCTTTCAAAAAAAAGATAAAGAGTTCTGGACTACTGTTCTTTCAGTTCTCGGTTTAGTTTGTTTAATTTTATTTTTTGTTAAGGAATGGTTTTTAATCGCAACTCTTATCGCTTTTCTTTTTCTTTACTACGTACTATTAACTGTTAAGCCCGAAAAAAGAAAATACAAAATTACTAACAAGGGTGTTTATATCAGCCCTAGTGAACGGATAAATTGGGATTTACTCCACCGATTCTGGATTTCAGAAAAGTGGGGGCACCAAATGGTTAATTTCGGCACCTGGCTGAAGTTTCCAAGGGTGGTTTCATTAGTTATTCCTGAAGAAGAAAAAAAAGAATTAGTTGAAACTCTTGAAAAATATTTACCTCAAGAAGAAACTTCTCCGCAATTTTTGGACAAATTCTCCACCTGGGTAACCAACAAGTTGCCTCTGGAAAAAGAAGAAAAGAAAAAATCTTAAATTCTCCAATATTAAATGATAAAATAGACTAGCCCTAATACCACGTAGGGTATAGGGCGATTACGTCCCTGTAGCTTAACTGGATAAAGCGTTCGCCTCCGGAGCGAAAGATTGGAGGTTCAAATCCTCTCAGGGATACAATAAAAATTTTCAAATTTTCAATTCTCGAATTTTCAAAACAATTTGAATATTGGGTTTTTAAGCATTGGGATTTATGTTCGGTGGGATGACGGAGTTGGTTAAACGTGCTGGTTTCGAAAACCAGTGGGCCTTTGGCCCGCGCGAGTTCGAATCTCGCTCCCACCGCCAGTTGGAAAATGGGTTAAACATAATTTAAAATTTCTGAGGCGGTTAATATGTATAAATACAAATGTTCAGAATGAGGGATGGAATATAACAAACCGGGGAAATGTACCATGGATGGTACTACACTTATCAAGACCGAGGATGATAAATCCTCTAATCATAATCATTCAATACTCAAAAAACATGATCACTTAGAGCATCACAAGCATATGGTTAAAGATTTCAAAAAAAGATTCATAGTATCAATAATTGTCACTATCCCAATTCTTCTTTTATCCCCTCTAATTCAGAACTTCCTCAGCATAAGTTATAACTTCACCGGAGACAAGTATATTTTATGGATATTGTCCAGTTTCATATTTTTTTATGGCGGATGGCCATTTCTTAAAGGCATATTTGAAGAACTAAAAAAGAAACAGCCGGGAATGATGACGCTAATTGCTTTAGCAATTTTTGTTGCATATTCTTATAGCTCTGCAGTCGTATTTGGATTGAAAGGAAAATTCTTTTTCTGGGAACTAGCTACTTTAATAGATGTCATGCTTGTAGGACATTGGATTGAAATGAAATCTGTTCTTGGAGCTTCTAAAGCATTAGAAAAGCTAGCTCAATTACTACCTGACATAGCCCATCTAACTAATGGCACAAATGTGAAGATTTCTGAACTGAAGAAGGGAGATACAATCCTTGTTAAGGCAGGAGAAAAGATTCCTGCTGACGGCATTATTGTTAAAGGAACTAACTATCTTGATGAATCAATGCTCACAGGAGAATCAAAGCCAGTTAAAAAAAAGAAAAATGACAAAGTAATTGCTGGTTCTATAAATGGTGATGGAATTATTGAAGTTAAAGTTGAAAGAATAGGAGAAGAAACATATCTGAACAAAGTTATCAGTCTTGTAAAGGATGCACAGGCATCAAAATCTAAAACACAGAGATTGGCTGATGTAGCTGCTAAGTGGCTTACTGTAATCGCAGTTACAATAGGGATTGGAACATTTGCGTACTGGGTCATTTATGGCCCTAATTTGGCATTTGCCATAGAAAGAATGGCTACAGTAATGGTTATCACATGCCCCCATGCTTTAGGTTTAGCTATTCCCCTAGTTACTGCTGTCTCAACTTCATTATCTGCCAAAAATGGTCTATTAATAAGAAACCGAACAGCATTTGAAAATTCAAGAAAGATTTCAACTATTGTATTTGACAAAACCGGGACATTGACAAAAGGAAATTTCGGAGTAACTTCAATCTCAATATTTGATAAAAATTTTAACAAACAGAACCTTCTAGAACTGGCTTCATCCCTTGAGAAAAATTCTGACCATCCAATAGCAAAAGGAATTATTGAAAAAGCAAAACAGATTGAGGTTAACGGTATCAATGTAACTAACTTTAAAGTAATGAAAGGGGAAGGCATAAAAGGAAAAGTTAACGGAAAAAATGTTAAGCTTGTAAGTCAAAAACATATCAAAAAAAATAACATTAAAGTGTCAAATTCAAAAATAGACGATAGTGGAACTTTAGTTTACGTAATTGTAGATAATACGCCAATTGGCGTAATTACTTTAGCGGATAAAATAAGATCGGAGTCTTATGAAGCAATAAATCAGCTTAAAGAATTAGGAATAAAATGTTGGATGTTAACAGGAGATAATAAAATAATTGCTGGATCAGTTTCAAAAAAGTTAAAACTTGATGGCTTCTTTGCAGAAATATTACCACACGAAAAGCTAGAAAAAATAAAAGAATTGCAGAAAAAAGGTGAATTTGTCGCAATGGCAGGGGATGGTATTAATGATGCTCCTGCTCTTGCTCAAGCTGATGTTGGAATTGCTATAGGTTCAGGAACAGACGTTGCAGCTGAAACTGCAGACATAATATTAGTAAACAGTAATCCCAAAGATGTAATCTCTTTAATATTATTCGGAAAGGCGACATACAGCAAGATGATCCAGAATCTTTTCTGGGCAACAGGATATAATATTTTGGCAATACCCTTGGCAGCAGGAGTATTAATTAGTGAAGGGATTGTTATTTCTCCTGCTATTGGTGCGGCTTTAATGAGCCTGAGCACAGTTATTGTAGCTATAAATGCAAAGTTTCTGAAAGTGAAAAAATGATTTGCTAATTTGAAAAATATTATTTAAAACTTCTCGCTATCGCTATATCACAAATGGAATCAATTTATTTGGTAAAATGTGAAGTATGGCAAGAAAGAAAAATGCTAAGGGCGCAAAACCAAACTCGAAAGGCACAAAGAAAAGAACCAAGAGAATCAGGCAAATAATCATAAAGCGGTGGTGGATCGGGCCGGTAATTTTGATTTTAACCGGTATAGGGTTATTTGCTTTTTTCCTCCGTTCACTACCCTCGCCAAAATTACTGTCAGAATTTCCTTATCCGGAATCAACTGAAATATTCGACCGCAACGATAACCTGCTTTATGAAATTCACGGAGAAGAAAACCGGGTACCAATAAACCTGAAAGATTTACCGGATCACTTAATTGATGCTACATTAGCAATTGAGGACGAAAAGTTTTACCGCCACTCGGGTTTTGATTTGAAAGGCATCAGCCGGGCAGTAGTTTCAATATTTTTAGAACGCAAACTTGAAGGCGGTTCAACAATAACCCAACAGCTGGTTAAAAACGCTTTACTAACCCAAGAAAGGACAATAACCAGAAAATTTAAAGAAGCAGTTCTAACTATTCTTACCGAACAAGTTTACACAAAGGACGAAATATTGGAAATGTATTTTAATCAAATTCCTTACGGCGGGGTCTCCTACGGCATCGAGGCCGGGGCAAGAAGATTTTTTAACAAATCGGCTAAAGATTTAAGTTTAGCCGAATCAGCGCTTCTAGCCGGACTGCCGGCAGCTCCAACCAATTATTCACCCTTTATCCACCCGGATAAAGCTAAGCAGAGACAAAAAACTGTTCTGTACCGGATGAAACAAGCCGGAAAAATTGATCAGGAAACCTATGACAAGCTTAAAGATGAGAAATTATCCTACGCCAAGCCGGAAAGCAAAATAAACGCTCCGCATTTTGTTTTTTACATTAAAGAACAATTAATAGAAAAATATGGTGAAAAAATTACCCATCAAGGAGGACTAAAAGTTAAAACAACACTTGACCTGGAAATTCAAAACATGGCCGAGGAAATAGTCAAAGATGAAATTTCAAAACTGGCTGATGCAAATGTTTCTAACGGAGCAGTAATTATTACCGAACCGAAAACAGGCCAAATTTTAGCAATGGTCGGATCAAAAAATTATTTTGCTCAAGATATTGACGGCCAATATAATGTTACCACCGGCCTCCGACAACCCGGTTCGGCCATTAAACCAATTAATTACGTTACCGGCTTGGCGACTAAAAAAGTAACCCCGGCAACCATTTTTGCCGATATACCGACTTGTTTTACCGGCGGACCTAAAACCTACTGTCCACGAAATTACGACGGTTCATTCCACGGAGCCGTCCAATTACGATATGCACTGGGTAATTCTTTTAATATACCGGCGGTGAGAATGCTGGCAATAAACGGCATTGAACCCTTTATTGCTTCCGCTTCAGCTGCCGGTTTGGAAAGTTTGGGTAAACGTGATCCTTCTGATTTTGGCTTGTCGTTAACCCTCGGCGGCGGCGAAGTTAAAATGACCGAAATGGCAACCGCTTTTGGAACACTGGCTAATCTCGGTGTAAAAAAAGACCTCGGTTCAATTTTAAAGGTAGAAGATAAAAAAGGAGAAACCTTAGAAGAATTCGTCAACCCGGGAGGAAAAAGAGTTTTTCCAATGGAAGCGGCTTATTTAATTAATCATATTCTTCAAGACAATGGTGCCAGAAGCGCAGCTTTTGGTTCTAATTCACTGCTGGTTATCAAAGACCACCCGGAAGTAGCAGTAAAAACCGGAACAACAAATGATAAACGCGATAATTGGACAGTTGGTTATACCCCGGGATACGTAGCTGTCGTCTGGGTCGGCAATAACGATAATTCACCAATGGGATGGGTTTCTTCCGGTGTAACCGGCGCCTCACCTATTTGGAACAAAATCATGACCAATCTATTAGAAGGCAAAAAACAGCAGTGGCCCACTCAACCGACAAGTATTGTTGGAGCAACCGTTTGTAATGCCACCGGAGCAAGACCTCCGGAAGAAGGATGCGACTCTCGTTATGAATACTTTATTAAAGACACAGTTCCCAGCACTCAATCAATAAACCAACCAATTTTAATTGACAAAGATACTGATATGCCGGTTCAGCCGGGCGAAGATTTACCTAACGCTGAATGGCAGGAACGACAAGCGGTTAAGGATCCACTGGGAACGATAGTCTGCTTTGACTGTCCGCAAACCATCCCGGAAAAACCAGTTACTGTCTCACCCTAATAAAAACTGGGGCTTTATCCGGCTTTAAAGAACCTATATAATATAAGTAATATAATGGGGCAGGTTAAAAAACTTCTAATTCTTCTGGGAAAACCGGGCTATTGGCTGGTTATTAATACTATAAGATTGGTATTCCTAGTTCTAAAAGCATTTAAAAATTTGAAAAATAAACTTCCCGAAAAGAAAACAGCAAAACAAATATCAATTCCTTTCCCTAAAAAAAGAATCAATAAAAAAACATTGGCTTTGGTTTTAATTATCATCGGAATATTTTTAGTCTTGGCAGGAATATTAGTTTCACTTTTTAAAGATCTTCCCAAACCCGACCAATTGGTTGAAAGACCCTCCCCTTTAACAACCAAAATTTATGACCGTAACGATGAATTACTCTTTAAGATCTATCAAGAAGAAAATCGGACTTTAGCAACCTTGGATAAAATTCCCGATCACATGATCAAAGCAACACTTGCAATTGAAGACAAAAATTTTTATGAACACAACGGTTTATCTTGGCGCGGGATCTTTAGAGCAATCCGTCATAATGTTTTAAATCCAAATCAAACCCCGATGGGCGGATCAACTATTACTCAACAGCTAATTAAAAATTCTCTACTTACACCCGAAAAAACCTGGCGGAGAAAAACTCAAGAGGCGATCTTGTCAATTTGGGCGGAAAAAATTTTTAACAAAGATGAAATACTACAAATGTATTTCAATGAAATACCCTACGGAGGAACCGCATACGGGGTGGAGGAAGCCAGTCAAAAATATTTTAATAAACATGTTTGGAACTTAAAGCCGGCGGAATCTGCTCTTCTTGCCGGTTTAACGCGCGCGCCTTCAGATTTTTCTCCATTCGGTTCATACCCTGAAAAAGCCAAAGACCGGCAAAAAAAAGTAATTACTGAAATGATTAAAGCTGGATTTATTACTAAAAAAGAAGCCGATAAAATTATTCTCGATCGGTTAAGATTCAATTTGGAAAAAGATACTATTAAAGCACCTCATTTTGTATTTTATGTTAAAGATTGGCTGATTAAAAATTTCGGTCAGGAGCTGGTTGAAAAGGGCGGCCTTCAAGTAAAAACAACCCTGGATTGGCCAACTCAACAGAAAATTGAATCAATAGTCAGAGATGAAGTCAATAATTTGGATAAATTAAATGTCACCAACGGCGCTGCATTAGTAGTTAATCCAAAAAAAGGAGAAATTACAGCCATGGTCGGTTCAAAGGATTATTTTGATTTTAAAAATGACGGAAATGTTAATGTTACTCTCAGACCACGCCAACCCGGGTCCTCAATAAAACCAATAAACTACGCTGTTGCTTTGCAAAAAGGATATACCGCGGCAACAATACTTTCCGATACACCGATAACTTATCGGCTACCGGGTCAAAAGCCATATTCGCCTGTAAATTACGACGGAAAATTCCGCGGTAAAGTTTCACTGAGAACAGCTTTAGGTTCTTCGTTAAACGTACCGGCAACCAAGGTCCTTTCCTCATACGGAGTTAACCAAATGATTGATATGGGTAAAAGAATGGGGATTACTACCTGGGAGAATAAAAATAGATTCGGTTTATCCTTAACTCTAGGCGGAGGAGAAGTTAAAATGATCGATTTAGCCCAGACATATTCGGTTTTTGCTAATCTTGGAAAAAAAATTAATTTAAATCCCGTGCTGGAGATAAAAAACCAAAAGAATGAAATAATTTATCAACACCCATGCGCTAATTTTGACAATTGCCCGGGAAAAAAGGTTTTAGACCCGGGGATTGCCTTTATTATTAATGATATTTTAGCCGATAATCAGGCGCGTGAATTAGCTTTCGGGCCTAATTCTTTATTAAACTTCACCGACAGGAAAGTAGCCGTAAAAACGGGCACATCAAATAATTTAAGAGACAACTGGGCAATCGGTCATACACCAAATATTCTAGTTTCGGTTTGGGTTGGAAATAATGATAATTCACCAATGAGCAGAATTGCTTCCGGAATAACCGGGGCAACACCAATTTGGCGAGAAATAATCGATAATCTGTTAACTAATTCCGCCAATAATACCTGGAAAAAGCCCGATAATGTTATCCAAACAACAATATGCCAAACAACAGGAACACTGCCCTGTGAAGAGTGTCCGCAAATAGTTGATGAGTATTTTTTAAAAGGGACTGAACCAACCACTCGATGTTCGTTTGAGAAAAATAAAAAAGATAACAAAAATCAGTAGGGACAATCCTAGGATTGTCCCTACCAATCAAATACTATCCGCAATAATCCAGTACAATTCGTTAACGATTTCCGGAAATTTTTGTTTAGCAATTTGAGGATTAGTTTGATCTGACATAATTACCAAAACATAAGGATTATTTGGAAAATAAACAATACCGGCGTCGGAAACAGCATTATCCAAATAGCCCACTTTATGAGCAACCCTAATACCTTCAGGAACACCAGCAGGAATTTCATCTTCATAAATAGTATTTGTCATGTGGTTAAGCATTTTTTCGCTGTATTCATCTGAAATTAATTCTCCGAGATAGAGTTTTGTCAAGAATAAGCTGATATCTTCAACAGTTGTTGTCTGATCTTCTAAACTAGTGTCTTTCATTCCCCATTCCAGCATTAATGAATTTATTTTTGCATTTCCTATTTCTTTTTGTAAAAGCTCCCAGGCCTGGTTGTCAGAATGGGATAACGCTCTTGATGCTAAATCACCAAAAGTTGATTCACCTAATTCTTCTTCTGACTGATATTCTCCATCCTCTATGCTTTTATAAACGCCGGCGACTACCGGCAGTTTTATTAAAGAAGCGGCCGGCATTTTTCGGGTTGAATATCTTTGCCAAGAAAAATCGTTTTCTAAAAAATTAATTTTTACGGACCATTTGCCAGGCAAACTACTTATATTTTCCTCTGCCCATTTGTCAATTTTTGGGGTTAATTTATAAATTTCACTTTTAGACGAACTAACCCTGGAAATATTTATTTCTTTTAAGGGAAATTTTATTTTTGGTGGATTTTGGCGCCATGTGGAAATTAACCAAAAAATGACTCCGGGAATAAGTGTTCCCAGAAAAATTAAAAGAATCCACCAACGCATTTTTTCTTCGTTTTTAGAATTGTTTAAATCAGATACAAAATCAAGTTGTTTTAACATAAATACAAAATCCTAATTACTCTAATTGATCTAATTTCTAAATAAATTCCAATTAGTTAATTATTTAAGTTTATTATATATTGAGTTAAATATTAAATTTAATTCTTTGGCTTCTTGATGATATTCATCCGCTTGAGATTTTTCTTCAGGAACAGCTACCGCAATCATCCTTAGGAAATGCTTTGATTCACGCGCTTCTTTCTTACAGATACCAATTTTATGTTTGAAGTCTCTTTTACTTTCTGCATCATCAGCCTCACAGTAATTTGCCCCGACACTTGTCCCTGCTTTAACAAGTTGTGTTATTAAAGGCCTAGTTATTGGGTTTTTAGGTAATTTTGCACAAAATATAATAATATTCTCTCCAAACTTTCTGGTTCTGTCCTCTAAGTCATATTTTTTCTTATTAATTTTATCATTGGGCATTTTTTTAGGTCAATTAGAAATTAGATTAATTAGGTTAATTATATATTAATCCTTTTTTAGCGCCAATGTGTTGAACAACTGAAGAAGCATTTTTCATTGCTAATTCAAACGCAGTTTTTTTATCCATTCCTTTAATTAAACCAACGACAAAACCACTGCCAAAAGCATCACCTGCACCGGTAACATCAACTGTATCTACTTCCGGAGCGGAAAGAAAATATGGCTTGCTCTCTCCTTCTTCCACTAAATACGCCCCTTTACTGCCGTCGGTGACAACCGTCAATGGTGCATTTAAGCTGCCCACCTCGTTCCAAAACGACCGATCGTTAAATTCCAATTCAATTAAGCCCTCCATTTCATCACGGTTAAGATTAAAAACCTCTACTTGAGAAATTAATTGTTTAATTTTATTCTTATCAGCCAACTCTTTTTTCCCGGGATTCCACCCGACTTTTATTTTATTTTCACCGGCAAAGTTTATTAGATCCTCTGCGAGTTGTAAATTGCCTTCGAGCGAAGTAATATAAAACCAGTCGGTTGACAATTTTTCCCAATAAATATTCCCTTTTTCAAGACGGGTATTGCCGCGATAAATCAAAATTGTCCGCTCACCGTCCGGGCCAATAATAATTACTGAAGTATCAGTTGGCTCATCTTTTTGAACAAAAAACTTTTTGTTCACTCCTTCTTTTTCTAATTCATTAACAACAAAACTGCCAAAAGGCCCTTTTCCAAATCGACAGCATACGCCGACTTTTAAACCGTGCCGGCTAAAACAAACTGCCGAATTGGTTCCTCCTCCACCTAAAGAAATCTCTTTTTTATCAAGATTAATTTTTTCACCATAACCTTGACAAATAAATTTTTTCTCTTGATCAATAACCTTAAAGTCAGCCGACTTCAAAAAAATATCAATAATTGCTGAACCAAAAGTAATAACGTCAAAGGACATGTTCAATAAGTGATGATTAATGATTAATTCCTGACAATTTCAATATTTCTAGTGTTTCTTTCCTTATTTCTTCAATAACCGGGTACATTAAATTATAAACTTTAAATTTACCTTCATACTCGGACAAAGCATTTTCCAAAGCAAACTTATAAGCCATCCGCAATCTGGTATTGATATTAATTTTTGAAATTAAACCTTCACTTACCGCTTTTTTAATATCAGCGGCAGGTACGCCTGAACCCCCATGAAGCGTCAACCACTTATCACCAACCGCCCGCTTAATTTCTCTTAACTTATTAAAATCTAACCGCTCCGGCTGATTAGGGTCCATACCGTGCCGATTGCCAACAAAAACGGCAACTAAATCCACTCCGGTTCTCTCAACAAATTCGGCTGCTTTTTCCGGTTTAGTATCAACAAGCTGGGGTTCACCTTCAACTAAAATGCCTTCAGGGTAAGCTAGTTCTACTGTTTTTTTAGTTAAATTTATATTATCTTCCCAATCCAGCTTTGAACCGTCAAAGTGGACCAAATCAAACCCATTATCAATTACCTGTGTAATTGTTTTAATGTCACGCCCATGATCAAAATTCAAAAAAATCGGCAGATTCTCTTGATGACCAATACTTGAAAATCTGGTAATCCCCCAAAATCGTTTTTCACCGGGAGAAATTTGTAAAATGGCCGGCTGTGCGGATTCTTCCAAACCTTTTACAACGCCGCGGTAAATTACAAAATCATCGCAGTTAAAAGCAAAAAGAACTTGATTGTCTAAAATCTCTCTCAAACGCATAACGTATAATAACATAATATTAGCCGAGGGCTGAAGGATAAAAGAAAAATGAATAAAGAAAAAAAATTGGTAAAACAGGTTTTAACCGGAAATAAGAAAGCAATTGAAAAGTTTTACTATAAATACCAAAAGCCCCTGCTTTCTTTCATCCGTAAACGGGTAAAAAATAACCGAGACGCCCAAGACATAACTCAAGAAACTTTAATATCAGGACTTAATTCTTTGCCTAATTTTAATTTCAACTCTTCTATTTTCTCCTGGCTGTGTGCTATTGCCAAACATGAAATTGCCGACTTCTATCGAAAACAAAAATTAAAAACTATTGTTTTCTCAAAAATACCGGCCCTAGAACCTTGGGCTGACCAGGCCTTAGGCCCACAGGGGGAATACCTGAAAGACGAACTTAAAGAAGAAATAAAAACTGTTTTAGAAAACTTGTCCGAGGGATATTCCAAAATCTTACGACTTAAGTATATAGAGGGGATGACAATGAAAAAAATTGGTAAAAAATTATCAATTACGGCTAAAGCCGTTGAATCACGGCTTTACCGAGCAAGAAAAAAATTTCGAATCGCATGGCAAAAAAAACACTAAAATCATCATCGAAAAGAATTGCCTACTTAAGTTTTTTATTAATTTTAAAAGAAACTTGGCTTCTCTTTTCTAATATTATCGGTTTAATCTATCATCCTTTCTTAACCTTACGTAAAATCCGACAAAAACACGACCTCTCCCAAGCATTACTAGTTTTTTTAACCATTACCTTTCCTTTATTAACTGCTCTTTTTACCACCGGCTTAATTTATTTGGCAATGAGAATTTTCGGCCTTAACTTTCCCTCTTTTTTCAAGCAAAGTATTTTCTTTTTTGATTTTCTAACTTTCATCCTAACTTCTTTTATTTTTATTTATCTTATTTATTGGTCTTACCAAGTAATTACTAAAAATAATTATTCGTCGTTTATTGAAAAATGATGAATAAAGATAGGCGGATTAATCCTGTCAATGCATGGCGGCTAAACAAAGAAAGATTAAATCCGCTTTCTAAAAACCCGGGTCTTTTTAAAAAAATGCACCAACGTCAGTTGAAGATTAGAAATGGTCCAGAAGTTCCATCTAATTTTGAAAGATACCAAAAGAAAGATAATCCACAACCGCCCCGAACTAGAAACTAAAACACTACAATGATTCGAATGGTTGTAGTTATTACCGCAAAATTATCGTAGAAAAGGGTTTGAAAAACGGAATTCTTGACGACACAGTTGATCTTTCTGTAGTCTATAGATAACATGCCCCAAGTTTCTCGGTGGAAATTAAAACCAGAAGTGTGGAATCAAATTTTTAATATCTTAACTAAAGCAATTCAACGAACAAATAGAAAAGATAAAGCAAAACTTTTTTTAAATTTTTTATTAACACCAACCGAGCAAAAGATGGTAACCAAACGCCTAATCGCCGCTCTTATGTTAATAAAGGGAGCAAGCTATGACGAAATTCATTTGGCAATTCACTTAAGCCCTTCAACAATAGCCAAAGTAAAAAATAATTTAGAAATATATCCGGAATACAAAAAAACAGTTCAGAAATTACTAGAAGATGAACTTTTTAAAAAAGCGTTCCTAAAATTTGCTAAAGAGTATGGAAAGTTTTTTTCCATAGGAAAAGGCGGCAATTTTTGGTATGAGATTTCTAAAAGCGCCGAGAAAAAACTTAAAAATAAGGTCTTTTAAATTGTTTAATACTACAATGATTCGAATGATTGTAGTTATTACCGCAGAATTGTTGAAGGAAAGACTTTATATTCAGTACTGGCGGGTGCGAAGGAAAGTTAAAAAAGCATGGATTTGATCTCTAGCCGGCTGTTTTTCTAAAAAAGTCAATTCTTTATTAAAAAGAGATTCTGATTGATCAGCATAATTCTTAACTAAATTCCGAGAATGTTCCAAACTACCGCACTGATCCATTTTTTTGATCACCCAATCAACCTCTGCTTCTGTCTTCTCTTCTCTTTGTTTGTTTAAAATTTCAATTAAGTGTGGTTTTTCTTTTTTGGATACATTTTGTAATAAATGAACTAACATTACAGTCCGCTTATTTTCATAAATGTCATTGCCAATTAATTTTTTTCGACCACCAAAATCAGATGTTAAATCAAGCAAATCATCTTGAATTTGGTAACAATAACCGGTCAACTTTCCAAACCTATAAAGTTTTTCCAATTGTTTCTCAGATGCACCACCTAAAATTGCCCCCAAACGCATTGGACCCGCAATTGAGTAATATCCGGTTTTACTTTCCGCAATGAACAAAATATCTTCTACATCAAGATTAAACTGATTATCTTTAATCCAAGAAATATCCAAAGTTTGTCCAAACGCAGTCCTAGCCAACATAATACAAAATTCCCGGTATATTTTTCTTGCTTTTTCATCACCAACTATATTTCGATTGTCACCAATTACCTTCCACATTAAAATGTGAAGGGCATCGCCGGCATTAATCGCCAATTCTTCGCCAACTTGACAGTGTAAACAGGGGCTGCCCCGACGCTTTAAAGAATTATCCTCAATGTCATCGTGATTTAAAATCCAATTTTCCGATATTTCCATTGCCGCCGCTGTTCGAATCGCTTTTTTTTCCGGATATCCCATTGCCGCTGCAGTTAATAGAACTAAAGAAGGACGAACATATTTACCCTGACGATAACAATATTCACCGGTGATTTTTTGATGAAATTCGGCCAAAGAAGAATACTTTTCAGGTATTCGGCAGTAATCTGGGAAGTCAAGAAGTTGATCTAAATATTTATTTATTTCCGGCCAAACAATCGCTTTTTTCTCCTCCAATACTTCTAAGAAATTAATCTTGGTGTCCATATGAAGATTATACCAAAAGTTTTACATTCCGCCGAGGCCGCCCATACCACCCATTCCGCCCATTCCTCCCATTCCTCCCATGCCACCGCCGGCACCTGGGCTGTTATTTTCGTCTTCTTTTTCGGGTAAATCAGCAACCATTACTTCTGTTGTCAAAACCATTGACCCAACAGAAACTGCGTTTTCAACTGCACTTCTGGTTACTTTTACCGGATCTAAAATTCCCGCCTTCAGCATGGACTCAAATTCTCCGGTTAAAGCGTTAAAACCATAGTCAGGTTGTTTAGCAAGTTTTTCTTTAACTTTGCTAACCACATAACCCTCATCTTCCCCAGCGTTTTTAGCCAACATTCTTAACGGTTGGTGAAGAGCATGACGAACTATATCTACACCTGCTTGTTCTTCGTCATTGTCGACTTTAACTGTTTCCAAGGCATCAATAGCTCTCAGCAAAGCAACACCGCCGCCCGGCAAAACGCCTTCTTCTTTAGCGGCTTTGGTTGACTCAACTGCATCAATTACTCTTTCTTTTTTCTCTTTAAGTTCAACTTCCGTAGCTGCTCCAACATTTATAACTGCCACTCCGCCTGTCAACTTAGCCAAGCGCTCTTCCAGCTTTTCCCGATCATAATCGGAATCCGCTTGGTTTATTTGTTTCTGAATCTGTTGAATTCTTCCTTCAATATCTGATTTCTTTCCTTTTCCACCAACTATCTGGGTTTCGTCTTCTGTGGCAACAACTTTTTCGGCCTGACCGCAAAACTCCGGCTCGACTGTTTCTAATTTTTGACCGGTGTCTTTGGAAATTACTTTACCTCCGGTAAGAAAAGCAATATCCGCCAGCATTGCCTTACGTCGGTCGCCAAACCCAGGAGCTTTAACAGCTAAACAGTTAAAAGTTCCCCGCAGTTTATTAACCACTAAAGTTGCCAATGCTTCCCCCTCAATATCTTCAGCGATAATTACAAAATTTTTGGTAACTTTAACGATTTTTTCTAAAAAAGGCAATAATTCCTGAGCTGAAGAAATACTTTTATCGGTTATTAAAATATAAGGATTTTCAATAACCGCTTCCATGTTGTCCGTGTCGGAAACAAAATACGGTGAAACATAACCTTCATCAAAAGCCATTCCTTCTTTATAGTCAATTTCCATTTCCAGACCCCGGCCTTCTTCAACAGTTACTACACCGTTTTCTCCAACTTCTTTTAAGGCCTTAGCAATTGTTTTACCTATAGCTTCATCTCCTGCCGAAATTGTCGCTACATTAACAACATCGTTTTCACTGTCAACTTTTTCCGCCATATTTTTAAGCTCTTCAACAACTACCTTTCCTGCTTTTTCTATTCCTTTTCTGATAATCATTGGATTAGCACCAGCGGCAACTTGTTTAAGTCCTTCATTAATAATCGCCTGAGCTAATAATGTAGAAGTGGTTGTTCCATCTCCGGCAATATCATTTGTCTTGGAAGCCGCCTCTTTAATTAACTGCGCCCCCATGTTTTCAAACGCATCTTTAAGATCAATTTCTTTAGCCACAGTAACTCCGTCATGAACAACGTTAGGAGCTCCCCATGATTTTTCAAGCGCTACATTTCTTCCGCGTGGGCCTAAAGTAGTGACTACTGCGTGAGCCAAAGTATTAACGCCGCGAAGTATAGCTTGTCTTGCTTTTTCTCCGGTAATAATTTGTTTAGCCATAATTTTAAAAGTTAAACTCCTCTACTTAGCAACTGCGAGGATGTCTTCAAACTTAACAAATAACATTTCTTTGTCGCTACCTGACGGCTGGTATTCATTTCCAGCCCATTTTTTATAAATAATATTTACTCCTTCTTTCACTTCTTTCCAAATTTTTCTTTCTGCGCCGGAGTCGGTTATTTCTGCTTCCCCAACACCAACCACTTTACCTTTTAATGGTTTTTCTTCAACACTTTCCGGTAAAACAATACCCGAGTCGGTTTCTTTTTTCCCCTCCAAGGGTTCAACTAGAACGTAACCCGGAGCCGGAATTAATTTGTTTTTTTTATCTGCCATCTTCGTTTACTATTTTAATTATTTAAACAATTTTGTCAAGGGGCAATTTCATCTGCTAATCAGACATGCCGTATTGATTAAGTACCTGATTTACACCATTTTGTAAATTATTAAGTAAATCGCGTGTTGAGCCGGTTCCCGAAAGTTGATTAAGCGCATCTTCATAGTAGTTAATCATCCTATCGTTTATACCGGAATCTCGTGTAAATGAACATAAATACCAAGTTTTAGATGTTTTAGTTTCTTCAACAAACGGTTCAACTAATGGATTTTGTATCTGCGAAGCCAAGTTTTTCCGCGGGTAAATTTCACCAAATTCCCTCAACTGCGACTGAGCTGTATATAATTTTTTCATTGTCTCTTCCGAACTGAGAAATTCTAAAAACTTCCAGGCGGCTTCTTGATTTTTACTTTTATTCCACACCCCTTCAACCCAAAAAGTGCTCCAGCCGATATCGGTTAATTCTTCATTACCCGCCTCCGCTTCCTCCCAGTCGGCGCCTTCCACCAACGGCAGTTGGGGAACCTCAGCAACACCAAAATTAAGATTTGGATTTGCCTCAATGATATTAAAGACACGCCAGGAAGGACCAAAATAAAAAGCCAGCTTCCCGGTTGCAAAGGCCAAAGTTGAATTAGGCATAGACTCATCCCAAACCCGGTTAACTGTTTTAAATTTTAAATAATACTTTAATACGTCTTCGACTAAACTATCCGGCCGGCCAGGATCACCGCCGTTTTGATAAATCATTAATCCAATAATATCGCTCCAGTGGTCAACATTGTTAACCGCCCCCAAGGCAACACCCCCGGTTGTAATCTGGTCTTGAGCTCTGACCGTTAATTTCTTAGCTACTTCTTCCAACCCCCACCAAGTTCTGGGAACGGATAAATTTGCTGCTGTAAGTAGGTCCTTATTATAGTATAAGGCCAAAGCGTCAACCATTAACGGCAATCCATAATACTGACCTGACTGTGACAAACTTTCTTTAACAATAGAAAAATAGTTTTCGTCTAAACCAAGGTTGGCTACTGTTGATTTAGGAACCGGAGCCAAATCCTCATTTAGCATCGGCACCCAAGTTTGATGAAAACGAAATATATCCGGGCCTTCATTCCGGGAAAAAGCCGACTGTAATCGAGCACGATAATCTTCTTTGTCTTGCTTAACATATTTGACTTTTATATTCGGATTGTTTTTCTCCCATTCGCTGATAATCCCGTTAATTACCGCTTCCGGTTCCCATAATCCCCAGTAAGTCAAAGTGGTTGATTTCTTCGGCTTGGACCTATTTAAAAAAAAATAAATTCCTGCTCCACCAAAAGCTAAAATAAGGATAATCCCCAAAATTAAAAAAACGGATTTGGAGTTATTTTTTTGACCGCTTGTCGGTATCCCTGTTACCTGCATAAATTAATAATAACATATTTAGCAATTTTCTTTCAGTCTATTTACTAATAGCCGAAGTTTTGGTATTCTAAATTATAATGGTTAATAAAGCTTACGCCCAAGTTCTTATTGGAGAGAAATATAAACTCGGCGATAAAAAAATTACTGACGTTTTTGGTTCATTCGGCGCTTTTTTTGAGCACATTTTAACTCCTATTTATGCTATTGCCGGAATAATAATGATTTTTCTCTTGATTTTTGGCGGTATCAGCATTATCATCGGGTCAGGGAAGCAGGACAGCGGTCAAATTCAAAAAGGCCAAAAAGCGGCAACTGCAGCAATAAGCGGTTTTATAATTATTGTTGCCAGTTATTTTATTGTACAATTAATCGAGGTAATTACCGGTGTACAAATACTTAATCCAAATCTTTAAAAAACCAGTTTTAGCCCAAATAGGAACTATCGGCAAACCGAAAGCGCTAGATAAATATTCTGATTCAGGTTTGGGCCTGTTTATTATCCTTAACAATATTATGAAATTCATGATTGTCGGCGCCGGTTTGTTTGCTTTATTTAATTTTATTATTTCAGGTTATCAATTTATT
>CAYXSV010000030.1:0-13400 GCA_964468355.1 uncultured Gammaproteobacteria bacterium
TTTTATTTAATTTTAATATTTTTCCAGTTTATTTTCGGAAGTTTTAAATTGAATCGTTTACGGTTTGTTTCTGCTTGGTTAACGGTCTTGTTGATTACTCTATCAATACGTTCTTGATGGGCTTCACGGGCTAAATTAGGGACAACTCCGCCCCACGGCTGGTGTATGTCAATTTGGGACCAGATAATGTTGCTTAGAACCCGTCTTCCCGCGGTAACTGCTGAAGACGTCTCGTCACAAGACGTTTCAATAGATAGTATGAGATAGTTTTCATTGATGTCCATAGTTGGTTATATTATAATGGATTTATGATTAAAAAAATCGAATGTATATTTTGCAAAATAGTTGAGGGGGAGGTCCCGGCTTATACAATCTACGAAGACGAGCATTTTATGGCTTTTTTGGATATTAACCCGTGGGTCGAAGGTCATACGCTGGTTATTCCGAAAGACCATTACCGCTGGGTTTGGGATGTACCCAATCCCGATGATTATTTTAAAGTGACTGTTGAATTAGCCAATCACCTCAAGGAAAAGTTAAACACGGAATTTGTTATGACCTGGATTTACGGCTATGACGTTCCTCATGCTCATATTCATTTGATGCCTGACGCCCGCGGCAAAGTCAAATTTTATCCAACAGAAAAAATTGACTTAACCGAAGAAAGAGCAAAGCAATTAGTTGATAAACTAACTCTTAACACTTCTGACTGATGCATCGATACATCGATGTATCGTAAGTTATTGAACGGCGAAAGAGATAAGGCGTTTTTTAGGGGATTGGTAATCAATATTTACCAAAATTAGTTTTATTTGACGATTTTGTTTCCATTGATCGATTAACGATTTTCCTTTTTGCATCCATTCAACGGCGATGACATTTCCTGGAGAAATATAGTTTTCAAAATCAAATTGATGAAATTTCTCCTGGCTTATCCGCCATGCGTCAATATGGTAAAAAATTCCTTTTTGATGTGGATATTCTTTGACTAGAGTAAAAGTCGGCGAAGTTATTGTTTCTTTAATCTTTAATCCCCGGGCGATACCTTTGGCAAATTGTGTTTTTCCGGTGCCGAGTTCTCCCTGAAGAGCAAAAATAAGGCACTTGTCTTTTAACTGGTTGTAATTTTTTTTAGTTAATTTTTTCCCCAGTTCAATTGTTTCTTCAGTTGAATAGCTGGTAATATTTTTTGTTTTAAGTCGGCTGAAATTGATTTCACCTTGGCGGAGGACATTAATTTCATTTAGAGTAGTATCAACAACTGATGACGGCGGTCGCCGGGAAAGTTTACCGGCATCAATGATTAAACCAATTAGTTTTCTTTTTTCTTCGGTAAGTTGTGATAAAGTATCAGAAATTGTATAAGGAGTTTTACCACCGGAGATATTGGCTGAAGTAGCAGTAATCGGCTGTTTAAATTTTTTTATCAGATTAAGCGTTAACTGATAATTCGGTACTCTAACACCGATTGTTTTTGTTTCTGCTTCCAACGCTTTACCAACTTTGCCTTTAGATTTTGAAACAACTGTTACCGGCCCGGGAAGTAAGTTTTTATAAATATTTTCTGCTGTTTGATTAATTTCTGCATATTTTTTGGCCATTTCAACTCCTGATACGGCTATTGAAATCGGCTTGTTTTGACGGAAGCCCTTAAATTCAAAAACATTTTTTACCGCTTTTGGGTTTAATGCATCGGCTCCTAAACCGTAGCAGGTTTCAGTTGGATAGATTATTAACTGCGATTGATTTAAAACTTCAACTGCACGGTTGATTATTTCCTCTTCAGATTTTCGTCCGGCTTTGATAATTTGCATTTAATTGCAATTTTAACATATAACGCAGGGTAAACCCTGCTAATACGTAAATGAAGGTATTCTTTTGTATTAGCAACCTTTAGGTTGCGTTAATAATTAAACTCGTACTTGAATTTAATTAAACATATGTTCAATTAAATTTTGGGTTGTAGAATATTTGAGCTAAAATTTCAGGTGGTCAATGATTTTTGTTAAGTGTTATAATAAAAAATGAAGTTTAGTGTTGGGATTTTGATTATTTTTATTGTAGTTTTTGGATTTTTTTTATATCTTTGGCGGGTAGATTTTGATAAACGGAAAACGGTTGAAATATTTGATGACCATAATCAGCTGGTCGGACGGTTTAATTGCGAAATAGCCGATACTGCCGAAAAAAGGGCTAAGGGTTTGATGTTTCGAAAAGACCTACCGGAAAATCAAGGTATGCTTTTTATTTTTTCCGGTGAAAAGAAGTGCAGTTTTTGGATGATGAATACCTATATTCCGCTGGACATTATTTTTGCCGACAAGGATTATAAAGTAATCGGTATAATAGAAAATGCCAAGCCGAAAAGTGTTAAGCCGCTGTCTGTTGACAAACCGTCAAAATACGTTGTTGAAATTAATGCCGGCTTAGTTAAAAAATATGGTATAAAATTGGGAGACGAATTTAAAGTTAAGAGTTAAAAATTATGAATTATAATTTAGTTTAATGCAAAATAAAAAAACGGCGGTTGTTGTTATTCCAACTTATAATGAAGCGGGAACGATAGGAGAGATGATTGATCATCTTTTTACCGAAATATTTCCGACAATTAAAAATTGGACATGTAAGTTACTGGTTGTTGACGCCCAATCTCCGGACGGAACAGCTGATATTGTAAAGGAAAAGCAAAAAAGGTTTACTAATCTAGAAGTGTTTGTTGAAAAGAAAAAAGAAGGTATCGGTGCCGCTTATGTAAAAGGTTTTAATTACGCAATAGATAAAATGGCCGCTGATGTTTTAATTGAATTCGATGCTGATTTTCAACACCCGCCTGACCGGATTCCCCTTTTATTAAAAGAAATTGACCGTGGTAATGACTATGTTTTGGGGTCCAGAAAAATAAAGGGTGGTTCCAATCCTAAAGGATGGGGTTTTAATCGCGTTTTTCTTTCCGAGATGGGCGGATTAATTGCCAGGTTTGTTCTTTTCTTTCCGTCGAAACATTTTTTAAAAATAACCGACCCGACAACCGGTTTAAAGGCCTCCCGGGTAAGGGGTTTTGTTGATTCAATGGATATGGAAAATTTATACTCGCGGGGCTTCGGCTATAAATTAGAATTTCTTTACAAAATGGTTAAGCTTGGCGCTAAAGTTAAAGAAATCCCTTTACAGTTTCAGGTGAGGGAAAAAGGAGAGTCGAAAATGACTTCAAAGACGACACTCGATGTTTTTAAAAGTGTAATTTTAGTCCGCTGGAATGATCCAGCAACACAACGGTTTATAAAATTCGGCACAGTCGGCTTTATCGGCTATTTAGTTAATGCCGGCGGTTTATTTATTTTAGGTAAAGCCGGGCTTGATGAATGGTTAATTTGGGCGCTGGCAACAGAGATGGCGATTATCTCCAATTTTATTCTTAATAATTTGTGGACTTTTAAAGAAGAAAAATTTACTGAATTATTTGATTTAGTTAAAAAATTCGGTCAATTTAATTTAACATCTGCCGGTGCCTTGATTATTCAGACTGTATTCGGCACTCTTTTGGCTTATTTATTCGGACCCGACTACCGCCAGCTGTATCTGCCGATAATTATCGCTACCTTAATTCTTCCTTATAACTGGTTGATGTACAATAAAATAATTTGGAAAAAATAAAATAGTTATTATCAGCTTCTTTAGATATAAATATTTTAATTACGAGGGCGCTTAATTTTAAATATATTCTTTTTTATTAATATTTTTAGGTTTGTAACTTGACAGTTAATAATAATTTTGATTATTATGATTGTTATGGGCAGGTATTTATAATAAAAAAATAAGAGAAAGGAGGTGAGTATAGTTGTGAAGAATAAAAAAATTATATTAAGTATTATTATTATTGGTTTAGTTTTCGGTGCTGGCGGTTTTGCTTTATCCCAGGCCTTTTTCAGCGACACGGAAACGGGGACCGGTTCGGAATTTAGTGTCGGAACCTTGGAATTGTCCGTTGATGATGGAGGAAGAGTTATTGAGCCCTTTACTATTGATGATTTAGGCGAGTCGAGAAGTTTAAGCGGAGGTAAGGCCTGGACGATCAATAATGAAGGAAGTTTACCGGGAAGATTATATTTTAAATTGGATAATATAACTAATTATGACAATGGATGTAATACACCGGAAGGGAAAATTGATGATACTTGTGAAGATCCCGGACCAGGGCAAGGGGAATTGGGTGGAACAATTACAGCCGAGTTTTTATTGGACGGGGAAGTTGTTTTCACATCCAATCTTGATGAATCTGATCAAGCTGGTATCGAGACTGCTTGGAATGATTTAAACCAAATTGTAATTGCACCGGGAGAAAGTAAAGAGATAACTATGCAATGGTCTCTTTCAGAAGATGACTATGGTAATGAAATTCAAAGTGACAGTTTAGATTTTGACACAGTGTTTGAATTAGTGCAATTGACCGATGCAGAACTTGAGGCCGAGCAATTGTAGGATTAAATTTTATTTAAACAAGGGAGGGCATTTTGTCCTCCCTTGTCAGAATGATTATGAAAAGTAAAAAAAGTTTATTTTCGTTGGTAACCGGTTTTGTTTCTTGGTCGGCAATAATAGTTTTTGGTTTGCTTATTGGACTTACTTTTCTTTCAAATTTTAACTTTGGAAAATATCGAACTTTTATTATCCAATCTGGTTCAATGGAGCCGTCAATTATGACCGGTGACGTAATAATTATTAAAAGTGAAAGAAATTACTTTAAAAACGACGTTGTTACTTTTAAAGGTAATAAAGGCCGGGTAGCAACACATCGGATTGTTGATATTGAAGACAATCAAGATAAAAGAGAATTTATTACTAAAGGCGATGCCAATAGGGATGAAGATAATGACAAAATTAATATTGACCAAATTTTAGGGAAAGTAATCTTAACTATACCTAAATTTGGATATATAATTTCTTTCGGTCGTTCTCGTTTGGGAATCGGATTACTTTTAGTTATTCCCGGTGGATTGATTTTAATCGATGAAATTAAAAATATTAAATCAAATTTAAAAAGTGAAAGTTAAAATGAAATTTCAGTGTCTATTAGAATTTTTGCAATAGCTAAAATTATTTTCTTCATCTATATCTATTTCCTTGTTTCTGCGGATAAAACAGACGCTGATTTTGTTGATCGTGAAACTATTCGCAATCATCAATTTCAGGCAACTACACTAGATTTTTCCAACAGAAAAACCTCTAATCAATATCCAATAAGTAATTTATTTGAAATAAGCGGCTTAATTCCGAATGGATTCGGTGTTGCAAGTGTGAGGATTAAAAAAGACGGTGAAATGGATTTTAATTGTAATATAAAATCAGAGCAGACTAGTGGTTTAAACGAAGCTTGCAAAGCATTGAAATTAAAAGTTATGAATAATTGGCAGTTTATATATCAAGGCGCTCTTTCAGAATTTGACTTGGATGTTTTTGTTGACAATAAAAAGGATTTAATTTTTATTGTAAGCTATGATCAAGGTAGTTATAATGGTGAATATTGTGCTTTTGATTTAAATTTTAAAACTTGGTTAGAGTCAAAGGAGGAAAAGGGAGGTTTTTATCATGAACAAACTTTACACAACCATATATCATTCGGCAAAGGTTATTAAACAATTTAAAAATTATTTATATTACTTTGGTGTTTTATTGATTATTCTTTTTTATATTTTCTTGTCATTACCTAGTATTTCTTTTCTTAAAAAAATAAATTTTTTTGCAGTTAAGTCGGGCTCAATGTCGCCTACTTTTAAAAAGAATAGTTTACTTTTAGTAAAAAAACTTGATGAATATCAAATTGGCGATATCATTACTTATTATCCCTACTCTTTCACAAATTCAACGGAAACAATTACTCATCGTATTCAAAAAAAAGTAGAAAAGGACAATCTTATTTATTATCAAACAAAAGGCGATGCCAGTACGGCCGTTGATCCAAACTTAGTTCCCGGGCATAGAATAGTTGGCAAGGTAATTAAGTTTTTTCCCAATCTTGGATGGTTTAATAATGTAATGAGTAAAAATAGTTGGGTAAAACTTTGTTTTGGTTTACCCGGAATGGCTGTTATTTTCGTTGAATTAAAAAAAATAATTACTTATATGGAGACCAGTCAGCAATAGGAGCGACGTTGTAGTTGATAAAGTTTATAGCGAACAAGTACGCGGCTGGGAGTAAAATAAGAAAAATTATTTTAAATTCCTTTTTCTTTAGTGCCTTTTGAAAACCAATAATCCAGAAAGGATAAAGAGGAGCTGAATAACGGGAAATGTCACGATGAGCAACGAAGAGTGTCGCTAGGTAAAAAACAGCAGGAAAAATAGTTATGATATTAACCCTGTATTTTTTCCAAAGTTGAGTGATTGCCAATCCGCCGACTAAGTAAACGTAAAAAATATCTTCCAGCCAGAAATCCCCCAGCCATGATCGTGAAGAAATAAAAGTTTGAAAAGGCAGTGGGATTAAATGAAAATTATCGCCGGAGTGAAAATAAGCCCAAAAATTTCCGGTTTGTTTTTGAAAAATTAAGAATAGTGGAAGTAAAACAACCGGTCCGATTAAAAGCGGAATCCTTTTTATCAAAACTTGTTTTAACCTCCGAGGTTTTATATCCAAAAACCTGCGAGGTTCCCGAATGGGATCCTCGGAGGTTGATTGCAAAAATATATCTATTCCATAAGCGCCAAAGAGGAGAATTGCCGGAGTTTTAGTTAATTGGGCGGCGGCTAAAAAAAGACCGGCCAGCCAGTATTTCTCTTTGAGATAAAAATAGATTGAACCGAGAATTACCGCAATAAAAAGTGTTTCCGGCGCCCCGACAGATCTAAGAACAAGCGTTCTGGCCGGAAGAAAAAGCAAGATAAAAGACAGCCAAAAAGCCGATTTAATTTGAAGTTGTTTTAGAAGGAGGTAAAAAATAGCAACCATGATTCCGGTTGAAAAAAGTGTAACTGCCAGCATTGCCCACCAGCCGGGTAGAAATTGGTCAAGAAAGGAAATAAGGAGAGGATAACCTGGAAAATGTGCCGGGTAGTACTCCAGCGGTAAAGGTAGAGAAAAATTTTTCCTGATGCATTCCGGATTGTAACCACATTTAGCGATAACTAAATAGTTTGGTCCGTCAAAGTTAGCAAAAACCTTTGTCATTTGGTTACGGGTTGAAAAAGCCGTCCAAACTATTAAGGTGCTGAAAACTGTAATTAACCAAAGATAAAAGATATTTCTTATATTTTTCCGGTTTTTTGGTTTATCACTGATCACTTTTCGCTATTAATTTTTAACTGGTATATGATATCATATTTACATGTCTAAAAAACTAATTTCTGAACTGTCGGTCTTTTTTCCGGCTTACAATGAAGAAAAGAATTTGGAAAAAACAGTCGAATCGGCCGTGGAGGTTTTGGAGAAAGATACTGATAAATGGGAAATAATTATCATTGACGACGGCAGTACCGATCAGACTAACAAAATTGGTAAACGGCTTGTAAAAAATTATCCTGACAATATCCGTCTTATAACTCACCGTCCGAATCGAGGTTACGGTGGGGCGTTGAAATCAGGGATGTACAATGCTAAATTTAAGTGGATAACTTTTACGGATTCTGACGGACAGTTTGATTTTTCTGAACTAGATAGATTTATTATAAAACAAAAAGAAACCGGAGCAGATTTGGTTATCGGTTACTATTTGAACCGAAAAGTTCCTTTTTACCGGATTTGGGGATCAAAAGTTTGGGAGCTGGCCGTTTTTATACTTTTTGGTCTTTGGGTAAAGGATATTGATTGTGGATTTAAATATTTTAGTAAAGAAGTAGTTAATAGTATCCCAAAGCTGGAAGCGGAAAGGGGGCCTTTTATAACCTCTGAATTTCTAATAAAAGCTAAAAATGCCGGTTTTAAAATTGAAGAGGTAGGAGTCAGTCATTATGCCCGGGAACATGGTGCGGCTACTGGAGCTAATTTGGATGTTATTCTTTCTGGACTGAGTGATTTAGTTAAACTTTGGTTTAAGCTTAAATTTAAAAAGTGATTGATTTAATTAAAAAGAACAAATTAGTTTTTCTAATTCTAGTTTTAGGCGCTTTTTTACGCTTTTACCGGATCTCGGCTTACACTGAGTTTTTAGGTGATCAAGGTAGGGATGTTTTGCGTATCCGGCAGTTTGTTAAAGATGGAGATTTTATGCTTATTGGTCCTCAAACTTCCATTGGAAATATGTATTTGGGTCCGTGGTATTACTATTTAATCACGCCTTCCTTAGTTTTAGCTAATTTTAATCCCTTAGGACCGGCGCTATTTAATGGTTTGATTGGTCTTTTTACTATCTGGTTAATATATAGGTTTGGCAGTCAATGGTTTGGTAAAGAAACCGGGTTTTGGGCAGCCGGATTATTAGCACTTTCACCGGCTGTTATAAAATATTCCAATTTTATTTGGAACCCGAACGTTTTACCGCTTTTTAGTTTGGTCTCAATGTGGTTTTTGTGGCGAGTGTGGAAAAAAGATGATTATAAATCACTAATTTGGTTGGCTGCTTCATTAGCGATGGTCTTAAATTCTCATTATTTAGGTTTGCTTCTTTTTCCGGTTATCGCTATTTTTTTGATGATTAAATTTTTTAATCTATTCAAACAAAAAAACGTCAATAATTTTTTAAAATTTGGACTTGTTGGTTTAGGAGTTTTTATGTTGTTGATGTCACCGTTGATAGTTTTTGACATAAAACACGGCTTTCCTAATTTTAATGCCTTTTTAACCTTTTTTACTCAACGGCAAACAACTGTAAATTTTAAATTTTATAAAGGACTGTTTGACTTTAACCAGGTTTATAATCAGTTTATTTCCCAGTTTCTTATTATGAAAGATACCTGGCGTTGGTCACTTTTGTTGCTTCCCGTAATTTTATTGGGGATATGGAAAGAAAGAAAAATCAAAACAACCTGGCTGATTATTACTTGGTTGATAATAGGTTTAATTGGAATAGCCAATTATAAACAGCATGTTTATGCCCATTATTATCTTTTTTTATATCCCAGTTTGGCTCTATTAATCAGCTTAGGAATAACCAAGTTAAATTATATAAAGTTTTTATTTGGGTTTGGAATTATGACATTAATGATTTTCAATTGGCACGGATGGAATCCTCCTAATAATCAGCTCACAAGAACAAGGAAAATTGCCCATTTTATCTGCAGCCAAATTCCTTCAGGCGAAAATTATAATATAGTAAATTTGGCTTCTTATGGTGATTATCGGGCTTTGGCCTATCGATATTTTCTAGTTAATAACTGTCCTAATAAACCAATGGCTGATAGTGATTATCCCCAGGCCGATTATTTGTACGTAATTCAAGAAAGCCCGGAAAAATATCCTGATCCGATTGAATCGGAAGTTTGGGAAATTCAGTCCGGAGATGATTGGAAAATTAAGTCTGACTGGGAAGCTGAAGGTATTCCAATTTATAAACTTGGTAAAATAAAGTAAATTATGTTTTTATCAATAATTATTCCTTGCTATAACGAAAAAGAAAATTTGAAGAGAGGGGTATTGGATGAGGTTAATAAGTATCTTCAAAAACAAAATTATAATTGGGAGGTAATAATATCGGATGACGGCTCTTCAGATCAAAGTTTAGAATTTTGTCAACAGTTTTCAGAAGAAAATACTGGTTTTAGGGTATTAGCTAATCAGCATGGCGGTAAACCGTGGGCGGTGTGGAAGGGGATTGAAGCGGCAAGCGGTGATTGGGTGCTGTTTACCGACATGGATCAGTCAACTCCGATTGATCAGGTTGAAAAGCTTCTTCCATGGTTTAACCAATATGATTTGGTTATTGGTTCAAGAGGAGCAAAGCGACAGGGATTTTCAATGATTAGAAAGATCGGTTCGAGCGTCTTTCGTTTCCTGCGAGGTTTAATTCTACTTCCCCAAATTAATGATACCCAATGCGGTTTTAAAGCAATGAGAAAACAAGTTGGTATTGAGATTTTTCCTAAATTAGAATTTTTTCAAAACATAAATAAAAAAGTTAAAGGATGGAAGGTAACCGCTTTTGATATTGAAATGTTATTTTTAGCCGAAAAATACGGTTATAAAATTAAGGAAGTTTCGGTTAAATGGCAGGATCGTGACGCGGCGGCTGAATCGAAAAAGAAAAGCTACCTTAAAGAATCCAAACAAATGTTGGCTCAGGTAATCCGGGTTAGAATAAATGATTTAAAAGGTAAATATGATTAAGATAGAAGTTAGTAACTGGAAGATAGAATTTAGTAAAAAACAACTAATATATTTAGGTCTAATTTTTCTGGTTTATTTTCTTACCCGAATTTTTAATTTAACCAAACTGCCGGTTTTTTGTGATGAGGGAATCTATATCCGTTGGTCGCAGATAATGCGTACTAATGCGAATTTAAGATTTGTTTCACTTCAAGATGGTAAACAGCCCCTTTTTATGTGGTTGACAATTCCATTTCTAAAAATTTTCAGTGATCCTTTATTTGCCGGCCGTATGGTTTCTGTTGTCTCAGGTTTTTTTACTTTGATTGGGGTTTTTTCCTTACCAATTATTATTTCTTTTATAAAAAAAGAAAAGCTAAATAATTTAAACCTAGGTTTAATTGCCGGTTTTCTTTACCTGATTTCTCCTTTTAATTTATTTTTTAACCGAATGGCTTTAGTGGACGGTTTACTTTCTGCTTTTGGTATTTGGGCGTTAAATTTTTCACTTTTATTAGGAAAATTGAAACGTCTTGACACGGCGATGATTTTAGGAATGGTTTTAGGCGGCGGCTTGTTGACCAAAAGTCCGGCAGTTTTTTTTATTGGTTTAGCTGTAGTTACAGTCTTAATATTACTTATTGGTAGGGACAAGTCTCGACTTATCCCTACAATAATTTTACTGGCAATTTCTTTATTTATTGCTTTTATGATCTATAACATTCTTCGTCTAAGCGGCCAATTTCATATGCTTTCAATGAGAAATCAGGATTATATTAGGACATATAATGAAATTTACGGTGACCCTTTCAAACACACCTTTTCTTTATTCGGTGATATAAGCCGTTATTATTGGTATTATTTAACTCCTCCGTTGGTAATAATCGGTTTAATTGGCTTAATTAAAAAAATTTACAATGATAAACGACTGGTTTTCTTTATTTTGTTCTTATGGTGGTTTGGTCCGCTGGTAGCTCAGGCGCTGGCCGCAAAAACCTTTACGGCGCGATACATTTTATTTACCGTCCCGGTGTTTTTAGTATTCGTAGGTTATGGGCTTTCAGCCCTGTACCGAGTTTTGAGGATTTCGGAAAAGACTGGCACAGGGTTGCGATTGGGATTAATGACGTTGTTATTCTTCCCGGCAATAATCTTTAATTATAATTTGTTGGTTTCACCAACAAAAGCAAATTTACCCGAAGATGAAAGGCGGGGTTATTTGGAAGACTGGACGGCTGGATATGGAATAAAAGAAATTGGGAAATACTTAAAAAAACTTCCTTCTGAAAATGAAATTGTAGTTGGAACTGAAGGATTTTTTGGCACTTTGCCCAATGGTCTTCAAATTTACGTAAATGATTTTAAAAATATAACGGTGATCGGTACAACGTATCCGGTTACGGAAATTCCAAAATCACTGGAAGAGTCAGCTCAGGCGGGTAATCAAACCTTTTTGGTGGTTAATAAAAGCCGTTATAAAATAGAGGGAGACAGGTCGGAAAAGCTTGATTTAATTAAATCCTATGAAAAACCCGGAGGTGATAAATTACTATTTTTAGAAGTTAAAAATTAACCTAATTTCTAATTGATCTAATTGACTTAAAATGAAAAATAAGACAATAATAATTTTAATTTTAGTTGTGGCAGGTTTGGCGAGCAGATGGCTGTTTAAGCCCGGTTTTTTTACTATGCATGACGACCTTCAAATTATGAGACAGTTACAGATGGAAAAATGCTGGGAAGACGGTCAAATACCTTGTAGATGGGTTCCCGACATGGGATACGGCTACGGATATCCTTTGTTTAATTTTTATCCACCTCTGCCTTTCTACGTCGGTCAATGCTTTAGATTATTGGGTTTCAGCTTTGTTAACATTGCAAAGATTTTATTTATTCTGCAGTTTGTATTTTCGGGAATTGCTATGTTTGTTTTGGCCTCAGATTTATGGGGAAAATGGGGCGGATTAATCAGTTCGGTTTTCTACATCTGGGCGCCTTACCATTCAGTTGATGTTTATGTTCGCGGCGCTCTAAATGAAGCTTGGGCGTTTATTTGGTTTCCATTAATACTTTGGTCAGCCAAAAAGGCAGCGGAGTCTTCGCTCTTGGAGCGTAAAAATTCGCGCTCCTGGAGCGGTTATTTAAACTGGCTGGCATTTAGCTTTGCCATGCTTTTGTTGACTCATAATGTCATGGTTATGATTTTTTTACCCTTTTTGTTGGTTTGGGTTATTTATTGGTGGTATAAGTATGATAATTGGCCTTGGAAAAACATTAAACTATTCGGTAATTATGTATTGTCAGCGCTATGGGCATTGGGTTTAGCTGCATTTTTTACCTTACCAATGTTTTTTGAAAAAAACTTCACGCATATTGAAACGATGTTTTCCGGCTATTTTGACTGGAGAGCCCATTTTATATCACTTCGACAGATGTTTACTTCCAGGTTTTGGGGATATGGACCATCTGTTTGGGCTGATACGGATGGCATGGCTTTTCCTGTCGGCCATTTTCATTGGATTTTATCATTGATAGTTTTTGTTGCTGTTTGGGTTAAGAATATAAAAAACTGGATTAAATCAAGGAAAATAACTTTTAGTGATTGGACTTTGTTGATAACCATCTTTTTTAGCTTTACCGTCTTATATTCATTTCTTATGCATAACCAATCAACTTTTATTTGGCTTAAGATAACTTTATTGCAATTGACTCAATTTCCTTGGCGATTATTAGCCGGAGTAGTTCTTTTTACTTCACTTATTTCCGGTTATATTAGTAAAATTTGGCCTCAAAAATGGCTAGTTTGGTTTTTGATTATTGGGGTGATAGCTTGGAATTGGACATACTTTCGCCCTCAGGAAATGTGGCCTTTGACTGATAAGGAAAGATTTACCGGGGATATTTGGAAAATACAACAAACAGCCGGAATATATGATTACTTACCTCGGACTGCCAAACAAGCACCAACATCTGCCCCAGATGGGGAGTGGGAATTTTTAGAAGGGAAAGCTGAAGTAATTGAAACTGATCAAGGCAGTAATTGGTATTATTGGCATGGTCAGGTTTTAGAATCGGGTCGATTGGTAATCAATATTTTTAACTTTCCCGGGTGGAGAGTATGGGTTAATGATCAACCGGCTGAAATATTTTATTCGGAAAATGATGA
>CAYXSV010000031.1:0-14545 GCA_964468355.1 uncultured Gammaproteobacteria bacterium
TTTCCTACCGGTGTTTGAATTAAAAGGTGATAAGTATCCGGTAATGAATGGTTGACTCGGGCTGAATCAATTTTAAATTTACCTAAAGAAAAACATTTGTTTTCATTATATTCATAAACCGGAGCGCTGATGTTTTTTTCTTCAAGTTTTTCATTAACCAAGGCGGCTGCCAAGCGTGAACCATATACCGGCACATTTCCACCCAAATCAGGTAGTAGAAAAGGTAAAGCACCAATATGATCCTCATGGCCGTGAGTTAAAACTATCCCTTTAATCTTATTTTTCCGGCTTAAAACATAATCAAAATCCGGAATAACCAAATCTACTCCGAGGGTACTTCTTTCGGGAAATCCCATCCCACAATCAACAATTAAAATCTGATCATTTTTTTCTTGTCCTTTAGGCAGATAATGATAAACGAACATATTAGCGGTTACGTCTACAAAACTGCTTAAAGATAGTATTCTTAATTTATCTCTTGATTTATTCATAATATATTATATATATTATAACGGAAGATAATCATTAACATTTTCTACCGTAATTTGAATTTTTTCTTTTTTGCCTTCAATAATCTGACGGGCGGCTTTACGACAAATACTTTCTATGTTGCGGTAAAGTGTCCGTACGCCGGCATCATAACCTAACGGCCGAGTAATTTTCGGCCAAACTCTTTCTTCAAAAGTGATTTCTTCAGAATTTAAGCCGGTTTGTTTAATTGCCTTGGGCAGTAAATAATCTTTACCGATAGCAATTTTTTCATCATCGGTATATGAAGGCATCTGCAACACTTCAAGCCGGTCCATTACGGCAGTAGCAATCCGCCGGGTATGGTTGGCAGTGGCAATAAAAATAGCTTCAGACAAGTCAAAAGGATAGTCAATAAAATAGTCGCTAAACCGGTCGTTTTGTTCAGGGTCAAGCAATTCAACTAAAACACCCATTATTGTATTTAATGAATCGTCGGCTACCCGGTCAATTTCGTCCAATAAAATTACCGGATTTTTGGCTTTTACCTGCCGAAGACCTTTAATTACGTGACCGGGTTCAGCTTCGGGATGAATACGTGACTGGCCTCTTAAGTAAAGCGGATCGCCTAATCCGCCGAAAGGTATCCGGATAAATTTTCGGTCTAATGCTTCAGCAATGGATTTGGCAATTGTTGTTTTACCGGTGCCGACTAAGCCGACGAAACAAAGAATAGGCGCCCGGACCCTGCCTTCACGCCTTTTTTGTTTTAAAATTAAAACTGCTAAGTATTCTAAAATTCGGTCCTTTATTTCTTCCAAACCGTAATGGCTTTCATCAAGTATTTTTTGGGCGTGACCGAGGTCAAGAATATCTTTTGTTTTTTTATTCCAGGGAAGTGAAATAATCCAATCGGTCCAATGGGAAAGTTGATCCAGGCCCCTCCAAAAAGCGTCACCGTGCTGAATTAATTCCAGTCTTCTTATTTCCTGGTCAGCTTTTTCAGTTAAACCAGCAGGCAAATCAGCTTTTTCTACTTTCTGCTTTATATCTTCTAAATAGTTTTTTTGTTTTTTTTCCGCCATCTTAATTCATTCTACATATCAACAATCAAAGATTCAACATTTCGCGTTGTTTAACGCAGACTAAAGTCTGCTACTGCTAAAAGGGATTAAATTTTCGGTTCAAGGAGGTTTAAGTCGTAGCGTCCCCGGTCATCTATCTTAATCAATTTTACTTTAACCTTCTGCCCGGGTTCTAAAACTTTTTGAGCGTCTTCTATATAGCGATCACTTATTTTTGAAACATGAACTAAGCCCTGCTTTCCCGGTAAAAACTCTACAAACGCACCAAACGGCTCAACCCGTTTAACTTCTCCTTCAAATTCTTCTCCGGCTTCGACTTCTCTAGTTAGTGCTTTGACTCTTTCCACCGCTTGCTTCACTTCATCCTCGTTTACTCCGGTAATACTAACCGTCCCGTCGTCTTCAACGTTTATTGCACAATTAGTCTCCTCAATCAATCGTTTAATTGTTTTTCCTCCCGGACCAATAAGATCACCAATTTTTTTAGGAGGAATCTGAACCATAACTATTTTAGGAGCATATTCAGAGACCTTTTTCCTCGGTTCTGAAATAACCTGGTTCATTTCTTTTAAAATAAGTTTATTTGCTTCTTCCGCTCTTGAAAAGGCCTCTTTAATTATTTCCAATTTAAGTCCATCCGTTTTGATGTCTAGCTGAATTGCAGTAATACCTTGATTGGTAGCAGTTACCTTGAAATCCATATCACCGTTGAAATCTTCAATACCACGCATGTCAGTCATTAATACATAATTACTGCCTTCGCTTACTTTTCCTATTGAAATACCGGCAACAGGAGAAGAAATTGGCACACCTGCATCCATTAAGGATAGAGATGAACCACATGCACTAGCCATTGAAGTCGAACCGTTTGATGATAAAATTTCCGAAACTAATCTAATCGTGTAGGGAAAATCTTCCTCTGACGGAATCACCGGAAGCAGTGCTTGTTCAGCTAAAGCCCCGTGGCCGACTTCTCTACGTTTAGGCCAACCGAATCGTCCGGTTTCCCCGACCGAATAAGGAGGCATAAAGTAATGGTGAATATAACGTTTGGTTTCTTCTCCGGAAGGACCTTCAATCAGCTGCTTAAGTGACGGAGAACCCAACGTGGTAACCGTCAAGGCCTGTGTTTTCCCTCGTTTAAAAATCGCCGAACCATGAGTTCTAGGTAAAATATCAACCCTTATATCCAACGGTCTTACATCTCTTAAGCCCCGGCCGTCAATCCGGTCGCCTTTAAGCATTCGTTTACGAATAAGTTTTTTATATAACTGATGCACTGCCTGATTAACTATTTCTGCTTTGTATTCACCTTCATTTTTCAGTTGATCAATAAAGTTTTCTACCAATTGGTAATCGTCTTCTTTCCTTTGATACATTTTGTCAATAATTGACTCGACATCCGCCTCTACCTGTGACTGAATTTCCTCAATCTCTTTTACTGAAGGTTTGTCATAGTCCTGCTTAGCATCTCCGATTTCTTCCCGTAATTCTTCTAAAACAGCAATTACTTTATCCGCTTCACTTTTAGCTTCAGCTACTGCTCCGTAGAATTCTTCTTTTGTAAGCTGATCGGCTCCGCCCTCCATCATTACAACACCTTTTTTGCCAACAGATACTAACAAATCCAAATCAGAATTTTCTCTTTCTGAACTAGTAGGATTGACAAAATAATTTCCGTCACGGTAGGCCATTCTTACTACACCTATTGGACCGTCCCAAGGAATATTCGAAATATGAAGAGCGGCAGAGGCGCCAATTGCTGACAATACGTCCGGATCACTTTGATGATCAATAGAAAGTATCGTCGCGACCACTTGTGTCTCATTTTTAAAACCTTTAGGGAATAAAGGACGTATTGAACGGTCAATCGTTCTTGCCGCTAAAACAGCTTCATCAGAGGGCTTTCCCTCACGCTTTACCCAGCGGCTCCCTTTTATTATGCCTCCGGCATATAATCGTTCAACATACTCGACAAAAAGAGGAAAATAATCAATATCCGACCTGGGTTTATTGGAAACAACGGTAACTAAAACTACTGTTCCTTCACATTTAACCTTAACAGCAGCATCGGCTTGTTCAGCCAGCTGACCTGTTTCAATAACTATTTTTTTTCCGCCAAGTGAAAACTCTTTGGTAATTAATTTATTCATTTTATCCATGTAATCTTATCTCTTCAGATCCAATTTGTCAATCAGCTTTTTATGCCGCTTAGGACTGCGGGAAGACAAATAACGTATTAACCTTCTTCTTTTAGCTATATCTTCAAGTAGCGCCATTTTAGCCGGTGTATCATCCTTGTGGTCTTCTAAATGTTCTTGAAGATTAGAAATCTTCTCGGATAAAAGAGCTACCTGAACTTCCGGCGAACCGGTGTCTCCTTTTTCTCTTTGAAACTCTTTAATGATTTTTTCTTTTTTATCTTTGTCTAACGGCATAATAATCCTAATTAGTAATTAATAATAAACAAAAAACCGGCTGACCACAAGGGTCAAACCGCAAACCTTTTAATTATAACATAACTTTTTTTCAGCCAATACTTTTAATTTATTTTTTAGGAGTGGTTGCACCTGTAAATATTGGCGGTTTTTTCCACTCGCTTATTGTCGAGCCCTCTTTGGGTTCAGGGGCAGTTGATTCCTTAGCTTCAATTTCGGTTTTGGTTTGTTTTTGTTCTGTTCTTGGCTGTGTTTGTTCTTTTTCAATCAACCGTAAACAATAAGCAGCTGTTTCCAAAGCTATTGAATCCGCTTTTTCAAAATTATTGGTTCCATTTTTAATTCCTAAATAAAAATTTTGGGCTGCTGAAACCGGAATTTGGAAATCTCCTCGGCTTATCAAAGCAATTACTGATTCTGACAGAGTAGCTTTCTCTTCCACGACATTAACCTCCGCCCAACTTTTTTGACCTTTTTCTTTAGATAACCAAACCCAATTTCCTTTTCGAGTTAATAAGTTCTCATTTGAAAAATTAACGTCTAAAATAAAGCCGGCTTGGAAAACCGGATCAGCTTTTTTAATTTCAACATCAGCCGGACTTATTTGATTAGCTTCCTTTTTGAAGTTGACAATTAAACTTAATTTATCCCCTTCCGGGTCAGAAGTAACTTTTTCTATATCATCAACAGGGCAATTAAAAACTATTTCTAGTTTTTTTTCTCCTCCACTCAGGTTTCTTACAAATTGATCTATCCCATTTAGAACTTGAAAATCTTCTTTATTAAATGAAGTATCGGTATAAAGTTCAACTTCTTTGCCCAAAGATTTTAAAACTAGGCCTAAACCGGCCCCGGCGGCAATGGAATCATAATTTTTTCCGGACACCGCAACTAAAAATTTATCATTATTTATAATAATGCTGTTTGTCCTTTCAAAACGATTATCTTTATTAGGATCTATCGGATTCTTCATCTTTATAGGATATTATAACATCGCCCTTTTTAAAGTCAAGCGGCGGGGAAAACACTGCCCCGAACTCTTGGCCTTTTTCAGCACTTTTAATATCTCCTTCGCCGTGTTTTAAAGACGCTAAAACAGACCTTGAAATTACCTTTTCATTTCTTTCTAAAAATATTTTTTGGCCACGAATAATCGAACCCTCGGTAACACTGCCGCCGGCAATTTTTTTATCACCAATTTTAAATTCAGCTAATATTTCTGCCCGGCCTAGAATATTTTTGTTCTCCAAAGGATCTCTTTCTTCCTCTATTCGTCTCTCAATCTCTTCTAGAAGCTCATAAATTATTGACGTTTGAAATATTTTCACCTGACTTTGTTTAGCCAATTTTACAGCTGACCGCTTAACCTTAACATTAAAAGCATAAATTTCGGAATTAGTGTTTTGGGCCAAGAAAACATCTTTTTCAGTAACTTCACCAACCGCGTCATTTATCAATTGAACCTCTTCAGGCAGGTTTGCTTTAACTGCTTCAATTGTACCTTTGACATCAGTTTTTAAAATTATTTTAATTTTGCTTTTACCTTCTTTTTCTTTATCTTTTTCTTCCTCTTTTTTATCTTCCTTTTTCGGTTGACTACTGACTACTGATCCAATAGGCGGTACGTCACTAAAACCAAGCACTTCTACCGGGTCACTTGGCTCGGCCTTTTTCACTCTTTCTCCCCGCCAGTTAGTAAGCGCCTTAACCTTAGCCGGTATTGTACCGGCGTAAATCTGGTCACCGGCTTCTAATACACCGCTTTTAACTAAAACCGTTGCCAAAGGACCTTTTTGATGATCCAAGCTAGATTCAATAATTACTCCCTCAAGGTCTGCTGACTTATCAACTTTTAATTCTTCCATTTCAGCTACTAATAAAATCATTTCAATTAACTCCTCAATTCCTTTACCGGTTTGAGCGGAAACCGGAACAGTAACCACATCTCCCCCGTAGTCTTCAGAAATAACCCCGATTTCGGAAAGCTGGCTTTTAACCTTGTCGATATTGGCTGAATCCAAATCAATTTTATTAACGGCGACTATAAAAGGAACTCCCGCCTTTTTAATGTATTGACAGCATTCCTTTGTTTGTTCTTGAACACCGGCTTCAGCGGAAACTACTAAAACAACAATATCAGTCATTCCAACCCCTCTTGCTCTCATTTTTTCAAACACGGCGTGGCCGGGAGTATCAATAAAGGTTATTACGTTATTTTCTTTTTTATTTTTTAACTCAATTTTGTATGCCCCGATATGTTGAGTAATTCCACCCGGTTCACCTTGGGCGACACGAGATTCTCTGATTTTATCTAGAAGCGTTGTTTTACCGTGATCTATGTGTCCAACAAAAGTAACGATAGGAGGCCTGGTAATAATTGACTTCTCTGGTTTCTTGTCTTTTTTTGTGGTCATAATGTTTTCCTCGACTATTCATTGTCGTTTTTGCTAACTTCTTCTTTCGGTTCAACTTTTATCTGATAACCGGTTAATTCTCCGGCTAAAGACACATTTTCTCCGCCGTCTCCTATTGCCATTGCCAACTCATCTTCTGCCACTTTAACTAATGCTTTTTCGTTTTCATCGTCAATTTTTTCAACGATAACCTCATCAGCAGGTGACAAGGCGGCAGCTACAAAATGCTCGGGCTTACCACTATATGGAATAACATCTATTTTTTCGTCATTTAATTCCTTTATTACCGCTTGAACTCGTACACCTTTTTGACCAACACACGAACCGACCGGATCAACACCGGGCTGGTTAGAATCTACAGCAATTTTAGTTCTTTGGCCGGGACGACGCGCTACCCGTTTAATTTCAACTGCACCCGAGTTAACTTCGGGAACTTCACGCTTAAAAAGTTCAACGACCAACTCCGGGGCGGACCGAGAAACTATTATTTTTTTTTGGGCGTCCTCTTCAACAATACCTTTAACGTAAAAAGACATGTGTCTAGATGAATAGTAATCTTCATCTCTAACTTGTTCTTTTTTAGGCATCTCCGCCTCTGCCTTTCCTATACCCACAATAATATTCGGACCTTCGTGACGCAAAATTACACCTCGTACTATTGTTCCTATTTGATCATCAAACTGAGAAATTAAAGCATCTTTTTCCGCCTCTCGAATTTTTTGTAAAATAACCTGTTTAGCTGTTTGAGCGGCTATCCGGCCAAAACCGGGAGGAGTTACATTTTCTTCATCTCCTTCTTCATCTACATATATTACTTTGGTTTCTCCGGATTCCGGGTCCAGCTTTACCTTATAGTCGCCTTCTTCAAGTAATTCTTCGCCGTGTTCACGCATATCACGCCGAAAAGCAGCTAAAATTGCCTCTTTAACTGAAGAAATAACTACCTCTGTATCAATATTTCTTTCGCCGGCAATTTGAGCTACCGCAGCGGCAAATTCCGTTTTCGGTATCTTTTTTAAATCAATCATTGCTTTAGAAGTTTACCAAATAGGAGTCTAAATATCAATTGAGAGTAATGAGTTGCGGGTTGCGGGTTAAATAGACATTTTTTTATGAAGATACTTTTGGGCGAAACGGTGAGCTTCGTCTCGAGCAACTTGAAGTAGCTTTAAAGCCGAAGAGGTTTTTGGTAAGTTCAACCGGTTAACACCGGAAACTTTGCCGCCTACAAATTTTGGAATAACCAAAGTTTCTTCTTTTTTAGCTAAGCCGATTAAGCCGGTTTCGCCAATTAGGTCAAACTGCCGTAAAACCGGAACAACCGCCTGTAACTGCGGCCGACCGCCGTCAATCAGTATTAACTGTGGGTACATCCACTCCTCGTGATTCAAACGCCGTAATATAACTTCGGCAAGCGCTTGAGGATCATTTTGACCTTCCCGCCGAAGATTAAACTTACGATATTCACTTTTATCAACTTCTCCATTAATTAAAGCAACCATTGATCCAACAATCATCTTGTCAGATAAGTTTGCAATATCATAAGCTTCAATCCTTTGCAAAATTAAAGGGTCAACTCCTTGGTGGCTAATTAGAATCTTTTTTAATTCCGCTAAGCCTTCTTTTGTCTGTAGACGGCTGCCGCTTAACCTTTTAGGTGAAAAAATTATCCTTTCTAACTGGTCTATTTGTTTTTTTACTTCCGCCGCTTCTTCAAATTTTTTTTCTTCAGCAAAGTTAAGCATTTCTTTTTTTAATTTTTCTAATAATTCATCGGATTGACCTGTAAAAAACATAATAATACTGTTAATATTGTCCATATATTTATTCTTACTGACTATACCCGGTCCGGGGCACAAATCGATTTGAAAATATAGACAGGGGCGCTTTCTTCCTGTTGAACATGAACAATAAGGAAAAATTCTTCTAATCCAACGAAGCAGCTGTTTTAAAGCTGAGGATGAAGGAAAAGGACCGGCCCAAAATTTTAAATCCTCCAATTCAGGCCGGCGGACAACTTTCACCCGCGGATATTCATCATCGGTAATTGCTAAATATAAATGCCGCTTGTCGTCTTTCAACTGGATATTATATTTCGGCTTATACTGTTTAATTAGTTTTGCTTCTAAAACAGTAGCCGTTATTTCAGAAGTTGTCTCTGTCCAATCCACATCCACTGCCTGATCAACCATTTTTACTGTTTTTACATCCAACGGATCACTAAAATACTGGCGGACGCGTGATCTTAAACTCGTTGCTTTACCAACATACAAAATTTTATTATTTTTATCTTTAAACCAATAGACGCCCGGTTTGGCCGGAATTTTTTTAAAATATATTTTCATTATAAAACTGTAGGGACAAGTCGCGACTTCTCCCTACTAATACCTACAAATAACGTCCTGTAATCGAGTCATCATTATTTTTTAAGTCTAAAGGAGTTCCTTCGGCTATTAAGTAGCCGCCCTCACTACCTCCGGTTGGCCCAAGTTCAATTACCCAATCTGCTTGCTTAATTATTTCAAGGTTATGCTCAATAATAATAATTGTATGACCGCGCTGAACTAATTTCCGTAAAACCGCTAATAATTTCTCTAAATCTGCATAATGCAGGCCGGTAGTCGGTTCGTCAAGAAGATAAACCGTTGGTTTATTTTTCTTTTTGACTAATTCCCGAGCCAGCTTAAGCCGTTGAGCTTCACCACCGGATAAAGTCGGTGAAATCTGGCCAAGTTCCAAATATCCCAACCCGATATTAGACAATAAAGCCAACTTAGATTTTATTTTTGGCAGTTTGGAAAAAAATTCTTCTGCTTCTTCAACCGTCATTCCTAAAACATCGGCAATATTTTTTCCTTTATAGTCAACTTCCAACACTGATTCTTTATATCGCGCACCCTCGCATTCTTCACACTTAATTGACACGTCAGGTAAAAATTCCATTTTTATTTCAATTTCTCCGCGGCCTTCACACCGAGGACAACGTCCCTCTTTAACATTGAAAGAAAAATGACTTTTAGTAAAACCTTTTAATTTAGCTTCTTTTGTCTCAGCAAATAAATCCCGAATATCGTCAAATACACCAATATAAGTCGCCGGGTTGCTTCTTGAAGAACGACCAATAGGACTTTGGTCAACAATTAAAGCCCGTTCTAAACTTTGAATACCGCTTATACTATTAAATTCACCGCTTTGTTGATGAAAATGACCATAAATTTCTCTTTTTAAAGCCGGATATAAAGTGTCTTTTATTAGAGTTGATTTTCCTGAACCGGAAACCCCGGCAACAACACTCATTGCCCCTAAAGGAAAATTGACTGATAAGTTTTTTAAATTATGTTGTTTACAACCAATTATTTTCAACCAATTATCAATATCATCGACATTAACTTGTCCCATCTTTTTTACTTTTTTTCTCCCGGACAAGTAATTTCCGGTCAAAGATTTTTCGTTTTTGATCAACTCTGCTGGTGTTTGATCAAAAACTATTTTCCCACCGTTTTTACCTGCCCAAGGTCCAAATTCAATGAGATAGTCAGAGTTTCTTAATACACTTTCGTCATGTTCAACCAAAATAACTGTATTCCCCAAACTTCTCAATTTTTTTAAAGTTTTTATCAACCGATCAGTGTCATGAGGATGAAGACCAACTGTCGGTTCATCTAAAATATAGAGTACTCCCGTTAAGCCGGTGCCGAGCTGACTGGCTAAATTTATACGCTGAGCTTCCCCAGCCGATAAAGTAGTCGCTTCTCGTGATAAAGTCAAGTAATTGACGCCGACTGATATAAGAAAATTAACCCTTGTTTCTAATTCAGACATGATAATTTTGGCCACTTTTCGACGTTGTAATTCAACTAATCTCTTTAAACTCTCCAGCCATTCCGCCAACTTGTCCAAGGGCAAATCAGCTACTTGAGCAATATTCTTTTTTTCTATGAAAACTGCCAACGGCTCCGGTTTTAATCTGGTTCCCCGACATTCAGGACAAACTTGTCTAATCATATATTTTTCAAGGTGTCTTCTTAATGAATCAGACTGAGTAGTTAAATATCTTCTTTCTATTTTTTTTCCTTTTTTCCGAGATACCTGATCCAAATCCGGCTTTAGCACAACTCCCAACCCGCGACACCTCGGACAAGCACCAAGCGGAGAGTTAAATGAAAACAAGCGAGGACGGATTGGCGGCAGTGATATTTGGCAGTGGGGACAATTAAATCGCTTTGAAAATAACCTATCTTCAAATACCTTTGGCCGGTCCGGAAAATCAAAGTTTTTATCCTTTATTAACGACAGAATAGCTAAACCGTCAGAAAGCTCAAAAGATATTTCTATATTATCAATTAGTCGTTTCATCAATTCTTTATTGTTTTTTGGCTTTTGAGTTAAATTAATTTTATCAACTACAACACTTATATCGTGACGGTTAGTCCGAATAAGAACTATATCTTCATCCAAAAAGAAAAATTGATTATCAATCCGAACCTGCTGAAAACCCTTTTTGGCTAAGTTTTCAAAAAGCTTGGTAAATTCACCCTTTTTGCTTCTTACAACCGGAGACATAATCAAAAACCTAGCTTTTCCTTCAACAGCAATTGAATCCTGAATTCGACTAATAATTTGTTCCGCTACTTCATGCGGAGTTTGACGTTCAATCGGCCGGCCGCAAGACGGGCAATTTGGAACACCAACTTTTGCAAACAAAAGTCGTAAATAGTCATAAACTTCAGTTGCCGTACCAACAGTTGATCTGGGATTGTGCGACAATCCTTTTTGGTCGATAGCAATTGCCGGTGATAAACCGTCAATTTGATCAACATCCGGCTTAGAAGCTACACCTAAAAACTGACGGGCATAAGTATTTAATGATTGGACATACCTTCTTTGGCCCTCTGCATAAAGAGTATCCATAGCTAAGCTGGATTTACCTGAACCGGAAACACCGCAAAAAACAACTAATTTGTTTTTAGGTATTTCAATGTTTATATTTTTTAAGTTATGTTCTCTGGCGCCTTTTACTTTAATTTTGTTTTTCATACCCAGCCATTGTACCTCATTCAGGTTAAAATTTAAACTTCCAAGGTTCAAACCTAAACAACCTTGAAGGTTGTTTACTACCTGAACCTCGGGAGTTACGAAAGCCAAGTCTTTAATTCTTCTATTTCGTCGCGGATGCGGGCCGCTTTTTCAAATTCAAGTTCTTTAGAAAAAAGGTTCATTTGCCTTTTTAATTGCGATATTTTTTCTTTTATCTCTTTGGGAGTCAACGCCTCCGGATCAATTTTCATTGGCTGATCATTACGCTTACTCCATCCGGGAACAATTTCATCTCTTACCGGTTTTTTAATCGTCTGAGGAGTAATATTATGCTTTTGATTATAGGCTATTTGTACCTGGCGCCGGCGATTAACTTCTTTTATTGCTTCTTTCATTGCATCAGTTTGTTTATCAGCGTATAAAATTACTTGACCGGCGGAGTTTCTTGCCGCCCGACCCATGGTTTGAATTAAAGAAATTTTAGACCTTAAAAATCCCGAAATATCAGCGTCCAGAATAGCTACCAAAGAGACTTCCGGTAAATCTAAACCTTCCCGAAGCAGGTTAACCCCGACTAAAACATCGTACCCACCTTTTCGCAAATCGGCTAAAATTTGACTCCGCTCCAAAGAATCTACGTCAGCGTGAATATACTGAACTTTTACATCTACATCCCCGGTATGTTCACGGTCGTTGAGATATTTTGATAAATCCTCGGCTAAACGCTTAGTTAAGGTAGTTACTAATACTCTTTGGCCTTTTTTCTTTCGTTTTATAATTTCCCGAATAACGTCTTCAACTTGGCTTTTTGTCGGACGGATATCAATTTCGGGCTCGACCAATCCGGTCGGACGAATTAATTGTTCAACTATTCTATAAGATGACAAATTCTTTTCCCATTCCCTCGGAGTTGCTGAAGAATATATTGTCTGCGGCTTACGTTTTAAAAATTCATCAAACTTTAAAGGCCGATTATCCAAACACGACGGCAGACGAAATCCAAAATCAATTAATGTCTGTTTCCTTGACCGGTCACCGCGATACATTCCGCCAATTTGGGGTACCGTTATATGGGATTCGTCAATAACCATCATGAATTCTTGCCCATAAGCATGGTGATAATAATCTATCAAAGTGTTCGGTGGGTCACCCGGCTGTCTGCCGTCAAAATAACGAGAGTAGTTTTCAATTCCGTTAACATAGCCGACCTCTTGGATCATTTCTAAGTCGTATTCAACCCGCTGTTCCAACCGCTGAGCTTCAACTAACTTACCCTGGTTTTTCAATTCCTTAACCCGATTTTGTTTATCTTTACGAATTTGTTTAACTGCCGGCTTAATTTTTTCAGAGTCAGTTAAATAATGTTTAGCCGGGTATATTGTTGTTTGATCAACTATTTCCTTTTTATTAGAAAACATCTCACGTTGAGCTAACTCTGAGATTTTACCGTTTTTAAATTTAATTTCTAAAATTTCTTCTTTATAAGCCGGAAAAACCTGGATTAAATTTCCTCTTCGTCGAAATTGTCCACGAGACAATTCCCACCGGTTGGCCATATAGTGCATGTCAACCAGCTTTTCCCTAAATTCATCTTCATTAAATTTCTGGCCTTGTTTTAGATCAATAACATAGCGATTATATTCCAGCGGTGAACCGATATTGTAAATACATGAAACAGAAGCAACAATAATAACGTCGTCACGTGACATAATCTGGCTGGTTGCTTTTAAACGAAGCTTGTCAATTTCTTCATTAACTTCCGTTTCTTTTGCAATATAAGTGTCTGTTTGAGGAAGGTAAGATTCAGGCAGGTAGTAGTCATAATATGAAATAAAAAAGCCGACGGCGTTATTAGGGAAAAAATCCCTAAATTCCTGATAAAGCTGTGCTGCCAAAGTTTTATTATGCGAAATAACCAAGGTTGGTTTTTGAGTATTAGCAATGACATTTGCCAGAGTATAAGTTTTGCCGCTGCCGGTTACACCAAGCAAAACTTGATCCTGAAAACCCTTATTTATACCCTCGGTTAATTTTGCAATCGCCTGCGGCTGATCACCGGTTGGTTTAAAATCCGCTTCTAATTGAAATTTCATCGCTCTCTATTTTATCATCAAAGTACTTTCCAACAATTTTACAAATACTACAATGATTCGAATGATCGAAGTATTTACCGCATAATTAATGAAAGAGGTTAATAGTTTGATGATTAAAATCGTCGGTTATCCTAAGTTTTTTTTTGACACATAATGCCCAACCTGGAATTGGGAGTGTAATTATCAATTAATTTTTCCATATCCTCTCTTGAACGTTGTTGTTTTCCATTAGCTTGACGAAGTGTAATATCAATTTGCCTGGGAGTTGCCGTTTCTCTTCTTCTTTCTTTTTTTTCTAAATTTGGATAACTTCCATATTTTGAGCGGGAGAGGCCTTGTCCATTTGAATATGCGTGTATTAAACGCTCTCTTTTAGACAGTGCCATATAATTTTATTATCAAGATAGCATACTCTTTTTAACCGGTCAATGACCAAACTGAATGTTAAAATACGAATATGAATATTCAAAAATTTGTCGTTGGTCAACTGCAGACAAACTGCTACTTGATTTCAGATGATATATCTGATCAATGTCTGATTATCGACCCGGGTGACGAAGCAAACTTAATTTCGGAAAATATTCTTAGACAGAATTTAAAACCGCAAGCCATTATTGCCACTCACGGACATTTTGATCATATTTTAGCGGCCGGAGAATTACAAATGGCTTTTAATATTCCTTTTTGTATACATCAAGCTGATGAGAAAATTGTTAATTACATGACTGATTCAGCTCAACATTGGCTTAACCGAGAAATCATTGAGCAGCCACCCACGAAAATTAAATATCTTGAAGATAACGATGTTTTGAAAATTGAAAATTGTAAATTGAAAATTATTTCTACTCCGGGGCACAGCCCAGGCGGGACTTGTCTATTCAATAATCAAGAAAAGGTTATCTTTACTGGAGATACGCTTTTTAAAGACGGTATTGGTCGTACGGATTTTTCTTACGCTTCACCGCAAAAAATGAAACAATCACTTGAAAAAATTCGCAATAATTTTTCCG
>CAYXSV010000032.1:0-8315 GCA_964468355.1 uncultured Gammaproteobacteria bacterium
TCATGCCAAAATACATCGGACGGCGCTTCCGGATGAAAAGAGAATAAATCTAAATCCCGGCCGATTTTACGGTGGTCACGCTTTTTTGCCTCTTCCAAACGGGTTAAAAACTGATTAAGTTCTTCTTCAGTTGGAAAGGCGGTACCGTAAATCCGGGTAAGCATCTTATTTTTCTCGTCACCGTGCCAGTAGGCGCCGGCAACCGATAAAAGTTTAAAAGCACCGATCTGACCGGTTGACTCAACATGCGGCCCGGCACACAAATCAACAAAAGCCGGATCGTCCTCACTACCGGTATAATAAATCGTTGCTTTTTCTCCCTTTTCTTCTATACCGTCAAGCCATTCCTCTTTATAGGGATTATCTTTAAACATCTCCCGCGCTTTTTTTACAGACACTTCTTTTTTAATCAAAGGCAAATCAGCACCAATTATTTTCTGCATCTCCGCCTCAATCTTTAGAAAATCTTCTTCAGAAATGGATAAATCCCCTTGAGTATCGAAGTCAAAATAAAAGCCCTCATCAATTGCCGGCCCCATCGCCATAACAATTTTATCCCCCCAAATATTTTTCATCGCCTGCATTAACACATGCTCCGCCGTGTGCCTTAAAGCGTGTAGATGCTCTTCATCTTGTTTATCTTTTTTAGCCATTTTTTAATTATAACACTAAAATCTAATACCACCTTAGTGTTAGATCTTCGTTTTCTTTATCAATCTTAAGTATCGACTCCTCAGTTGCTTCAACCGCGTGATAAGGCGGTTTATCAGGATAATGCTCAGCTAAAAAATCACCGTTAACATGTTTTTGTTCGATTTCTTGAATACTAGTCGCGCCTTTGACTTCTACCATACTGCTCACCTCCTTTTAAATTAAATAAAAATTAACAAATATTTTAACACAAGCACCATGTCAAATTTTGTTCACGATCGTAAATAAAAGTTGACAAATTACTTCTGTGCGTGTTTTTTAGCAACAGCGAGGACTTTTTCAACCGCTTGGTCAAACGGCATTTGGAATGAAAAACCGGCAGCACCGGCGTGGCCGCCGCCGCCCAACTCAGCGGCAATTTTAGAAACGTCGAAATCAGCTCTCGCCCGAATTGAGCCGCTTAATTTCCTTTTTTCCTCCTCAACCATAACTACCCCAAAATCCGTTCCCTCGATTCCGGCCATAAACATACTCGCCGCACCGGACTTATATTCCCGGGGATAACTGTCATCAAAATATTCTTCGGCCTGTTCATAAGGAACAAAAGAATAAGCAAACCGGTTCTCTTCATCAACTTCTAAATTTTCTAATACAACACCCCAAAATTTCAACTTGTCAGGTTCATTTCGGCGAAGGTAATTGAAAACAATAATGTCTAGATCTGCTCCTTTTTCCATTAATTCAGCCGCGGTTTTTAAAGTTGACGGTCTGGTATTAGTGTATCGAAAAACACCGGTGTCAGTCACTACCCCGACCAGTAAATATTGGGCAATTTCTTTGGTAATACTCACTTGCCAAAATTTAAATAAATCATAAACAATTTCCGCCGTCGAAGCTCTACCCGGAATAACCAGATTTGTGTCGGCGAATTTTTTGTTAGTCGGGTGATGGTCGATATTAATGATTTTATTTTTTGCCGGCAATTCTGTGTCCTCATCAATTTTTTCATTAACCATTTGCCATGAGGCCGAATCTAAAAATATAAACAAGTCATACTTTTCCAAATTTAAATCTAAAAACTGAAAATGGTCGATTTCGTCTGTCGGTAAATAATCGTAAGAAGGCGGAATCGGACTGGTACTGATCAACTTAACCTTTTTACCCTTCTTTTCTAAAAAACTTTTTAGTGCTAAATTACTGCCAATACTGTCCCCGTCCGGCCCACGGTGAAGAGAAAGCAAAACCCTCTCTGCTCCGTCGATTTTCTTTTTTATCTCCTCTGCCTTTCTTTCAAAATCCATATCTGATTTTAACATGAAAGCCAAACATCAAATTTAGATCAACATATGTTGATTTAAATTTTGATTTTTTTTATTTTGGAAGGCCGGGGATAATTTTAAAAAACCAATCAGCAGCTTGGTTAATCCAGTCAAAACCTATCTGCCCACCGAACAACCACCAAATCAAACCAAAAAGGGCGGCACAAAAAAACAACCCGCTTGCCATAATAATTAAATTTTTAAACCAAACTTTGCCTAAAATAATTTCCAAACCCATTAAAATTAAAACAGACGGCCAAAAACGGGCAATAATTTCCCAAACAGACCAAGATAAAACTCCAAAATTACTAAGTAAAAAAAATACCCCGAAAAGAATTAATAAAAAAGCCCCGGAATAGTTGGAAGTTGTCTGCCCGGCTTGTTGTTCCCCCACTTGATTTTCGTTGTTCATTTCAATTATTTAATCCCTAAATAAAATCGCAACTCCAATAAGTATCAAAACTGCCGGCCAAAGTTTGCCGATAAAAATTCTAAAAAAACCTAAATTTTGAAGTAAAAAAACAAAACCTAAAACCAGCAATAAAATACCAAGCCACTGTCTTCCTTGCCGTTGACTGATTTTACCGGCTTTGGATTTAATTTCGTCAACATTTTCTTTTATTGTTTGGTCGCCGGCTATTTTTCTACCCGGCTTTGAAGGAATAATCAACCAAAGAACCAAATAAAGTATCACTCCGGAACCGCCGGAAAAAAATAAAATCAAAAATATTATCCTGATTAAAGTGGAATCAACATCAAAATATTCACCTAAACCACCGGCGACCCCGCCTAAAACACGGTCATTTTTAGACCGGTAAAGCTGCTTTCTTAACTGAGGGGTCTCTTTTTTTTTAGTCATAGTGTGCGCCCGGAAGGAATCGAACCCTCGACCCACGGCTTAAAAGGCCGGTGCTCTGCCTGGCTGAGCTACGGGCGCATCTGAGGTCCGGATGGGATTTGAACCCATGAATAGCGGTTTTGCAGACCGCCGCGTTGCCGCTTCGCCACCGGACCAAGTAAATTGTCAAATTTAAAAAACTCTAGAACCCTGAATCGTACTTTGTTCAAGTTCATGGTCGCCACCGGACCCTACTGTAAGCTTATTTTACCAAACTTGTACGGGTAGAAGCAAGACTAAATATAATATCTTTGGCCTCATTTTTATTAATACCTAACACACACGGTATTTGAGAGCAAACTTTGGTCCACACAATAACTTCACCTTTTTCTTCAGCCGGCATGGGAGGAGGTTCAACAATTTCCCTATCTGTAACTGCCCAACGGGAAGCATGTAATAAAGCCTGATTAAAATCGTCTAACGTAGGAAATTCATGTTTACCAAGCCGTGAAATTGAACAACCCTCCCCGTCAGAAATCACTTCCGAGCGATCTGCACGTAAAAAATAGAGACCGCTTTTAATTTCTCCATTTTTAGATTCTAGATAAAAAGCTTGATGTTCAACTCCTTTAATTGACATTTTTAACTCAATAATTAATTTTTAGCAAACTTAAAGTCTAAAATCAAATCAGCTTGCTTCTAATTCTTTTTTCGGCTTCTTTGGTTTTAACAAACTCTAGCCAGTCGCGGTTTGGTTTTTTCCTCTTATCGTCAGACATTATCTCGACTAAATCACCGTTTTTCAGCCGATAGTTTAATTTAACCAACCGGTCATTGACTTTCGCCCCGCAGCAACTGTGACCGAGATCGGTATGAATTTGATAAGCAAAATCAACCGGCGTTGAACCTTTACGTAATTGCAAAATATCCCCTTTCGGGGTCAAACAATAAACGTAATCTTCAAAAACCTTAACTTTATAACGCTTATGCTCTCCACCATCTCGCCATGAAACTAACTCCTTAACCCACTGGTAGGAATAATCGGAAATACTTTTTCCTCCCATTACTTTGTAGGCAATGTGGGAAGCAGGACCAAACTCATTGTACTCATGCATCTCCGGTGTCTTAATTTGAATCTCGGCTGTCAAATTATTTTTCCACTTAATTGTCGTTTGAATTGCCCGGTAACCGTTTGGCTTCGGCCTGGCAATATAGTCGTCAAGTTCTTCTCTTAAAAATTCCCATTTAGTATGAATTACTCCTAAAGCGGCATAACAGCTGGGAATGTCAGGAAGAAGGACAGTCAACCCGATTTGGTCTAAAACGGCAGATGGGTCTTTCTCCGTAATCTTTCCCTCATTCAAATAGCGCTGGATTTTATTATATGTACTCCATAAACCCTTTGCTCGGCCAAAAACCTTTTTATACCTAATCTGCTTGCTTCCCAATTCTTTTCTAATCCTTTCTTTTAAATCTTTAACCAGCTCTTTTCTTTTCTTCCTGTCCGCTTTTAACTCCCCGCATAACCATTCAAATTCCTCCGGATAGAGAACTTCAAACGCCTTGTCGTCTAACTCTCGCTTGTAAGCCCCCAACCCGGCATACTCAGCCAACGGTGAATACAAGTGAAAAATGCGCTTAGCAAACCGCTCTTGACTTTCAACCGGAAGATATTCTAAAGTCCTGGCATTATGAACTTTATCGGATAAGCGAATTATTAAAACCCGGACATCCTCAACAGAAGCTAGCAAGAATTTCCGAAACTGGTCAATTGATTCCTGGTGGATAGGAAATTTACGCGCCGCCTGCCTAAAATTACTTACGCCGTCAACAAGAAGGGCAACATCGAGACCGAATTTTTCTTCGACTTCTTCCAACTTAACGTTTGTTTTACACTCATCCAAAATATCATGAAGCATAGCGGCAACAATGGAGTTTTCGTCCAAATTTAAACCGGCTACCAGTTGAGCAACAGACAAAGCGTGGTTAACAAACGGTTTTCCCGAAAGACGCTTTTGCCCTTGATGCACTTTTTCAGCAAAAAAGTAGGCCTCTTTAATCTTGTCCAGATCAGCTTCCGGATTATACTCTCCGACAGTTTTTAATAATGACAACAATTTATCTTTAAGGTTCATAGCTTTTCTAATTTAGACCTATATTTTATCATTATTTGCCGGCGGATATCATTCGGATGAAAAGCAATCAGGTTCGGTTTTGTAATTTCCGTAGTCCGCCTCTTTTTCATCCACCAAAGCTGAATTTGACGCAAACCTTTTTCAACTATTGTGCGCGATCGCGGACTATAGTTGACATCCTGGTAACGAGTGTAATTAGTTTCCATAGCGTTAGGAAGATAATTTTTTACCCAGGAATTAGCAGACAACAGTTTTTCATAGGTATTGCCCCTATTGACCAACGGCTTAAGCAGAATCAGTTCGTAGGCAGTAAACAAGTTACGGTCAAAAACATCTAATCGGCATTGGTCAACAAATAAATTTAAGCAAATTTTGTTCCTAACCTGTTTATCATTGGGCCGCCGCCGTCTGCCCAATAAACCGACCAAAATAGTTACCAGCAACCGGGTTGTCCACAACCAGCCGCTGGAAGAAACAATCATTAAATCTATATCATCTTTTTTTTGAGCGTTTCCAGCACCAACACTTCCGGTTACACCGACAAACTTCACCGTCGGGATAAATTTAATTAAATTTGCTGTTTGTCGGGCAATTTTCATTTTCTCACCGGAATATTTTTCTCTTTTTTTACGAAGCTGAACAATTTCTTCCTGGCCGGGAAGAAAATAATATTTTCCCTGCTTTCCTACCCTACCTTCACTAACTAATTGATCTAAAATTGATTTTACATTTGTAGGGACAAACCCACGTGTTTGTCCAGGGCGGACACACGGATCCGCCCCTACAATTAATCTTCTGTGTAACTGTTCCGCAGTTAAAGGATAATTGAAAATGTCAGAGTAAATTAGTGTCTTCAAAACTGCTTGCTTATTTTTTTCTTTTTTATTTTTCTTCGCCATTTGTAAATCACACAACGAAATTGTTATCAAGCAACTTCCCTTCTATTCTGCCACGCCTGCTTTAAAGTCCAGACATCGGCGTAGTCTAGGTCAGCGCCGGTCGGTAGTCCCTGTCCCAACCGAGTGACTTTTATTTCCTGTTTCGTGTTACTTGTTACGTGTCTCGCTATATAGTTGGCCGTTGCTTCACCTTCCATAGTCGGATTAGTTGCTAAAATTAGTTCTTCAAAATCGCCTTCTTTTAAACGTCTCAGCAAAGAATCAATGTGCAGTTGATCAGGACCAATGTGCTGTACCGGATTAATTACTCCACCCAAAACATGATATACGCCGTTGTAATCGCCAACTTTTTCTAAAGCAATAATATCCAGCGGCCGCTCAACAACACAAATAACTGATTTGTCACGGTTGGAATCACTGCAAATTGAACAAGGGTCATTTTCATCAAGATTAAAACAAATTGAACACTGTTTGGTTTTCTGCTTTAAATCAATCAAACCTTGTGAAAACTTCTCAACATAATGGTCAGGAGTCTGCCACAAATAAAAAACTAACCGGGCCGCCGTCTTTGGACCAATCCCCGGCAGTTGTTGAAATAAATTAATTAGGTTTTGTAGAGATTTAGGTAATTTCATAATGTAAATTTTCGAATTTTCAATTTTCGAATTTTCAAATAAATTTTTAAAATACATTAATTTACAATGAAAATTAAGAAATTAAATCACTTATTGTTAAATTGTAAATTGATAAATTGCTAAATTACGAATTTCTATTCAGAAATTCGCTTGTTTCCAACGCCGCTTTACACCCCATTCCGCAGGAAACAATATTTTGTCGATAACGGTAATCAACACAGTCACCGGCGGCAAAAACACCTTCTCGGGAAGTAAAAACATCATTTTTTGTTTGAATATAACCGTAGTCATCCAGTTTTACAAATCCCTCTACAAAATCAGTATTCGGTTGATAACCAACCGCTAAAAAAACACCGTCCACCGGCAAACGCCAAATTACTTTTTGTCCATTTTTGTCAACCACTTCCCCAAATTCTTCCGGGTAGGCCTTAACCTCTTCTGCTCTCTGATTGCTGTTAACCTGATAACTGGATTCAATTTTAATACCTTCCAAATGCTTCTCACCCAAAAACTCTTTTACTTCAGAATTAAATATTTTTATCACTTTAGAATTATTACCGACTCTGTTTTGCAAAATCTCTTGAGCCCGAAAATTTTCCCGGCGGTGGATAATAAAAACTTTTTTTGCAAACTTAGTTAAAAACTCCGCCTCGGTCAGCGCAGTGTCACCGCCGCCGACCAACGCCACATTTTTATCCTTGAAAATGGGGCCGTCACAAGTAGCACAAACCGACAGCCCCCGGCCTTTAAACTTATCCGTACCGGAAACATCCAACCATTTCGGTGAAGCGCCGGTAGCAATAATTAATGATTTTGCTGGATACTTATTACTGGCTCTTGTCTCAACCTCAAATCTGAACGGTAATGACTCTTTACACCTGTCAATAGTAACCGCCGTGTCAAAAACTACTTTCGCCCCAAACTTTTCTGCTTGTTTTTGAATCTTCTCCATCAACTTCGGTCCTTTAATACCATCAGGAAACCCTGGAAAATTCTCAACTACATCAGTAATCGTCGGCTGGCCTCCCGGCTGATCACCGGTCAAAACCAAAGTATTTAATCCGCCTCTGGCGGTATAAATCGCTGCCGTAAGTCCAGCTGGACCACTTCCTATTATGGCAACATCAAATTTTTCATTAGTCATTAGTCATTTACTATTAATCATTAATTCCAAGCAATTCTTTACATTCAATCTTATCAAACAATTCGTCAAGGGCGGCTTCGTTCAGCCGACCTTTTGTTTCCAACTCTTCTCTCATACAACCACATCTAAACTTACCATTTTCCAGTTCAATTTCAACATCCGGCTGGTCAACAAAAGGACAATTAATCGGCTGGTCACTGACTATAACTTGAGACCGACTGTGACCGGAACGAACCCCTGCCTCATATTCAGCCAAAAAAGAAACTTCCAAATCCGGATTATTCACCAACACTCGGCGGGCAATCTGTTTACCCAGCCACAAAACGCCTTGTCCTGCAAAACCGGTTATAATAATTTTTGTTATCATAAAAATTCAATTGACTTAATTAATCTAATTGCTCTAATTTCTAAGTATTCCATTAATGACTTTCTGCTTCTCCTCCGCTTCTTTAATTCTCGGATCATTAGTAATACAAAACGCCTTAATTTCTATAAAACTAAATCCGTTATGCTCTCGCCACTCGCTTAATGCCTCTTTTAAACTAGGTGAATCAAAAGCCTTTACCTGACGGTAATAAACATGGTCAAAACTTTCCAAAAGCTTGACAATTGGCAAGGGGCGGTATGGAGTGCCGGAAGGATAAGTTTTTGTTGCTAAATCGGCAGGACTTGTCGGGGCAGTTTGGCCGCCGGT
>CAYXSV010000033.1:0-16467 GCA_964468355.1 uncultured Gammaproteobacteria bacterium
CGTGGATTAATATAATATGAATAAAATTGATGCAATAAACTTATTACCAACCGCTGACCGGCTTACCTTAAGCCAGGAAGCTCTGTCAAAAAAAATAAAAATTGTCGCACTGTTTACTACACTATTTTTTATTGTTGTCAGCGTTGGGGTTTTTGGTTTTCAAATTTGGTTAAGGACAAAAAATAATAAGTTAACGGCGGAAAAAAAACAGTTAAATCAATCAATTTCACAATTTAATCCTCAATTGGAATTACAACAAAAATTAAGATTTCGATTAAAGTTAGCCAGTCAATTAATGGCGTCAAGATCGGACAACGTTAAAAAATTAGAAGATATGAGTGGGTTGATACCAGAAAATATTAATTTAGGTCAAATAAATATAAAGGGTAATTCTTTAAATGTAAAAGGTTTAGCTGATGATCTGAGTCAACTTAAAGAACTTGAAAATCGGGTTGATCAAATTCGCAATCAAGGAGCATATCAAAAAATTAGCTTGGGTTCATTGAACAAAACACCGGAAGGTTGGCCATTTACTTTAGAGCTAATTAAAAAATGAAGTTAATATCAACGCCAAAAAAAATTCTAGTACCGGCGGTAATAATTTTTTTTGAAATTATTTTGGTTTTATTAATTCTTACTACTCAAACTAGAGTTATTAAGAATTTAAGAGATACAAATCAAAATTTAGAAAAGGATAATAATGATTTAAGGTCTAAATATTTAATGCTGTCTTCACTTGACGAAGAAAAAATGAAAATTAATTCAGCAATAGCAGAATTATCTGTTCCCAGCGAAAAAAATATTCCTTATATACTCCAGGCGTTTCGAAATGCAGTGGAAGATGCCGACTTTTTAATAAAAAAGTTTGAATTTGCTCCTGGCGAAGTAATTAGTGAAAATAACGAAGGAGCAAATATGAGTAATCGAGTTGAAGAGCTTCCATTGAAGGCTGGCTTGGTTGGGTCTAAAGATAATCTTGACAAGCTTCTGGAATCTTTTGAAAATACACTTCCCTTATTTGAAATTAAAAAAGTTGACTTTTCCAACCGGTCAAATGAAGACGGTAAATCAACAGTCGAGTTGGAGTTATTGACATTTTTTTCCCCGCCGCTAACTAAAGTTCAAAGTGAGGATATTACGCTTGACCAAATAGTACTTAATGAAAAAGAAACTTCTCTTCTTGAAGAATTGGAGCAATTTTCACGTCCGGTACTAAAACAAAGAGAAGGCAGTGGGTTGAAAAGAAAATCAGATAATCCGTTTCTATTTTAAACTTCCTTAATTTCTAAACTAAAGTTTTTCCCCTTGCTTTTTAATGACATCAGTGTTTTTATTGCTCTGATTGTTTTTCCACCTGAACCGATTACAGTGCCTATTTTATCTTGAGGAAGTTTAACAATAAATTCTTCCTCATTATTCTCTTGGTTATGGATGATTTCAACTTCATTTTCATCTGGAAGGATATTTTTGATTAGAAATTCTAATAATTCTTTCATAATTTTATTTTTTGTTTTTCAAAAAGTTTTTTTACACCTTCTGTTAATTGGGCGCCTTTACTTACCCACTCTTTAACCTTTTTTCTGTCAACTTTAAATTCATCAGTATGGGGATTCCAAAAACCCAGATTATCAATGTATTTGCCGTCTCTTTTTGATTTAGCTTCGGCGACAATTATTCTAAATGTTCTTTGGTTCCTTTTCCCTCGCATTGAAAGTTTTACTTTTAGCATAATTAGATTTTACCTTTTTTGGTTAATTTCGTCAATGCTCTTTCTGCCGCTTTTTCTTCAGATTTACGTTTAGAATCTCCTTTACCTTGTGATATTTTTTTGGTATCGAAATAAATTCCGGATATAAATGTTTTAGCGTGGTCGAGTCCGGTTTCTTCTAATACTTTGTATTCCGGTGTAATTTTATATTTTTCTTGTGCTATTTCTTGAATCAAGGTTTTAGCATCTTTAATATTACCTTTTTTGCCGTATTTAATTAGTTTTTTTTGGAATTTGTCTTTTAGAAATTGAGCGGTTTTTTCCCAGCCGGAATCTAAATAAATACCCCCGATTAATGCTTCAAAAGTATCAGCCAGTATTGACTTATTTTCTCGTCCCCCGCTTTTTTCTTCTCCTTTAGAAAGAAAAATATGATCACCTAAACTAAATTGTTTTGCAGTTTCAGCTAAATTTTTAGTACAGACCAAGGCCGCCCTGATATTAGTTAAAATACCTTCAGGCAAATCGGGAAAGTTTTCAAAAAGTTGTTTTGTTGTCCAAAGTTCTAAAACCGCATCTCCAAGGAATTCAAACCGTTCGTTTGATTTTAAATTTTTGTTTTCAACTTCGTTAAGATAAGAGCGATGGATCAATGCCCTTTTAAGTAGGGTTTTATCCTTGAACTTTATTTCTAATTTTTCTTCTAATTTCTTTAGATTTTTCATATTTGCATTAATCCTTTAGCCGATCATAAACATCTCCTAGTACACCGTTAATAAAGCTTGGAGAATTTTCACTACCGTATTCCTTACCAAGTTCAACCGCTTCATTAATAGCGACTTTGGTTGGAAGTTGCGGATTATATTTAAGCTCGTAAACCGCCAAGCGTAAAATAGCTAAATCAATTTTATTAATTTTGGAAATTGGCCATTTAGGAGCGGATAACTTAATTTCTTTATCTATATCTTCAGACTTTTTTAAAATATTTTTTGTTTTTGAGGATAATTCTTGATGTGGAAGGAAACTCCAGCTGAATAATTCCCTGATTATTTTTTGTCTTTTTTTATGTCTTGGATCTATTTTCTTTTTTTGTTTTGTCATTTTTCTTTTTTGCTTTTGCCTTTGGCGTTCCGCCTTTAGCATTTTGCCTTTTGCCCTCAGCCATATCATATTTCCCACAGCTGGGACAGGCAAAGTGAGGCCTTTTTAAAGCACTGCAGTGAGAACAGGTCGTAAGTTCCGGTAGATTTTGGTGGTGTTGTTTCCGCCTTCTCCCCTGCCTTTGGCTGGAGGGACGGTATTTAGGTACTGCCATAACGCTTTATTTTACCGCCTAATGTCGGTATTTGCAAATTTAATTTTGGGCGATTGGTTTTTCCGTATCGGGTTTAACAATTTTGGTTAATTTTGGATATTTGTCTAAATTAGGGCTTTTTTGGATGATTTGCCTTGCCGCTTTTCTGGCGGTTTCAATTAATTTTAAGTCGTTATAGTCAGCCACCTTTAATTCCGGATAGCCGTGTTGTTTTGTACCGTATATTTCTCCGGGACCTCGAATTTTCAAATCAATTTCTGATAATTTAAGTCCGTCATTAATATTCTCCATTGCTTTTAATCTCTTTCTTGCTTTTTTACTGATTTTATCGGCAAAAAGGAAACAAAAAGCTTGTTCTTCTCCCCTCCCGACTCGGCCTCGAAGTTGATGAAGCTGGGCTAAACCAAATCTGTTTGCTGTTTCAATAATCATAAATTTAGCGTTTGGTATGTCAATACCGACCTCAACAACCGGAGTGGCAACTAAAATATCTATATCGCCTTGATGCATTTGATTAAGTACCTTTTCTTTTTCCGAGCTTTTCATCCGTCCGTGTATTAAACCCAAGTTTAGTTCAGGAAAGACCTTTTTGGTCATTTTTTTGTATTCATCGGTAGCCGCTTTTACTGACTCTAAATTTTCCGATTCTTCAATCAAGGGGCAAATAATAAAACCCTGATTATCCTTTTTAACCTGTTTTTTAATCCATTGATAGCAGTCAGTCCTTTTTTTATTGGGAATATAAAAAGTTTTAACCGGTTTTCTGCCGGCAGGCATTTCATTTAGTGTGGAAACATCTAAATCTCCGTAGACGGTAAGTGTTATCGTTCTTGGTATCGGTGTGGCGGTCATTGTTAAAACATGTGGGAAAAGCTGATCAGTATCCGTTAACTGTGCTTTTTTAATTAATTTTCCTCTTTGAGCTACACCAAACCGGTGTTGTTCGTCAATAACGACTAATCCGACCTGATCAAATTCAGCGTGTTTATGGATCAACGCGTGTGTTCCGATAAATAGTTGCGGGTTACGGGTTACGGGCTTGCCCTGAACCGTGTTTGCTCTGGTTCGGGGTTTCGTGTTGCTTTCTTTAACCGTGGTCCCGGTTAACAATCGGCAGTCAATGTCAAATGGATTGAGCAGCTCGTTAAGGGTTTTATAGTGTTGCTGAGCTAAAATTTCAGTCGGTGCCATATATACTGACTGATAGTTGTTTAAAGCGGTTTGGATTATTGCGGCAGCGGCGACGACTGTTTTACCTGACCCAACATCGCCTTGAAGAAGCCGGTTCATTGATGACGGCTTGGTTAAATCAGCAAGTATTTCTTTAATTGCATTCGTTTGGGCCGATGTCAGCTGAAAAGGTAGACAATCAATAAATTTTTTAATTGCTTTTGGCATTTTTTCAAGTTGTGGAGCCGGTTTTTTCTTCTTCCAATTATTTTTACGGATAAGATGGTTTAGTTGAACAAAAAACAACTCTTCAAAACCAAGCCGATATTTTGATTTTTGCAATTCTTTTTGATTTTCAGGATAATGAATATTTAAAATAGCTTCCTTTTTTGGTATTAAACCATACTCGCTAGTAACTTCACCGGGCAGATTTTCTTTTATTTGATTTTTAACTTTAGGAAGTGTTTGGCTGATTAATTTTCGAATGTATTTACTCGAAATACCGTAGGTTGTTGGGTAAATTGGGACTAATCGCCCGGTATCTTTAGTTGATTGTTCTCCAATAGAGTAGCTTGAAACTTGTTTTTTATTATCAATTATTTCATATTTCGGAAAAACCATTTGCATTTGACTACCGCGTTTAACGACTTCTCCGGAAATTGAAACCAACCTATTTGGTTTTAATGTATTTTTAAGAAAGGGTTGGTTAAACCAGATTAAATTGATCTCGCCGGTATTGTCTTTAAGCGTCGCTTTTTGGATTGTTTTCTGTTTTGGTGATTTTGTATAAGTAGATTGAATTTTTGTTATTACTCCTATTAGAGTAAGTTTTTCTCCTGGCTTTGCCTGTCCGATCGGCGTAATTTGAGAAAAATCCTCATGCCGGAAGGGATAATGTTCAATTAAATCTTTTACGGTTTTGATATCTAAATTTTCAAGCAGAGCCGCCATTTTTGGGCCAACGCCCTTGACATACCTTATTTTTGTTTGTAAATTAAGCGGTGGTTTGGGCGGCATTTATAGTAAGTAAGAGATAAAGGGTATAATTCCGCTAAGCAATAAAGCAAAAGTTGCGATTATTATAAAAAATTTAGCAATTTTTTTCTTTTTAATTTTAAATTTCATGTTATTATTTGCGCAGGCTGAAGCCTGCTATTCCGACTTTGGTTAACCCATTTGGAATAGTGAACTTTAGTTCGCATTCTTTAACTATTATACTATAATATTAACATGGCGAAAAATAAATGGTGGAAAATTTTTGATATTCGAAAAAAGCGAAGGCGAAAGAGCCGCAAAAAGGGTTTACCGCTGAAGAAGCGTTTGATTTACTTTATTCCAATTGCGGCCTTTGTCGGACTGGCGTTATTCTTTTTTGTCTCTTTAGCCGCTTTTGCTTGGGTGGCAAAAGATTTACCGTCACCGGATAAAATAGTCAGGCGTGAAGGGTTTGCCACCAAAATATATGATCGGAATAATCAGTTGTTATACGATGTTTACCGTCAAGCAAAAAGAAGCCCGGTTTCCTTGGAAGACATCCCTAACGAACTAAAATGGGCAACAATTGCGATAGAAGATAAAGAATTTTATACCCATCCCGGTTTTAGTTTAAGAGGTTATTTAAGAGCAATGTATAAAATCGTTTTTGAACAAAAGCTTCAAGGTGGTTCAACGTTAACTCAACAGTTGGTAAAAAATGCCCTGCTTTCATCTGAAAGAACAATAATTCGGAAATATAAAGAGTTAATATTAACTTTACAAATTGAGCGTAAATATTCAAAAGATGAAATTTTGCAAATGTATTTGAACGAGGCCCCGTATGGTGGTCCGGCTTGGGGGGTTGAAGCCGCCGCTGAACGTTTTTTTAATAAACCAGCCAAGGATTTAAATTTAGTTGAATCGGCTATTTTGGCTGGTTTACCTCAAAGACCGACAGCTTATTCCCCATACCGAGGTGAAGTATGGCAGGCAAGAACAAAAGATGTTTTAAGGCGAATGAGAGAAGACGGCTATATTACCGCCGAGGAACAAAAAAATGCTGTTGACCAATTAAGCGAAGTTACATTTGCTTCACCGGAAGGAATTTTGGAAGCACCTCACTTTGTTATGTATGTTCGCAATATATTAGCTGAAAGATACGGTGATGAAATTGTAGAGGGAGGCGGTTTAAAAGTGACGACAACGCTTGATCTGGATTTTCATAAAAATGCTCAGGCGATAGTTTCGGAAGAGTTGGAAAAACTAGGCCAATTAAATATAACCAACGGCGCCTCAGTAGTTCTTGACCCTCAGTCGGGAGAAATTTTAAGCATGGTTGGTTCCAAAGATTACGACAGTGAAGAAATAGACGGTAAGTTTAATGTCATTGGTCAGGGATTACGTCAGCCGGGATCGGCGATAAAACCGGTAACTTATGTAACCGGTTTTAAAAAGGGCTATACCGCTTCAAAAATGATTATGGATGTGCGGACAGTATTTCCGATAAAAGGACAGAAAGATTATGTCCCCGTAAATTACGACGGAACATACCACGGTCCAATACAGGTTAGATATGCTTTAGGTAATTCTATTAATGTGCCGGCGGTTAAAATGTTAGCGATGGTTGGTTTGGAATCAATGTTAAAAACTGCTGAGGAAATGGGAATTTCTACTTTATCGCCTACTAAAGAAAATTTACAGCGATTAGGTTTATCGACAACCTTGGGCGGCGGGGACGTTGTCCCTTTGGAAATGGCCGGTGCTTACCTTGCTTTTGCCAACGGTGGGTTAAAACAGGAGCCGATAGCGATTTTAAAAGTTGAGGATAAAGACGGAAAAGTGCTTTATGAACATAAAAATGTTACCGGGAAAAGAGTTTTATCGGAAGGAGAGTCCTTTTTAATAAGTGATATTTTATCTGACAACAGTGCCAGGGCTTTAACGTTTGGTCAGTCCTCAAGGTTGGTTATTCCCGGTCGTGAAGTAGCCGTAAAAACAGGTACTACCAATGACATGAAAGATAACTGGGCTGTTGGCTGGACACCGAACGTCTTAGTTTTGTCATGGGTGGGAAATAATGATAATTCGTCAATGAAGAGTGTTGCCTCCGGTATATCCGGTGCAACTCCAATTTGGCAAAGAACAATGATTGAAGCAATTAACGAGTATGGATACGAATCGTTTCAAATGCCGGAGAATATTGTTTCTGCTGAAGTTGATGCCGTTTCCGGTTACCGGGCACATGACGGTTTTGAGTCAAGGACGGAATATTTCATTAAAGGAACCGAGCCCTCAGGTAAAGACCCGATTCACGTGTTATTAAAAGTTTGTCCCCAAACCGGACAGTTGGCTACTCCACCTCAAATTGCCCGTGGAGAATATGAAGAAAAAGAATTTTTCAAATTTAAAGAAGAAGACCCGGTTTCATGGGACAATAAAAACCGTTGGCAGGAAGGAGTTTTAGGTTGGGTAGCAGCCCAGGATGAACCGCGGTATAATCCTCCGACTGAATATTGTGAAGTCGGTGGCACTATTGATTTAGGTATTGAATCACCGGCTCATAAGTCAACTGTCGGCACAAAATTTACGGTTGAATTAAAAGTCAAAAGTATTTATGAAATTGATGAAGTTAAAGTTTACATTGATGGTGAAAAGAAAAAGACGTTTACTGAAAAACCTTATCAAATTGAATTGGAACTTGATGACGGTACTTACACTTTAAAAGCTGAAGCCGACGATGTTGAGGGAAATGAATTTAGCCGGGAAAGTGAATTTGGAGTCAATGTTCCTTGGGACTACTCCCCTTCTCCAACTCCGGAACCGACTGAAAAAGTTACTCCAACCCTGAAGCCGTCAAAAAAACCGGCCTCTACTTCTACACCAACACCGACTTCCGCTCCGGAACCTTCGCCAACTGAAGCTGTTACCGCTACTCCAACGTCGTAACAGGTTAGGGTGCGTGACGGGTTAAATCAGGTTAAATGCCTCTAGATGAATTTTTTTGGCGTGGGCGGCGGTGGTGTTGTAATAGTAAGCCCGGAAAGTGTATTTGTATTGTTTGTTTTTAGTTTGGTAAATATCAATTATTTCCAGTTTCCACATAATTTTAGAATCAATTTTGTTTTGATATTTTTTAATTAGTTTTTCCGGTTCAATTTTACTATCCAAGATGACGTTGGCATCAAGGTCAATAATTTGTCTGTTTAATTCAACGGCTTCTGCTTTTTGGATTTCGGGGTGATTCAAACTGATTTGCGGAACTTTTTGAATATGATTTAATAACTCGGTTAAATTAATTTCAATAAATTTTTTATTGTTAATTTTTTCAACCGAATGTTGGTAATCTCCCACCTTAAGTTTTTTTAATAATTTTTCAGCATCGGATTTTAAGGTTTCAAAATCCGGTTGATAAAAACCAACTGAGTAATTTTCTAGATATTTATTTTTATTTTGATAATATATTTTTCCGACTTCAAAAAACTTTTGGTCGGGGATTTTTAACTTTTTATATTGGATAGTTTGACGGTGCAGGGATGAGCCAATTGACATTCTAAGTAATGGAAATTCACTGTTGACGTTGTTCTCGGTATAAATCGGTTCGGTGTTTTCAGGTAGATAGTTTGGCTGGTGGAGTCTTTTTGGACGAATAATCGGCCACGATCGAATTTCGTCATAACCGAGGTTAATAAGAATATTTTTAACTGTTTCAATTAAGTAAAGTATTTTTGGGGTGATGTCCGGTAATTTTTCAGATGAAATCGGTTTATTGATAGGTATTTTGTCATAGCCGTAGAAACGAATAACTTCCTCGATTAAATCTTCTTCTAAATTTAGGTCTTTTCTTAGCGTTGACGGAATTACGCGGTAATGGTTATTTTCTTTGGTAACTTTACAATCTAATTTTTTTAATGTTTCCAGACCGAATTTTTCAGGGATTTCTATTCCTGCGTAATCAGACGGTTTTTGAGGATGGTAGTTAATCGTTGACGGTAATAATTTTTTTGGATAGTAATCAAAGGTTTTAGTGGAGATTTGTCCACCGCAGTTTTCTAGAATTAATGAGATAAGATGATTAAAGGCGATTGGAATAAGCTCGGTATCAAGTTTCTTTTCCAGCCGGATGCTCGCCTCGGTAATTACATTCATATTTTTTGAATCCAACCGAACCCTTTGCGGATTATATATAGCCATTTCGACGATTGTTTCCGTTGTTTTTAAATCTATTGCTGTTCGTCGGCCGCCGATAGTGGATAAACTGGCTGAGCCGTTGGGGTCAGCGATGACCAATGTTCCGGATGGGATGTTAATTTTGGTTCCATCAAGGGTTGTAATTTTATCCCGTCTGCTAGTGATTTTCCATTCCAATCGGTTTGAAACTTTTTGTGCATCAAAAGCGTGGCAGGGAATGCCGTAAATAAGCATGACATAGTTGGTTAAGTCAACCAAGGTATTGATGGAATTTATTTGGTGTAGATTTAAGAATTTTTTCAACCATACTGGAGAGGGTTTGTTGATAATATTTTTAATTTTCAAAGACATCAGCCGGTATACTTCCTTTTTTGCTGATACAGTGATGTTTGGTTTTTTTTTGCTTTTTCTTTGAGTGAGTTTTACTTTAGGGGTTTCAAGTTTAATATTGTATAGGACGCTTAGGTCTTTAGCTAAACCGTAGTAGCTTAAACAATCGCCGCGGTCTTTAGGTATTTCTAAATTAATTAATTTTTTTCCGTTAATTTCTTCTACTCCTTCACATAGATGGCCGATTAAAGTTAAATCATCGGCTGTCTTTTCAGCCGGAAAGTTTAAATCGGGTAAAAATTCTTTAATTTTAGAATATATTATTTTCATCTTAATTCGGTTTATAAGCTAAATTTCCACCTAATAGAGTTCGAATATCGTCTATATTGTATTTAGCCATTGCCCATCGGTCTAGTCCGAGACCAAAAGCAAATCCCCGCCACTGATTATGATTAATCCCGGCTTTATCCATAACTAAGGGATGAATAATACCCGCTCCTCCCATTTCAATCCAGCCGACGCCTTTACAAACGCGACACCCGCTGCCTTGGCAGTTAAAACACCGTAGGTCCATACCTAAACCCGGTTCCACTTCAGGATAATATTTACAACGATAGCGGACGACAACTTTTTTTCCGTAGATATTTTTAAAAAGTAAATCCAATGTCCCGATCAAATCCTTCAGCGATATGTTTTTATTAACAGCTACGCCTTGATAGTGGTGAAAAATAAAGTGGTTGGTCGGATTAACTTTTTCATTGCGGTAGACTCTTCCCGGAAAGGCGGCTTTAAAAGGCGGTTTTTCGTTTTCAAGCAGTCGTGCCTCAATTGATGATGCCTGGGTTCTTAAAAGATAGTCTGGTTCTTGAATATATATAGTGTCCTGCATGTCCCGTGAAGGGTGGTTTTGTGGTACATTTAGACGCTGAAAACAAAATTCGTCAGTTTCAATTTCCGGGCCGTCATATATTGAGAAACCTAAATTTTTAAAAAGCCGGTTCAGTTCTCGGCATGTAGTTGTAATTGGATGAAGATGGCCGAATTTTTTTAGTTGATATACTTCCTTTTTTTCAGATTTACTTTCAACAGATTTAACTTTTTTGGCTTGTTCAGCAAACAATTTTTCCAGTTTCTCTTTGGCCTTGTTTACTGCTTGACCGTATTCTTTTTTTTCTTCTTCAGGCAGTTTGGGAATTAGTTTCAGCGCGTTGTTAATAATCCCCTGCCGACCGAAAATTTCTATCCGAATTTTTTCTAGTTCTTTTTTAGTCTCAACTTTTTTAATTTTGTTTTCAAGTTTTTTAATCTTTTTATTAATATCCATAAATAAAAACCTCCCTTTCGGGAGGTAATCTTAAATTTTTAAAATAATCCCCTCCCCTAGTTTAGTTTAGTATAAACGGGTTTGAGGGAATTATTAATCTCATGGTTTTATTTTAAAGTTAAGCTTTAGCTTTGTCAATAATTGTTTTAAAAGTTTCCGGGTCATTAACGGCAATTTCACTAAGCATTTTTCGGTTAAGGTTAATACTCTTCTTATTAAGCAGAAAAATTAATTTTGAATAGGTTAAACCTTCCTGCCGGGCCGCGGCATTGATTCTTTGTATCCAAAGCTTGCGAAAATCTCTTTTTCTAAGCTTCCGGCCGATATATGCATATTGTCCGGCTCTAAGAAGGGCCTGGTGGGCTACTTTAAATAACCGGCTTTTAGTCATCCGATAACCTTTGGTTTGTTTAAGAACCTTTTTGTGTCTTTTTCTTCTGACGTTTCCTGTTTTAACTCTCATTATGCTTCACCTAATAATTTTTTAACCTTTCTAGCCATAGCACCGGTTACAAGAACCGGTTTTTTTCGCTTTTTATCCCAACGGTAAACTTTACCGTTTTTAATTTTAAATCTTTTTTTAACTGAATTTTTAAGTTTTAATTTATTTTTGCTCATTTTTAGATTGGATCCATTCTCATAATTAATCTTTTACCTTGTTTTTTTATTTTACCACTTTGTTGATAATGATCCTTTAATTCTTCCTTTACCTTATCTAAAAGATCATAACCGAATTGTTTTTGAGTAATTTGCCTTCCCTTAAATCTGACAACTACTTTTAAAATATTATTTTCTTCAGCAAACTTTTTTGCTTTTTTTAACCTGTATTTTAAATCAGCTTCTCCGATAAACGGACTTAGCTGAATCTCTTTAAGTTCGCTCGACTTTGATTTTTTTTGAGCTTTTGACTGTTTTTTATCTTGTTCGTAAATAAATTTATTGTAATTAACAATTTTGGCTACTGGTGGCTTCGCTTTAGGAGCTACTTCCACCAAATCAAGCTTTTTTTGAGCGGCAATTTTTTTTGCCTCCTTAAGGTCTACCACGCCTATTTGTTCGCCTTTATTATCAATTAAGCGTACTTCTTTTGCGTTTATTTGGTCATTTATTCTAAACCGGCGATTTCTATTGTTTCTATACACTAAACTGCGTTTAAGTTTATCATACCTGTTACTTTTTAACAATGGAGCTAAAATTAACCGGCTGACCGGGCTGGTGAATGTTCACCGGATAGCAAATATTGAGCACCGCCTTTTTTACTGGAAAAATTAGACCAAAAGGCGCCTCTTTTTTTACCTTTATCTTTCCAAGCGCTGAGCCATAAATTAGCTTCTTCAACGTTTTTAATTAAATCTTTAACAAAACTGATTACATTTCTTAAATAGCTGATATCCGATTTTCCCGGGTTGATAATTGGTTTATGATAAGCTTCACGGATGTTACCTTCTAATTTTTTTCCTTTTTGGTTTAATTTTCCGGCTTCTTTTGCCAGCATTTTTTGAAGAATTTCTATTTCTTTTTGTGTTTCTCTTTTTTTATGGTTGTAAACTTCTTTTTCTAGGCGCTTAGTCTTTTGAAAATAGATATTTTCTTTTCTTTCTTTATCTCCTTGTTCCTTTTTATCCCTTTCGTTTTCAGCGCTGCCAGCTTCAGGATTATAAATTTCACCGGATTGTCTGAGCATTTCTAAAAAGCCCGGCGGTATATTTTTTTTTGCCTGTTTAGTTTGAGAATTATTCTTTTGATTTGAAAATAGGTCAGTTGCCTTTTTCATATATAAATTATACTACAGGGCAATCAAGTGTTCAAGTGTTTTTTGTCTTCTAAGAATTTTTGCTGCTAAATATGGGTTCATTTTAGATTTTTCAATTTTCTGAACATCCTCCTCTGAAACTTGAATATTTTCTGATTCTGCCAATTCTTCAAGGGTTAAATCGATTTTCCAATTATTGGCAATTTCTTGTCGGAATTGTTTTTTAATTTCTTCCACGCTTGTTCCTTTGGTTGACAGGTAATCTTCCAGTTTCATCCCGGCCTGATTAACTTGATCAATTAAATTAACCATTTTTCGGTTAAGTTCTTGCTCTATTAATACTTCGGGAAGATTAACTTCAACGCTTTCTAATATTATTTCAATAATTTTTTGTATCTGCTTATCTTTATTTTCTTGTTCTTTCTTGTTTTCGCTTTTATCTTCTTTGTCCGGCGTCCATATTTTATTTTCAGCATTAGCTTCTTTAATTTTTTCTTTAAGATCGTCAACTTTTATTGAAGGTAATTCCGAAGAGATGAAATTAATTTGCCAATCTTCACCCTTTTTGATATTAATTAGTTTTACTTTTGGAGGAATTATTGGGTTAAGATCATGTTCCTTTATTGCTTGTGGATAAATTTCTTTGATAATTTCTTCTAGTACTAAATTGATCAAATTTTCTTTGCCTATTTTTTCTTCAACCAGTTTTACCGGCGCTTTTCCTTTCCGGAATCCCTTAAGGTCTGCCTTTTTCGCTTCTTTATTTACAACCTCTTTATATTTTTCATCAACAGATTTAGCACTTACTGTTGTTTCAAGAACAAAACTATTATCTTCTTTTTTTTCCAAATTAATTTTAAAGTCCATCATTACCTATTTTAATAAATTAATCCTCGCTTGACAAGGGCTTATGTTATGTGGGACTATAAAAATAGAAAAATGAATGAAAAATTTTTGATATTCGGCTTGTTTTTTATTTTTACCCCTTTATTGATATTTTCTCAATTTTACCTCTTATCATATGGCGGTAATTACAGGCAAAAACCCCATGTTTCGGTTATAGACAAAAACCAAACTGCGGTTGGTTTGGTTTCCGGATCAATATTTTCATCTGCTGATGTCAACAATAGTCAAATAGATTTATCCCCGATTTCCGGAGATGCTCGTCCACTTTTAATTAAAAAGTATTTACAAAAATATAATTCGGAATTGGAGCCGTATGCGGAATTAATATTCAAAGCTTCGCAAGAATTTGGTTTAGATTATCGTTTGATACCGGCTATTGCCCAGCAAGAATCCAATCTTTGTAAAAAATCGCCTGAAAATTGTTATAACTGTTGGGGTGTGGGTATCCATTCACGCGGTACGATGTGTTTTGAATCCTATCCGGAAGCAATAAACTGGCTGGCTAAGTATCTTAAAGAAGAATATTATGATATCGGATTAAATTCCGTAGAAGAAATAATGTCTAAATACTGTCCCCTATCTTCCGGTACTTGGGCCGCCGGTGTCAATCAATTTATGTCTGATATTGACAAAAATGAATAAAGACGAACCATCTTTAGTTGGCAAATTTTATGATGAATTTGATTACAAAAAATATTGGCAGAAGAGAAACTACGAAGATTTATCCGGTAAGATTGCCTTAAAATCGCTTCTTGATAAAATAAATTTCAAAAGTAAAAAAAAGTTGCTCGAGATTGGTGCCGGATATGGAAGGTTGGCCAATATTTATGGAAAATTATTTAAACATTCAGTTTTATTAGATCCTTCACAAGTAAATTTATCTCAAGCAGAGAAAAAATTCGGAATAAATAGTTATACATATATTAAAGGTAGTGGTATAGATTTACCCTTTAGGGACCGTAGTTTTGATGTGGTTTTATTGGTTAGGGTTATACATCATCTTTTTAAGCCGACCACAGTTTTTCAAGAAATTTTCAGGGTTTTAAAGCCGGGCGGTTGGTTTATTTTGGAATTTGCCAACAAACGCCATTTTAAATCAAAGATGTTTTTTAAAGAAAAGGCACAATCTTTAGAGCCCGTAGATATTAGTCAACAAAAGTCAATACTTCCTTTCAAGAACTACCATCCGTTATGGATAGAAAATAAACTACGAGAAATTGGCTTTCAACCAAAAAATAAATTATCAGTTTCTAATCTTAGGTCTCCGATGATAAAAAAAATAATGCCCGATAATATTTTAATATCTTTAGAAAAAATATGCCAAAGGCCTTTAGGGAAATTAAATTTTGGTCCAAGTATTTTTGTTTTAGCAAAGAAGGCCTCCGCTTGACAACAATATATATATTTGTTATATTAATACTATGTCCTGGGGTGTCTTCGCAAGAAGTACACTCTGGGATTTTTTTTTGATCTATGCTAGACTGTAATTAAGAATAAGCCGCAGTGCTGTCGCGCCCGTCATGCAAGCAAGGCGTTGCGGGCGGGGAACTGGCAGACTGAGAAATTTTTGGCCGCAGTGCTGGAATTGGCAGACAGGCACGGCTTAGGACCGTGTTCTGCGTAGGCAGAGTGTGGGTTCGACTCCCACCTGCGGCACTTAAAAATGAAACAAAAAAAATATCTAATAATAATAATATTAATATTAGCTTTCAAATTTCTTTTCTTGAATTTGGATATTTACAGCCAAAGTCCTGAACTAGAGTCTAGCTATATCTTGAGTAGAGATATATACAGTGAATCCTATCGAAATTATTTGTCATCAAAGGATGCTTATCTTAAGCAACGTACTTTAGAAAGAAAAAAAATTCTTTTCCGTAATTTAAAAACTTTACTCTACTCTAGAAATAAGCTTTTACATAATTATTTGGAATTTCTTATTAACGCAATTGAGCTGAACTTGGAACCGGCCGGCATTAATAAGCTGAGAGATTGGCAAATTTGGCTTAATAAAGACGAAGAATTAATTAACAACGTTCAAGATTTAGAAACGGCTTATCAGGAAAGCAATAATTTGGTTGAGGTATATACTGAGTTTGAACAGGATATTTTTAACCAACTTTATATTTATGCCGTTGATAATCAACAAAAAGTAATTGACAGAGTGCAGTTGATGAAAGTTAAACTCAAACTAATAACTGAAAATACTGATTGGGTTGATGAAGTAGAATTAAAATTAACCAATGCAGAAAACTATCACCAAAATGCCGGTCTAGTTTTAGAAGAGGCAAGAATAAGAAAGCCCGGAGATATGGAAAAGGCCTGGAATAAAGCTGTAGAATATTTAAATAATAGTCAAAGAGAATTAAATATTGCTCTTGATTATCTTGACGAAGTTTTAAAAAGGCAGGTTGAATGAACGTACAAAATATTGACATATCAGTTTTATCTCAAGAAGAAGAAACTAAAAATAAACCCGATAAAAAAATCAAGTTATTGGTAGGCATAGGCGTCGTATTATTTATAACTTTAACCCTATTTTTTATTTATTTTTATAATTCTAATAATCAACAACCAACAAAAATTGAAGTCACTCCTACGCCGGAGTTAATGCCGTCACCGACAGTGGATGATGAAGAAGAAACCCAAGCCGAAAAAATAAGACAAGAGTTAAATGAAACCCGTCAATTATTGGAAGAAAATAATTATGACGATAACCTTTTTTATCCTCCGGGTGTAGAGCTTAATCTTCAGTTGGATGAGTAACAAGATAGTTGAAGAAATTAGCCGTATTGAAGAAG
>CAYXSV010000034.1:0-45333 GCA_964468355.1 uncultured Gammaproteobacteria bacterium
CTCGTCTCTGTGGCCCTATCTCTTCCCTGCCTTCTTGAGTCTGGACTTTCCTCCCCAATGTAACATCGGGGTAAACTATCTCACCCTGTTATGTTCTATTATAACATGTTTTGCCTGTTTACTCAGCTTTGACAAATTTAAACATCTTTGTACCACAAGTAGGACATTCGGCTTTAACATAAGGCCGTCCATTTTTTGCTGTTCCATGTTCAACATTGAAGTCTTCGACTTCTCTTTTTTCTCGACACTTAACACAGTAAAAGTTCATTTTTTCCTTCACCTCCTTTCTTCAAGGCAGGAGCTTGTAACAGGCACAATATATCATATTCCAGGTATAGATTGCAAGCGTCAGTTAAATATTGACATGAAAGTGTTAATAATAGTAGAATCAGTTTAAGGTGGAAACTGAAGTTTTTTTGATTGTTCTTGGAGCTTGGAATTTAAGTTTGTCTTATCTTTTATGGCGGATAGCAAGGGAAATTCGACGGGTTAATAAGGATATTAAACCGTCTAAACTTAAAAAGATAAATAAGAATATCGAGAATCTACAAATCAGTTTAGATCGTCTTAATGACCAAAGTCAGTTTTATTTTCAAAAAGCCAGTTTAGTCAAATTTAATCCTTTTTCCGAGCTCGGTGGTGAACAAAGCTTTTCTTTGGCCTTGCTAGATGAGAATAATCAAGGTATAGTATTAACTAGTTTGCACGGCCGTCAAGCAACGAGAATCTATACAAAATTAGTCGGAGATGATAAAGTCAAATTATCCGATGAAGAAAAAAAGGCAATAAAGGAAGCAACTAAAAAGAAAAAATGAATAAAAATATTAAAATAATTTTAATTGGCCTCGGATTATATTTAGTAACTACCGGTATTAGTTTTGGAGTTTTTTCAAAAACTAAAAGTGCTTTACCGGTGGCTTCACCGATTGTTGATGAAGATGAATCTCAAACTGGGCAAACAGGTTCATTTCAAGGTCCGAGAACTGCTGAGTGTCCAATAAACGGTCTTAAATATACGGAAGAACAAAAACAGATTTGGGAAAATAGACGACCTTTGTTAGTAATGATTGAGAATCACCAGGAATCACGTCCCCAATCCGGGTTGTCAAGAGCAGATGTTATTTATGAGGCGGTTGCCGAAGGCGGTATTACTCGGCTGATGGGAGTTTATTATTGTCAGGCAACAGAACCCTATCAAAGAGAATACGATCTAGGTCCGGTCAGGTCAGCTAGAACGTATTATCTTGACTGGGCTTCTGAATATGGTGATTATCCTTTGTATGTGCATGTTGGAGGAGCCCATTGCAGTGAAGAGGGTGGCGTATGCACAACTGATTCTCGTGCTCAGGCCCTTGAGCAAATAGTACAATACGGATGGCAAAATTCAGACCATCACAGTGATTTAAACCAATTTTCTTTATCGTATCAGCAATGCAGACGTGAACCGGAACGAACCGGTGTAGCCAAAGCAACTGAGCATACAATGTATTGTGATTCTGAAAATTTATGGGATGTAGCTGAAAATAGGGGATTTACAAATAGCTGGCAGGAAGACTTCCGTATGTGGAAATTTAAAGAAGATTCTCCAGCCGACGCCGAAGTAGAAGAAATAAGTTTTAATTTTTGGGAGGGTTACAGCGCTTATCAGGTTACCTGGAAATATAATCCGGAAGATAATTCTTATCTAAGAGTTAACGGAGGAGAAAACCACGAAGAATTTTTAACTGGTGAACAGCTGAAAAGCAAGGTTGTTGTTATCCAATTTACGAAAGAAATTGGTCCGGTTGATAAGCACAAACATTTGGTTTATGAAACTATTGACAGCGGTAGGGCCTTAATTTTTCAGGATGGAGGAGTAATAGAAGGAAATTGGTCAAAAGATTCACGTCAGTCAAGAACAATATATACTGACGCCGATAATAATGAGATTGAATTTAATCGCGGTCAAATTTGGATTGAAGTCCTGCCTCTTGGAAATAAAGTAGATTATGAAGCCAATTAATTCTCTAAAAAAACTTATTGTTTCCGAATCCAGGATAAAACTTCTACAGGAGCTTTATTTTCAGCCGAATGAAATGTTTTATATTAGGCAGTTGACCAGAATGACCGGCGAAAAATTAAATTCTATTCGGAGGGAATTAAAAAACCTAGATCAAGCAGGTGTATTAGAAAGTGAATGGCGAGGAAATAAACGTTACTATTGGGTTAACCAGGAATTTATTTTTTATCAAGATGTTTTGTCAATTATTATGAAAACAAGAGGACTTGGCCGGGATATAATTGATAATGAAAAAAAGATCGGCCAAATCAAGTATGTTGTTTTTTCAGGTAAATTTGGTCGGAATATGAAGCCTGAAGAAGATGAAATCGAAGTTTTAGTAGTTGGTCAGGTAGTTTTGCCGGAATTGGGCAGTTTGGTTAGAAAAGAAGAAGAATTTCGAGGCAGAGAAATTAATTACACGGTTATGGATTTAGATGAGTTTAAATACCGGAAAAAAAATCGTGATCCCTTTCTAACTCAGATTTTACTTCAAAGCAGGATCATGATTATTGGCGACGAACAAAAAATGCTTACGTAAAAACCCCCTTTCTTGTATTGCGCGATCGCGCAATGCGTGAATTGGATTTTTGGTTATGGTACTAATATAATAAATAATGAGTGAAATTAAAACTCCTCGCTGGTATTCTTCAATTTGCTTTAAAGATACAATTATTCTTGGCCTACTTCTATTAATTGATATAAATATTCACGGTCGTGATTTTTGCAGAGGTAATAGAAAACCTATCTATAATTATCCATTTGAACTTTTTAATGAATATTTGGAAAAAATTAAGAATAGAAAAGCTTCAGAAATATCTTCTTTTTATCGCCTGAAAAAAGAAAATGTATTTAATGTTACGAATAACAATAAAATTAATCTTAATTTAGATACAAAATGGTGGTGGAACTTATTTAATTTAAAATTTCGTTTTTTCATTGCACCTAAAAAATGGGATGGAAATTGGACAATAGTTACCTATGACGTTCCTGAAAATCAAAAGAGTGCCCGGCGTAATATTAAGAATTTACTGGAAAAATTAGGTTTTGTTCAAATGCATAGATCAGTATGGATAACAATTAATGATGTTGAAGAATATTTGCAAAATCTTTTTAGTGAATTCTATCCAAATGTATTTTGTTTCCGGTCAACAAGTTTGTTTAAAGAAAAAGACCAAGAGGTTATAAAGTCATTATTTAGGCCTCACGAAGTAGAAAATAGATATAATAATTATATTAGTTCAATAAAATCAGCCCTAAAAACTCGAAATCAAGCGTCAATAACAAAATTATTAAATGATTTTCCGGATTTAATTTTGGCTGATAGAGGATTACCGGCAGAATTTTTTGATGATAAGTTTATTAGAAGTAATTTGTGGAAAGAAGCTAAAAAAATACAAGCATCTATTCTTTGAATTTCCTTTCTCGTATTGTGCGTTCGCGCATTTCGGGAAGTGTTATATTTAATACTTGTTTTTATACTTACTTTTCTTAATTTAATTTTGTGTATAATTATCTAGTTTTGTGAAGATTAAAGAGCCCGATTATCAATATTGTCCGTTTTGTAAAAAGGATTTAGAAATAAAAATCCAAGAAAATAAGGAAAGAAAATGGTGTCCTGATTGTAACTGGATTTATTATCCTCGTGTTGCAAGTTCTGTTTTGGCTTTAATTGTTAAGAAAGATAAGGTTTTAATGGTTAAGCGTGCCAGAAAACCTTATAAAAATACGTGGATGTTTCCGGCTGGTTTTATTGATTTTGCTGAGCACCCTGAAGAAGCGTTAGCTCGAGAAGTTAAGGAAGAAACCGGTCTGGATATTAAGAAAACCAAATTACTGAAAATTTATCAATGCAAAGATGATCCGCGGGCAATGGGGCATATTGTGTTTTGTTATCAAGTCGATGTTAAGGATGGAAGATTATCAACAGACGAGGATGAAAATTCAGATATCTGTTGGTTTGATATTGACAACTTGCCCAATATCGGCTGGGAAGTTCATAATCAAGTTATAAGAGATTTTTTATAAACTATTTAATCCCTAACTTTTCTGCAACTTCTGGGATTTGAGAAATAAGATAATCACGGTTGTTTTTGTCTTTTTTGTCTTTTACTTCTTCAAATAGTGCTTCCAAAATTTGACCGACTTCCGGTCCCGGAGGAATATTTAAAACCTTCATTACGTCATTACCGTTGACTTTTAAATCTTTGACTGAAAACGGTCTTTTTTGAACTTCTTTTAATCTTTTTTTGAATAACTCCGTCCGCCATGAAGTAGCCGGAACTCCGGATCCTAGCCGGTCGCCAGTACGGATGTCAAGAATATCGTTGAGATTATCTTTCCCGACTCTCCTGATGAATCTTCTGATTGCAGAGTCGGATAATTCCTCATTAGGGGCAAATTGATGCCAACGTACCAACCGCCAAAGCTTATCTACTTGATCATTTGATAAACGTAAGCGTTTTCCGATCTCTTTTGCAATTGCTGCTCCAACCACTTCGTGGTTGTAAAAAGTACGCTCGTCGCCTTCACCTTTTGCAGTTACCGGTTTTCCGATATCATGAAGGAGAGCGGCTAGACGGACGATTGGGTCAGCAGAGGGGCAGTATCTTAAACAGTCGATGCAGTGTCTCCAAACCGTGCTGATGTGGTGTTTTGGTTGGTCTAGTCCTTTTCCTTTGATTAATTCCGGCATAATATGGTTAAGCAGTTCAGTGTTATGAAGAAGAATAATTCCGTCGGCCGGGTGGTCGCTGGATAATAACTTTAAAAATTCATCTCTAATTCTTTCCCAGGCAATTTTGTTGATTAAACCGGCATTTTTTTTGATTGACTGGAAAGTTTTATTTTCAATGGTAAAACCAAGTTGAGTAGCTATTCTTACAGCTCTTAATAAGCGTAAAGCGTCTTCATTGAATCTTTTATCCGGGTCGCCAACCGCTTTAATAATTCTATTCTCTAAATCTTCTATACCGCTGTAGGGGTCAATTAGTTTCTCGATTTTGCACTTTTCATTTTGCACTTTGAACTTTAAGGCGATTGCATTTATAGTAAAATCTCGGCGGGACAAATCTTCTTCTATTGATTTGCCCCATACAACACTTTCCGGTCTGCGAAAATCCTGATATTCTTTTTCGGTTCTGAAAGTAGTTACTTCAAAAATATCTTTTTTTTGTTTTCCCATGACTATGCTTACTGTTCCGAATTGATTATTATAAAAATGATTTTTGGGAAATAATTGTTGCATTTGAGAAGGAAGAGCGTTAGTGGCAAAATCCCAGTCGGCAATTGGATATCCGGTTAAAATACCTCTGCTCGTTCCGCCGACAATATATATTTCGAATTTATTTTTATGAAATATTTTGATTAGTTCCTTAACTTTGTCGGGTAAGTCTACCTTGTCCCCTTGTTTGTATTTGATTAAATTATTTTTAGTCATGCTAAACTAATCTATTATACCAATGAAAAAAAAATGGACACCAAATTACCCTAAAAAGCTAACTAAAAGCGATAGCCCTAGTAAAATTTTACGGATATTAACCGCTAACCGCGGTATATCAAAAAGTAATATTCCAGGTTTTCTCAAGCCGTGCCGACCACCGGAATTAAAATTGGAAGAGGTTGGTATTAATGATAAAGAATTGAATAAGGCAGTTGACATAATTAAACAAGTTGGAAAAAAGAAAAAGATAATTATCTACGGAGATTATGATATTGACGGCTTAAGTGCAGCGGCTGTTCTTTGGGAAGCGTTATGGAAATCCGGTTATAATGTCTTACCTTATATTCCTAATCGGAAAACCGGGTACGGTTTAAAAAAGTCAGTAATTAAACAATTAATTAATGAACATCCGGATTTATCTTTAATAATTACTGTTGATAACGGTATTGTTGCTTACGGTGCAGTTGAATATGCCCGAAAGAATGGTTTAAAAGTAATTATAACCGATCATCATTTAGTTGGCAGCCAGCAGTTAGAAGCGGATGCAATTATCCATTCAACTGAAATAGCCGGCTGCGGAGTGGCCTGGTTTTTGGCCCGTCGGTTTGGCTATCAATCAACCGACTTGGTTGCTTTGGGAACAATCGGTGATTTGCTGCCGGTTACCGGAATTAATAGAAGTTTTGTTAAGTTTGGTTTGCGGGAGTTAAGCCGGACAAATCGGCCCGGCATCAACGCTTTAAAAAAAATTGCCGGTTTGGAGAAGAATGAAGAATTACTACCGTGGCAAATTTCTTTTATTATCGGACCTCGGTTGAATGCTTCCGGAAGGATAGATGATCCAATGGGTAGTTTACGTCTTTTGTGTACTAAAAACCAAAGTCGTGGTTTAGAAATAGCTCGAACTTTAGATAATTTGAATAAACAACGTCAGGAAATGACAGAATTCGGTGTTGATTTAGCTGAAGAAATTTTATCTAAAAAAGACGGAATAATTTTGGTATCCGGTTCAGATTTTCATCCCGGTATAATTGGATTAATTGCCGGCAAGTTAACCGAAAAATTTTATCAACCGGCGATTGTTGTTTCACAGGGAGAGGAAATATCAAAAGGTTCTGCCCGGTCAATACCCGGGGTTGATATTGTTGGAATTATTCGTCAAGCAAAAGATTTGTTGATTGATGTTGGCGGCCATCCGATGGCGGCAGGATTTTCATTAGAAACAAAAAATTTAAATAAATTATTTAAGAAGCTTCAGAATATTTCTAGTAAAGAAATCAAAAAAACAGATTTAATTGCCAAAAAGGAATATGATTTTGAAATTGATTTTTCTTTAATTAATAAGCGCTTTTATAGTCTTGTTCAAAAGCTTTCACCTTTTGGAGTCGGTAATCCCCAGCCGTCATTTATGCTAAAAAAAGCAAAAGTACAAGAAATAAGAAGAATAGGCAGTAACTCCAAGCATTTAAAACTTTTTCTGGATGATCCCGAAACACCTAAAATTGAACAAGTTCCGGCAGACTTGGCTGAGGCAATTGGTTTCGGCTGGGGGGAGTGGAGTGAGAAAATAAATTCCGGCGATTTGGTGAATTTGATTTTTAACTTTAATCTTAACCGCTGGAACGGTAAAGAAATCCTGCAGTTGAAAATAAAGGACATTGAGTTATGCTAAAATAATATTCATGGAAAGAACTTTAGCTCTTCAAGCACCGGATAAAATTGATGAGGAAGTTTTGCTTTATGGTTGGGTAAACAGTATCCGTGAGCATGGGAACGTAGTTTTTATTGACCTCCGCGACCGCTCGGGAATAGTTCAATTAGTAGGAAATGAGGAATTAGCAGAATTAGCTAAAGAATCGGTAATTAAGGTAAATGGAAAAGTTGCTTTGAGAGATGAAAAATATTTTAACAATAAACTGGAGACTGGAAAAGTAGAAGTAAAAGTTGACGATGTTGAGGTATTAGCCGAATCTAAAACTCCTCCGTTTGATATAACTTCACCCGGCTTAGAACTGGATGAGCGGGTGCGGTTAAAATATCGCTATCTTGATTTACGTAGAAAAAGAATGCAGAGGAATTTAAGAGACAGGAGCCGATTTATTAATCTTTGCCGACAGTTCCTTTTTAAAAATGATTTTACCGAAATTGAAACACCGCTGTTGACAAAATCAACTCCGGAAGGAGCAAGGGACTTTTTAGTTCCTTCTCGACTTCAACCGGGCAAATTTTATGCTTTACCCCAATCTCCACAACAATACAAACAACTCTTGATGTCAGCTGGCTTTGAACGTTATTTCCAGATTGCTCGGTGTTTAAGGGATGAGGATTTAAGAGCGGACCGCGGGTTTGAACATTCTCAGATAGATATTGAAATGTCTTTTGTTGAACAGAAAGATGTAATGGGTTTAGTTGAAAAGATGTTTATTGATGTTTTCAAACAAATGGGTGCAAAAATAAAAGAAATGCCATTTCCGGTCTTTACTTATCAGGAAGCAATTAAAAAGTTTGGGGCTGATAAATTTGATTTACGTTCTGACAAAGAAAAAAAAGACGGAACGCTTGCTTTTGCCTGGGTGAAAGATTTTCCTTTTTTTGAAAAGAAAAACGGCGGTTGGACCTTTACTCATAATCCTTTTTCCGACCCGATACCGGAACATAAACAAAAATTATTAAACGGCGAAATTGAAAATATTTTAACAACACAATATGACTTAGTCTGTAATGGTTTTGAAGTTGGCGGTGGAAGTATAAGAGCTAATGAGCCGCAAATACTGTCTAAGGTTTTTGAAGTTTTGGGATATTCTAAAGATGAAATAGAAGAACAGTTTAGCCATATGTTGGAGGCCTTTGAATATGGGACTCCGCCTCACGGGGGTATTGCATGTGGGGTAGAAAGATTAATAATGGTATTAGAGAACGAAGCGTCACTTAAGGAAGTTGTTGCTTTTCCTCAAACTTCTTCCGGGAAAACTGCTGTTATGGATGCACCCAGCAAAGTAAACCCTGAACAATTAAAAGAATTGGGGATTAAACTTCGTTCTGACTAAAAATATAAATTTATGAAGATTTTTAGAATTTTTTTAGCTTGGCTTGGTTTATTATTTTTATTTGTTTTTTTTATTGCAGTTCGCTTAGATATTTATCGGACTAGAAGCTTATCCGATGATTTTTATGTGCGGCCTCTGCCTGATTATACGGACTCTAAAACAGAAGTTCTCCAGCTAACCGCTCAGTCTTATTTGATAATGGATGTTAAAACAGGAACAGTCCTAGTTGGCAAAGAAATTTATCAACGTTTGCATCCTGCCTCAATTACTAAAATGGCAACGGCAATAAGCGCCTTAGAAACTTACCCTTTAGGAGAAACGATTGAAATTGAACATGAATATCCAATCGGGAGAAATATGGGTTTACAGGAAGGTGAAAAAATTACAATTAAAAATTTAATTTATGGTTTATTGGTTCATTCAGCTAATGACGCGGCTTTTGTTTTAGCTGGACAGTCAAGAGAGCGGGTTAGTAAATTTATTCTTAGAATGAATAAATTTGTTGAACAATTAGGGCTTAAGAATACTCATTTTGTGAACTTTTCAGGTGAAGAAGATTATAATCATTATTCAACTTCTTTTGATTTGGCTCATCTAGCCAGGTTCGCTTTGAATAATAAAGTTTTTGAACAGGCAATAAGAAAAAAAGAAATGGTGGTTACTGATATTACGGGTGAAATAGAACACCAACTGGAAACAACTAATGAGCTTTTAATAAAATATGAGGAAATAAAAGGTATAAAAACCGGCTGGACCCCTCAATCCGGAGAATGTTTTGTTGGTTTGATTGAAATCAATGATCATCAGTTTATAACCGTTATTTTAGGTAGTGAAGACCGTTTTGGGGAAACAGAGCAATTAATAAATTGGTTGAAATCATAGGGATAATAGGCCTTGTGCCTGCATTCATTCTTTCCATTCAGGTGGAATAGCCGGATAATAGCCGACAAAATTTTCATCACCTTCAAATATATATACCGGCTGTAAAAAACTTGTTGGCTGAGAAGGGTCATAGTAACCAAGACGGATTTTTCTTATTTTAACTCCGTTTTGTGAGTTTCCGTTAAATGAAGCCAAGAAATAATTACCGTTTTGTACTTCTTCCCAAGCTGTTTCAATTGGTAAAATTGGATAATCGGAAAATTCTTGTCTGTCACTTTCAAAATGAGTGTATTTGGCCTCAACTACCTGCTGGTTTTGGATTCTTCGGCTGGTTATTAACAGTGATACTAGTGATTCCGGATAAGTGGGCGGCATAATTGGTTTTTCGCCGTCAACATCTTTTCTAAATAAATTTACCCGGATGAAGTCAGCTTCGGAAGCGGAAATTGCCGGGACAAGCTTTTCTCCTTTAATATTCCAGTAGCTCACTTCATTTTTGCCTTCTTCCAATTCTGGAGTTAATTTTCCAATCTGTTTTAAAAAACGTTGGGCGATTTTTGCCGCATCAGCTGGATTTGGCAATGGTGGGGGATTAATAAGCGTTTGGTCATGAATATAGTCATAAGCATAAATAAAATTTTGTGACAAAACATTTATTTCAAGTTCAACTTTTGCTGTCGGGTTGGAAAATCTATAAAGGTTTTCCGTAAGTTTTTCTTCCTTTGTATTTAATTTGAGTTTTTTGGCAATTTCTTGGGCGTCATCAAGTTTTCTGAATTTTCCTCCAAATTTGGTTAAGTAAATTACTTTAGTCCGGTCGCTGAAATTAGTCGGTAGCCCCCCTTCCACGGTTTCTAACTGAAAATTTACCGGAATACTAGTTTTTTGATCAGGGAAATTAATATCGGGAAGTTTCCCGTAAGCCGCTTCCGGTGGTGGTTGCTCGGGTGGATGGAGATTTCTCCAGTAAGCCATAAAAACCCCAAACCCGGTCCTTAGAATAATAAATGATAGTAAGCCGATGAAGCCTAGCTTAATTCCTCTTCTTACATAATATGACGTGATAGTCAGTTGTGACATATATAATTCAGTATAGCAGTGGTCTATGTTAAAATTCAAATATGTCTAATGTAAGAACTAGATTTGCTCCAAGTCCGACCGGCGAAATTCATATTGGTTCAGTTTACAGCGCTTTGCTTGATTATGCTTTCGCTAAAAAACATGGAGGTCAGTTTTTTTTAAGAATAGAAGATACCGATCGAGATCGATATGTTGAAGGAGCAGTTAACACTATTATCAGTGGTCTTGAATGGGTTGGAATTAAGTTTGATGACGAGCCGATTCTGCAATCGGACAGATTGGATATTTATCAAAAACACGCCGAAGAACTTCTTTCCCAAGGTAAAGCCTATTATTGTTTTTGTTCCAAAGAACGGTTAGAGAGAATTCGTCAAAAGCAAAAACAAGCAGGTCAACCGCCAATGTACGATCGCCATTGTCGAGATATACCAATTAAAGAAGCAAAAAAAAGAATTGCAGATGGAGAAACAGCTGTTATTCGAATGAAGATTCCTGATGACCAGACAATCAGAGTTAATGATTTGATTAGAGGTGAGGTAAAGTTTGATTCTAATTTAATTGATGACCAGATATTACTTAAATCTGACGGCTATCCGACTTATCATTTAGCCGTTGTTGTTGATGACCATTTAATGAAAATTAGTCATGTTGTCCGAGGCCAAGAATGGCTCCCGTCATCGCCTAAACACATCCTCTTGTATCAATATTTTGATTGGCAAATACCGGAAATATTACACACTCCAGTTCTTCTTGATCCTGAAGGCGGAAAACTAAGTAAGAGGAGCGGACATACTTCATTATCTTGGTATCGAGATCAAGGATTTTTGCCAGAGGCAATACTTAATTTCCTCGGCCAGCTTGGGTGGACACATCCAAAAGAAAAGGAAATTTTTTCTATGGACGAGTTTATTAAGGTTTTTGATTTAAAAGATGTTGCTCCGGTTGCCCCGGTTTTTGATATTCAAAAACTGGAATGGATGAACGGGGTCTATATTCGTAATAAATCCGATTCGGAATTAGCAAAGTTATTATCCGATTATCTGCCTGAAATGACTGGCAATCAATTAAGCCAAGCTGTACCTTTAATTAAGGACCGGATAAAAAGATTGTCGGATGCGAAAGATATGTTGGAATTTATTTGGATTTATCCGGAGTATTCACCTGACCTTTTGACTCCTAAAAAATTAAATAAAGATGAAGCACGGAAGATGCTGGAGGGGATAAAAGAAGTGATTAAGAAAAAAGGGATTGATAAGACTGAAACTTTGCAAGACGATTTGATGGCCTTGATCAAAGACAATAACTGGAATACAGGAAACTTTTTTATGGTTTTCCGGGTGGCGGTTTGCGCAAAAAAAGTAACTCCGCCGATATTGCCTTCGTTGAAGTTAATCGGCCGGAAAGAAACGCTTCGAAGAATTGATGCCGCTATTGCAAAATTGAAAATTGAAAATTGAGAATTTTTAAAGGTGCCCGGCCTTGACCTATTTTCGCGTACCGTTGCCGATAGACTATCGTCAGCGCTGAGGAGTTTCACTTCTGTGTTCGGAATGGGAACAGGTGGTTCCACCTCGCTCTTAAGACCGGGCAATCTTATTTTACCACCCCCGTATTTTTTTGTAAACCTAAATAACACCTTAGAGGTGATTTACTACTTACACCTTTGGTAATCAATCTGTGTTAAACTATGTTATGAAAATAGTGAGGACCGGAATTACTATTGAAGAACTAATAAAATTAGCCGAAAATAGATTTGGTAATCTTGTTAAAGCGGTTGTCGATATAAAAAAAGAAATTATGGTAGTTGATGCTGATCTTCATTCCGATCAGGAAGCTTTGCTTTTGGAAAAAGGTTCCAGTCAAGATGATCTTTGGGGAATAAATTTATATCCGGAAAAGAAAAAGGATTGGATTGAGTTTGATTCAATGATTAATCTTCGGCCGTATTTTGGCAATCAAACTCGAGGCGTTGAAGATGAAAAAACAAGACAAAAAATTATTCAGGTTGTTAATAAGTTGGTAAAAAGATGATTTTTCAGCACCAAACTATAGCAAATCGCTGGGCTAATTTTAACTTGTATGAGCAAATGGCTAACGTTGGAAGTGAAGTTGAGCGGGCAATTAATTGGAAAAATAAAGGAGACGATGATTACAGCGAAAAAGCGGCTGAGCGTGCGTTGGAGCTATTGTATTTCACCATTAATGAATATGAAAATTATTCGCAACTAAAAGAGTTAACCAGGTTATATGAAGTTTTGGTTGATTATTTTTATGGTGAAAATATTTACGCGTCTTCCGCTAAACTTTGGCAAAACTATTTTCGTCCCTTCAACTACGCCGCCCAAGCTAAGAAGTAATTCTCCTATTGCTCGATCGCGCATTTCGAGATGGTCTTTTGACTCAGAAGCTAAAATGATAAAATAGGAGTATTGCCGGGCTTGCCTCGGTGAATGCCGGGTCGTCTAATGGCCCGCCTCGCCGGAGACTTGCTTTTGGCGAGTCGAGGCGGGTAGGACGGCGTTCTTTAAAAAATTTTTGGTAAAATAAAGTTGGTTTAGATGTGGTTAATGCCGGGCTTGCCTCGGTGAATGCCGGGTCGTTCAATGGTAGGACGGCACGCTCTGAACGTGTTAATCGTGGTTCGAATCCACGCCCGGCAACAGAAAGTTTAACCTTGCAATAGCGGGGAATATACGCCCGGCAGGTAAGGTTAGAGGGAAGGGATTTTATTAAATGTGTTAAATTAAAATTGTTTAATGAGAAAAAGAATAACTTATTTTTTACCAATAGTTTTATTTTTATTTTTTTTAAGTTTAAAAATTTTTTATACTGATATATATAATTATTATATTCAGGAAGATAGAATTGTTGAAAATTTGCAAGTTGTTGCTTTTCTTCTTTCCTCTTTTATTTTTTTAAAATTGGCAATTAAAGAGATTAAAAATAACAAATTATTTTCATTTTTCTTTTTTATTGCCTTTTTAGGATTATTTTTTATTGCCGGAGAAGAAATTAGTTGGGGGCAGAGAATTTTAGGATTTGAAACACCTAGTCAATTAGCGGCCAGAAACTCTCAGAATGAATTAACCATCCATAATATTGATTTCATTCATAAATTATTACATTATCTTTACATTTTAATTGGTCTAGTTGGCGGTGGTGCATGGATTATAATACCCAGAAATTTTTTAAAAAAGACCAAAATTTTGCGTCAATTTATACCACCATGGCAATTAAGTTTTTACTTTCTTTTAACTGCCTTTATATATTTTGCTGTTTGGATTGTTGATATTAGGCGCGATTTTAGGTTTATTTATTGGAAAGATCAAGAAGTAGGCGAATTGTTTTTGAGCTTTGGATTTTTGTTATATGCTTGGCTTATATTGAAGAAACAACGATTACAGTTAAAGAAAAGTTAGGTTGATAAATAGTTTTTACACACCCTTTAGTTATTTCTTTTCCTTCATAATTAGTGGTAACAATAATGTCATTTTGATCAAGAGAATGCTGCCACCAAAATAAGACTTGATTTTCATTTGCTACATTCTTTATATAGTTAAAAGCATAAAATTCATCTTGGTTGTTTTCTATTTCTAGGAATTGATCACTTCCTCCGATATCAAAAGAGTAGGTTTTAGACTTTGATAATTGATTAAGCTTTTCTTCCGCCATTTGACAAGTAAATTCGGATTCGGTTAATGGTTGTTTTTCTTTTTGACTAAACCTATATTCGTTGACTAAGTTTAAAATTTTGTCTTCGCTTAAAACAGGAAATAACTTTTGTGGATTATTCCAGATAAAATAAGTAAATAATAATCCACCTAAAAAAGCAAAAAAATAAGCAGTTGGTATAAACCGAAATCGATTTAAAGAAAGTTTTATTTTTGTTGTCTTGCCTTGAAATTTCTTTTCACCTAATTCACATAAAATTAAAGCTGTAATAAAAAAAAGACAAAGGATAGTGACGACTCCATTTATAATAAAAAAATTAAAAATTTGAGGCGGAGAAAAGAGTATATTGCCTTTTGGCCCAATTTGGAGGTTAAATCTTAGAATATAAAGCCGGCCGATAAGGTAATAAAAAATAATAAAAAGCCCAAAAACTAAAACTGAAGAAATTAAAATTTTTAATAAAAAACGTTTAAAAGTTATTTTTTTATCCATAATTAATTATATCTTATCAAAACTCTTTTCTTTTTTTTCAAAAACCAACTAAAGGTTCAGGTAATATTTAACCTCTAAGGTTAATTTATCTTAAGGTTTACTGATATTAAGGGGTTTAGACTGGCTTGCATGACGGATTTTAATGCTACAATAAATTATGATTAAGGATTCATTAAATAATAATAAATTGCCATTTAAGGAAATAAAAGTATACTATTCAGGATCCGTAAAAGGTATGCCGGAGGATGATCTTGATTTTCCTTATGAAGTGGTTCAGTTTATGATTAAAAGCGGAGCGCGTGTCTTGAGTGAACATGTTGCTGCTAAAACATCAGAAGATAGAGATAAAGTGATGGCTAAAAATATTGGTAAAACTATTAAAGAAGTTAAAAACCATCCTAAACCTTGGGATCTTATTAGAAAAACTGATATGAATTGGGTTGATGAGGCAGATTGTATGGTGGCTGTGGTTAATTCACCAAGTCATGGAGTAGGCATGGAAATTGAAAGGGCGATATTAAAAGAAGAAAGAGGTTTAACTCCAATTCCAATACTTTGTTTAGTTAAAGATGGAATGCTTGATAAATTATCTTTTATGATTAGAGGAGTAAATAACGATAACTTTTATTTGAAAACCTACCGAGATTTATCTTCGGCAAAAAGGATAGTATCTAAATTTTTATCAAACAGGTTAAGAGAATAAGATGTTTTTTTATTTTTTGATTTTTTGTGGTTTTTAGTCTAATATTAATTTATGAATGATTTAATTAAGAATAAAAAAGTCCGGCTTGTGTTGATAACGGTATTGATTTTAATAGTAGTTTATATGTTATATTCTGCCTGGTAAAAATATGGCTGTACCTAAATTTAAACCATTGGAAAATTTAAGCGGCAAAACAAAAAAGTTTATTAAGCCGATTTTAATTGCAATCTTGGCCTTATTATTCGGGGCATTCGGTCTTGAGGCATCAAATACCGACTGAGATATTGGCAAATTATTGTCCGGTTCATCATGGGAAGAAGCCCGAGTGATGCGGGATAAAGAAGGCAATGTTGTCACCAGCGGTGGAAAGTTTACCGACGATTATAATTGCGCCGATTTTGAAACCCAGGAAGAGGCACAAAGATTTTTCATCAATGCCGGCGGTCCGAATGAAGATGTCAACCGTTTAGACGGTGATAAAGACGGCGTTGCTTGCGAACATTTACCAAAAGAAAAAAATTAATTCTTTTTTCTTCTTCTGCTATTATTAATAAAATGGCCTTTTGGGATAAATTAAAAATAATAGAAAAGATAAAATTAGACGGTTCCTATCAATCATTAATTGATAAAGCTGATTTCGATGTTGATTTTATTTTTCGGTCTTTTGCCGGATTATCTACTTGTGTTTTGGGAATGTCGGTTAATTCAGTACCAATAGTAGTCGGAGCAATGATTATTTCTCCTTTAATTTACTCGATTTTAATTCTACCGGCGTCAATTATTTGGAAAGATAAAGAAATATTTTTGGTCAATGTTAGGAATTTATTTTTAGAATTTTTTTTTGGGGTTATTATTTGTTATATTTTATCGTTTATTTTAAATATCAATATTCAAAATGTAGCAATAGTTTCTAGAATGGGTAATAATCCGATTATTTATTTTTTAGTTGCAATTCTTGCCGGTTCTTCTGCCGTTTTTAGTTTATTTAGCCCGGATGTATCTGAAGAACTAACCGGAGTTGCCGTATCAGTTGCTCTGGTTCCGCCGATAGCTGTTATGGGAATTGCTTTGGACAATTTTAGTACTGAATTTTTGTTAAAAGCGGGATCAAATTTGCTTTTAAACTTTTTGGGAATAGTTGTCGGCGCTTATCTAACTTTAAGGGTTTTTAAAAAACGCTTTAATATGTTAACATAAAGTATGTTAAACCTGTTTATTAAACTATTAATTAGAAGTTTTTCAGTAATTATTGCTTCTTATGCGGTTCCGGGAGTAAGAGTAGAGGATTTTGTAACAGCGGTTTTAGTTGCTTTGGTTTTGGCGGTTTTAAATACTGTGGTTAAACCGGTTTTAGTTTTTCTAACTTTACCGATAAATATTTTTACCTTCGGTTTATTTATATTAGTGATAAACGGAGTGATAATACTTTTTGTCGATAGATTAGTTCCTCAGTTTACCGTTAATTCTTTTCTCAGCGGTTTAATTTTCAGTGTTATTTTATCAATAGTAAGTTCAGTATTGTTGAATTTGCGTTGACTTTTGACTTCTAAGAAATTTCTCTGTTATACTGAATTTAATGTCCACGAAAATTACTGTTCTTTTGATAGCTTTTTTGGGAATTAGTGTTTATTTGGGCATTCGCAGTTTTGGGGCTCAGATAAACCGGATGAGCGAGCTTAGACAGGACGATGCTCTTCGTCAGGAAGCACTTTTATCAGGAAAAGAGTTGAAAATGAAATTAACAAGCACTGCTTTTGAAAATGGTGAGATTATTCCGGAAGAATATACTTGTTTTGGCGCTGATATTAACCCTCGATTAGAAATATTGGATATTCCTAAAGAAACAGAAAGTTTAGTTCTTATTTTTGATGACCCTGATGCCGTCGGCGGTGTATGGAATCACTGGCTGGTGTGGAATATTTCTCCTGATGTAAAAACAATTGGCATGCGGTCAATACCGAAGGGAGCAAATGTTGGGATGAATGATTTTGGTGAATTTGGGTACAGCGGTCCTTGTCCACCTTCGGACGAGCATCGGTATATGTTTCGCTTGTTTGCTTTAGATACATTGCTTGATTTAAGTTCTAGTGCAGACCGTGCTCAGCTTGAAGATCAAATGGAAGGACATATTCTTGCCAAGACCGGCTTAATGGGCCGGTTCGGCCGATGAATTTTCGGTTTCAGGAGTTGGAGTCGGCTCAGCCCAGGAGTCCCGGATTATTTTACCTCTTAAGCTAAGGTTGGAAAGATATACTTTTTCTTCATTAGCAATTTTAAAGTAGGTTTTGTTAAATGACGGCCCCGGGTCACCAACCCAAATTTCAAAAATTTGATTATCATTGGCAAATATTTTAACTTTTACTGCCTGTTTTTTATCAAGACCAAAGTTTTCAAAATGTTTTTTGTTTTGAGAAACTAATTCCTTTTTTTCTAGCTTATTGAGCGCTTCTAATAAATCGTCTATTTTTTGCGAATCCGCTTTAATTTTATCTTCACTTTCTATTATCCAATTGCCATTTTTTTTTACAATTCTGACTGTCTGGTCTGATTCAATTTCAATTTTGTCTGCGCCGGATAAATTTCTTGCCGATTGGGTTTTAATAAGCTTTATTTCTTTTAATTCAAATTTCAAGTAGGCGAAAATTCCTAAAAGCAAAATTAATACTGCCAAACTAATTGCAAAAGGGTCTTTGAAAAATTTAGACATTTAATTCTTCTTGCCAGTAAAAATTAAATTTTTTGCGCTGCCAGTTTATTACCCCGGCTAATATTAATAATAATACCGGTCCGGCTGCTAAACCGGCGTATTTATAAGTTTGTTTTTGCTGATCACTGATATCTTTTAAAGGATGTGAGGTAATTTGTTTGCTTCTTATGGCGATTAAGTCCTCGTCTTGGCTGAAGTAATCAATTAAGTTAAGTAAAAAATTAATATTTTCAGAGTTTGCTGAAGCTGATTGGTCGGTTATAAAGTCAGCGTCACTAATTACCGCCAGTTTAATTTTTCCAGAGGTGTCTTCATTAAAATAGCTTTGTTTTTTATTTAGATTTAATCCGGCCAAGGTGTATTGACCGGTGTCGGTTTTAAAATTCCACTCTTGGTCGGGAAAAATATTATTTATTTCGTCGGTTGTTTTGGCGGAAGGAGTTGTTTTCCAAAGGAACTCTGCTTCTTGGTTAATTTTAACCGGTGAAGCCCAAGGAAAAACAACTGATTCCATGGTTGAAGTTACCGGAACTTCTTGGTTGGCATTTTCCGATTTTGTTTTCACCCAAAACGGATAGGCAGTGATAAACCTGTTTTGTCCTGTTTGAAAATTAGCTACCGCCGATGAGGGATCAAGTATTAGTTTGTTTTCAATTTCAAAACCATAATGTTTTAACCAGTCGTCTAGGCCTAATTCCAGTTGTTGTCCAATTAAATTTTGGTCAATACTTATTTTGTCGAGAAGTAGTACCAAGCCTTTTCCGGTCATTAAAAATTCATCAAGTTTCTTTTGAATAGTTTCATCCATCTTTTCTTTGGGGCCGATAATTACTAATGTTTTCAGATTATCAAGTTTGACTTCGTCATCGGTTAAATCAACTTGTCTGGTTCGGTAATTAACTGAAGCTCCTTGGTTAAAAAGTGAAATTTGGTCTAAATTGGCTTCGCCGGAACCGGTAGTTAATCCAATTTCATCTAATTTATCTTTTTGAAGCCGTTTAATGGTACTTGTTAGACGGTATTCAAGATTGTTAATTTCCTGCAGTGCGGGGACAATTTCTGTTTTTCCGGCATAGGAAACGGCTAGACCAAAATAACCCTTGACTATTTGATATTGATCACTTTTAACACTTGAAAACTGGATCGGTGGTATACCTAATGATTGGGCTTCGCTTTCCGCCGCTTTACTTTTTTGTGGATTTTTAACAACAAACTTTATGTTAACTCCTCCTTGGCGGTCATACTGGTTTAAAGTGTGAATGACGGTTTCTTTTAAAGGTAGAAGCTGTGGGGGTAGATTGTCTGAAATATATGCTTTTATGGTGATTAAATCGTCAGTTTGGTTTAAGGTTTTTTTTGTAGCCGGGGATAAAGTGTGAATACCGGCGGCGGTCAAGTCAATACTTAAATGAATAAAATGGAAAATTAAATTAAGAACAAATATGGCCAGAATGATATTGATAGTTGCTGCCCATAATTTGGTGTGTCGAAATTTTTTTATTTGATTAATGATCACGGCTTTTAAGTGAAATAATTGTTAACCAGATAAAAATACCAATCCAGGAAAGATAAAAAATTAGTCCGTTAAGAGGAAGGTGACCTCTAATTAAAAAACCAAAATGATAATTTAAACTTATCGATGAAATTATAGTGGTTAAAAATTCAGGCAGTTGTTGTAGGACAATTTGTTGACCGGCAAAAAAATTAATCAGTAGAAAAAATATGCTTGTAATAAAAGCAATTATTGGATTGTCGGTTAAGCTTGAAAAAAATAAACCGGTTGACAAGTAACATCCGGCAATGAGCATTATTCCTAAATAACCTGATAAGATTACGCCAATATCCGGATTTCCAAGCATCAATACTAATACTACGGCCGGCGTAGTTAGAAATATACTAAAAAGTGAAAATATAAAACTTGACAAGAATTTGGCCAGAATTACTTTTGCTTCATTTACCGGAAGGGTTAAAAGTATTTCCCATGTCCGGTTTTTTTTCTCATCAGCAAATAAATTCATCGTAATTGCCGGAAGAAAGAAAAGGAAAAGAAAAGGGATTATGTCAAAAAGTGGAACCAGGGTTGCCTGATTTATTAAGAAAAAGTTTTGGAAGAATAACCATAAGCTAATTGTCGAAAAAAGACCGGCAAATATAAATCCAAGCGGTGAAACTAGATAGTTCAGATAAATTTCTTTAATTAGTAAAACGATAAAGTTATTTTTCATTTATGGTTTTTTGTTTAAATAATTTTTCCAATTCACCTTTTTTTAACTGGGTTATATTTTTTTCCGCAACAATTTTACCTTTATGAATTATGATGACTCGTTGGCATACAGCTTCGGCTTCAGAGAGAATATGAGTTGAAAAAATAACCGCTTTGTTTTTAGATAAACTGTGAATTAGATTTTTAATTTCATCTTGTTGGTTGGGATCCAGTCCAGAAGTCGGTTCATCCATAATTAATAGTTCCGGGTCGTGAATAAGGGCAGCGGCAAGTCCGACTCTTTGGCGGTAACCCCTTGATAAAGTTTGAATTTTTTGGTTGATAACAGTTTGAAGACCACATTTTTCAACTACAAAATTAACTTGTTTTTCTAATTTTTTAGAGTTTATTTTATGCATTTTAGCAATAAAAGTTAGATATTCTATTGGAGTAAAATTGAAATATAACGGGTTTTCTTCCGGTAAGTACCCGATTATCGAACGCGCTTTTTTCGGCTTTTTATTTTTAATAGTTACTTCTCCGCTGTTCGGAGTTAAAAAACCGGTGAGAAGACGCATTGTTGTTGTTTTTCCGGCGCCGTTTGGACCGAGGAAGCCGATAACTTCTCCTTTTTTCAATTCAAAACTTATGTTGTCGACTGCTTTAATCGAACCAAAATGTTTAGATAAGTTTTTGACTTTTAACATGTTAGTTTATAAACGCAAACTAAAGTTTGCTAATACGATGAAATAAACGGTGTATTAGCAGGCTTTAGCCTGCGTTAATACTATTATAAAAATCTGTCGTAATTTGTCAACAATCAGCTTGATTTGCTTGTTACAATCGTTTGATCCAATGGGGGTTGTCGATAACATTAAGGTCAAGGTAAACTTTTTTATTGGTTATCAACTCAAGTTCTTTTCTAGCCAGAGTGCCAATTTCTTTTAACGTTTGTCCTTTTTTGCCGATAATAATCGGTTTATACTGTTCGTCAATAGTTACAATTTCCGCTTCTATATAATAAAGGGTATTTTTATCTTTAATCTGTTTTACGTTAACGGTCAGACGATAAGGTACTTCCTGGTAAAGAACCATAAATGCTTTTTCTCTAATAATTTCGGCGATAAAATCTTTAGGAGTGATATTAATTGCCGGAAAGGCCTGATAATTATCAGGATTAAAAAGGGGTTTACCTTCCGGAAGATGTTTAAAAATTAAATCTTTTAATTGGTCGAGATTATTTTTATGAAGGGCGGATATCTCTATCCAGTCGTCAAACTCGTCTTCTAAAAATTTATATTGATAAGTATAATCCGGTTTTTTTACGTCAATTTTATTTAAAGCGATAATTTTTGGTTTATCTATTTTTCTAACTATACCTAATACCTTATTTTCTTCATCTCCTCTTTTGCGCGTATGATCAACGAGATAGATAATTAAGTCGGAAGTGGATAAGTTTTTTTTTGCTTGTGGATTAATTTTTTTACTTATTGGGCCTTTAATTTTAGCAAAGACGCCGGGAGTATCCATAAGAATTATTTGTCCACGCTCATCCCAATAGACACCTTGAATAATTTTTCTTGTTGTTTGTGGCTTTTTGGTAACTATTGATATTTTCTGGCCGATAATGGCATTAACAAGGGTTGATTTCCCCGTGTTTGGTCGACCGACAACAGCAACTCTTCCGATTTTCATATGTTAATTATAGCGTATATTGACATATTGTTTTTTTCTATTTAACATACTTAGTGGCAGTCAAATATTGAACTCTTTACTTTTAGCAAATAATTTGTTAGACTGCTAATAATATGTCAGTTTTATTACCAAACAAACCTAACAAAGAAAAGAAAACAATTGAAGAAGAGAAGCTTCCGCTTATTCCGGTACGGAATATGGTTCCTTTTCCCGGAGTTGAGTTTCCGGTTATTTTCGGACGGACAATGTCGGTCAATGCCTTAATGGAGGCCTTTGATAAAGAAGAGGAAGAAAACCTAGTTATAATTGCCGCCCAAAAAAATCCTCAAATTGATGAACCGAATCCGGATGATATTTATTCGGTAGGCGTAGTTTGTCGTGTTGAGCATGTTGTAAGGGTTGACGGAACAGTTCATGCCGCTTTTACCGGGTTGGCTAGAGCCAATATTGATCAATATGTCGATAACCCTTCTTATCTTGAGGTAATTGTTTCTCAATTTCAGACGGAAGTTAGTGAACGTAAAGAAATTAGGATTGTCGTTGATCAAATGTTAGGGCTGGTTCGTAAGGCCTTTAATCTTGGTAAAGGATTTGATCCTGAAATATTACAAAAACTGAGTACCGGTGAAAAAGTAAATTTAATGCAGTTAACTGATCAAGTTTCTTTTGCTTTAAGCGCCTCAGTTAAAGAAAAACAAGGAATTCTTCAAACAAAAACGCTTAAAGAAAGAATTAAATTAGTCAGTGAAAGATTATCCCACGAGATTAAAGTTTTAAAACTTGATCATTCTATTGAAAGAAAGACCAAGGATAAGTTTGAGAAAAAAATGAAGCAGTCAGTTCTTGAAGAAAGGAAAAAAGCAATTGACCGGGAATTAGAAAAGTTAGGCGTAGATGCCGGTGGACGAAGTGAAATTAAAGAATTAAAAAAGAAAATTGAAAAATCAAACATGCCTAAGAAAGTCCGCCAACAAGCAAATAAAGAATTAGAACGGTTGGCAAAAATGTCTCCTTACGCCCCCGGTGCAAGTTATATTCGTTCATATATTGAAATTTTGGTTGAAATGCCCTGGCAAAGAAAAGGCAAAAAAAAAGTAAGTATTAAAAAAGCCAAAAAAATACTTGATAAAGATCATTACGGTTTAAAAAAAGTAAAAGAAAGAATACTTGAGCATTTAGCGGTAATGAAGCTAAGAAGAAAGAATTATAAAAGTAATAAAAAAATAAAACAAAAAACGGATTCTAATGGGACACCGAATATTATTTGTTTTATTGGTCCGCCGGGAGTAGGTAAAACTTCAATCGGTAAATCAATAGCCAAAGCTTTGGACCGGGATTTTGTCAGAATTTCATTAGGTGGAATTCGTGATGAAGCAGAAATAAGAGGTCACCGGAGAACTTATGTCGGGTCGATGCCGGGTAGGATAATTCAAGGCATTAAAAACGCCGGTTCAAAAGATCCGGTTTTTATGCTTGACGAAATTGATAAGGTTGGCAGCGATTTTAGAGGCGACCCGAGTGCTGCTTTGCTGGAAGCGTTGGACCCGGAGCAAAATAAGGAATTTTCTGACCATTATTTAGAAGTACCTTATGATTTATCGGAAGTTTTCTTTATTTTAACCGGTAACGTTACCGATACAATCCCGGCTCCACTTCAGGACAGGTTGGAAATAATTAGATTTCCCGGATATACAGAAGAAGAAAAATTAAACATTGCTAAAAAATATCTTTTTCCGAGACAGCTTGCCGGGCACGGCTTATCTAGTAAAGATTTAGTTCTTAGTGATAAATTAATAAAAGATTTGATTGGTAAATATACTCGTGAAGCCGGTGTGCGGAACTTGGAAAGGATGATTGCTAAATTATGCAGAAAAGTTGCAATGAGAAAGGCCGAGGACAAAAAAATAAAACCTGATATGAATATTCAAACTGCCCATCGGCTACTTGGACCGCCTAAATTCAGTCATCAAATTAAAGAAAAAGAAGATGAAAGTGGAGTTTCAACCGGCTTGGCCTGGACAGAGTCAGGCGGGGAAATTCTATTTATTGAGGTAGCTTTAATGCCGGGTAAAGGAGAGCTGACTTTAACCGGCCAGTTAGGTGATGTAATGAAGGAGTCGTGTAAGGCGGCACTGTCTTATGTAAGAAGTAATTGGGAAAAGTTAGGTGTTGAAAACGAAAATTTTGCTCAAAAACATGATTTTCACATCCATGTTCCTGAGGGGGCGGTACCAAAAGACGGGCCTTCAGCCGGGGTAGCGATTGCCACTGCTTTAGTATCCGCATTAACCAATAAAAAAGTCAAGCGCAATGTCGGGATGACCGGAGAAATTACACTTCGAGGAAGGGTCCTTGAGGTCGGCGGGATAAAAGAAAAAGTGTTGGCGGCTCACCGGTCTGAACTAAAAAAAGTTATTTTACCCAAAAAAAATAAAAAAGACTTGCGTGACGTCCCCAAAGAAGTTAAAAATGAGCTGGAGTTTATTTTTGCTGATCAACTTTCAGATGTGCTTGATGAATCAATAGTGTAAAATATTTTTAATGGTAATTAATCCGGAGATTTTTAATAATTATGATATCCGAGCAGTTATTCCCGATCAGTTGGATATGGAAGGCATTCACCGGATATCTGAAGCGGTTGCTTACTTTTTTAAACCTCAAACAGTTGCTCTTGGTTATGATGCGCGAAATACCAGCGGGAAAATATTTAATATTTTTGTAGAAACTTTTCTTCAAGCCGGCATAGATGTTGACAATTTAGGTATGGTAAGTACGGATATGATGAATTTTGCAAGTGGGGAATTTGGGTATGACCTTGCAATTATGATAACCGCTTCTCATAATCCGCCTGAATATAACGGGTTCAAAATATCAACTAAAGGCGGGATTGCTGTTTCTGGTGAAAGCGGATTTTTTAAAATTAGAGAGCTGGCGTTGTCTGGTAAAGAATTGAAATTATATTCCGAAAACAATGGTCGGCTTAAAAAAGTTAATTTATACAAGGATTGGATAAAAAAATGTTTTTCCTTTATTGATCTTAATAAAATTGACAAGTTAAAAGTTGTTATTGATGCCGGTAATGGAGTCGGCGGTGAACTTTTCGGAAATCAATATTTAGTAGAGAACCTGCCGATTGAAATAATTCCTCTTTATTTTAAACCCGACGGTAGATTTCCTAATCATCAGCCGAATCCTTTAAAAAAAGAAAATTTAATTGATTTGACAAAAAAAGTAAAACAAACTAAGGCGGATTGGGGTGCTGCTCTTGACGGGGACGGTGATCGTATTGGCTTTGTTACCAAAGATGGTAAATTTGTTTCCGGGACGGTTATTACCGCTTTACTGGCTGAAAAGCTGTTGGAAAATAATCCCGGTGAAATTATTTTATACAATGCGGTTTGCGGAAGAATAGTTTCAGAGATTGTAGAAAAATCCGATGGCGTTTCCAAGCGGGTTAAAGTGGGCCACAGCTTAATTAAACAAGTTATGCGGCGTGAAAATGCGCTTTTTGCAGGTGAACACTCATGTCATTACTTTTATCGCGATGTATATACTTCAGAAGCCAGTTTACTTACTTTTTTGCTGGTTGCAGAATATGTTTCAACCCAAAAAGGAGATTTCAGAAAAATTGTCGAAAAGTTTGACAAATATCCCCAAACAGGCGAAATAAACTTCGAAGTTGATGATAAAAGGGAAGTAATGAAAAAAGTAGAGGATTTTTATCAGGAAAAAGCCTTATCAACTGATTGGCTTGACGGTTTATCAGTCTGGTTTGAAAATTGGTGGTTTAATCTTCGACCCTCAAATACCCAGCCGCTTTTGCGGTTAAATTTAGAGGCCGATAATCAGCAAATTCTTGCCGATAAGAAAGAGGAAGTGATTTCTTTAGTCATCTCCCTTGGAGCCGTTCAGTCTTCCAAGTAATTGTTTGGTGCTCCCACGGGGATTTGAACCCCGGTCTTCAGGATGAGAACCTGATATCCTAGGCCACTACCGCGTACTAGATTCGTTTAACAACGAAACAGTACACGGCCATGTACCGTGCTTTTGACCGTGAACTATGCTTTGCCTTTAGTACTGCGGTGCACTGGTACGTGGCACGGCCATGTACCGTGCTTTGCACTGGTACGTGGGACGATGAAGCATTGGTGCTCCCACGGGGATTTGAACCCCGGTCTTCAGGATGAGAACCTGATATCCTAGGCCACTAGACGATGGGAGCTAATATAATTCCTAATCATAATTTTTAAAGTCCGTTTTCCCTTTGTTGTTTTAAGGTATTTTTCTCTTCTTTGCGCATCTTTTTTGTCCCGGAATGCTTCATAAAATATCAGTTTTGGGTTGCCAAGTCTTTTAGTAGTATGCACTTCTCCTCTTTTATGTTGACGAATTCGCTTATCTAAGTTTTGGGTCATTCCTGTATAGAATTTTTTAGTTTTGGGACAATAAAGTACATATACAAACCAAAACATTTTTATTATTCTATCATAAAATACCACTACCGCGTACTAGATTCGTTTAACAACGAAACAGTACACGGCCATGTACCGTGCTTTTGACCGTGAACTATGTGCGGTGCACTGGTACGTGGGACGATGGGAGCTAAGATAATTCTATTTTATCAATTTGACAAGAAGATGGCAATTGCTATAATAGCTTATGGAAGCAATTCAGACACGAGTATTCTACACATTCGACTGCAAGGAGATTAAGCCCGTGAGATAAAGAGGGGTATAATTTATGGAATAAATTTGACCCCGCAAAGCGGGGTTTTTTTATTATAGATTTAGAAAATTAGAAAGGAAAAAGATGAAAAACATATTAACAAAAGAAGGTTATAAACAACTTAAACAAAAGTTACGCGACTTAGAGAAAGAACGCGACCGTTTAGTAACTGATATGGAAGAAGCTCGCCAAGAAGGCGATTTGTCTGAAAATTCAGCTTATCACAATTTGAGGGAGAATTTAACAATTGTCCGTAATCAAATAGGTGATATTAAACAAAGATTAGCTAATGCTACGATATCCGAAAAAAACGGTAATGGTAAAGTTGGAGTAGGAAACAAAGTAATTGTTGAGGTTAATGGAAAAGAGAAAGTACTACAAGTTGTAGGCGGCGGTGAAGCCGATCCTTTAAAAGGGAAAATTTCTTATCAATCACCAATTGGATCAAGTTTATTGAACCATAAAAAAGGTGATTCTGTTCAAGTGGATACACCTCAGGGAACCAACGAATATAAAATTATTGAAGTAAAATAAAAAATAAATAGTGTAAAATAAATTTAATGGCAGATACTCGACTTAAGGCAATTAGACAAGAAAGGATAGAGAAGTTAGAAAAACTGCGTCAATTGGGTATTAACCCTTACCCTTATCAATATGATAAAACCCACTCTACTCATCAAGTTGAGGAAAGCGTCGGAAAAGAGGTAAAAACAGCCGGCCGGATAATGGCGGTTAGAAGTCACGGAGCAATGACCTTTATGGATATTCAGGATACTGAAGGCCGGGTTCAGGTCTGGTTTAAGGAGGATGATTTAGGCAAAGATTATAAAATTTTAGATTTAATAGACAGGGGAGATTTTATCGGGGTTCAAGGTAAGGTAGTTAAAACAAAAACCGGTGAAATTACGGTTGATGTTGAAGGTTTTAAGCTATTATCCAAATCCCTCCGACCGCTTCCCGAAAAATGGCACGGATTAAAAGATAAAGAAGAGCGTTATCGGAAAAGATATTTGGATTTAGTTATGAATCCGGAAGTAAAAGATCTTTTTGTTAAGAAGTTTAAATTTTGGAACACGATGAGAACGTTTTTAATTGACAAGGGTTTTATAGAAGTGCATACGCCGATTTTGGAAACGACAACCGGAGGTGCCGACGCCGCTCCCTTTATTACGCATCATAATACTTTGGATATAGATGTCTATTTAAGGATCAGTATGGGTGAACTTTGGCAAAAAAGATTGATGGTTGGCGGATTTGAAAAAACTTTTGAATTAGGCCGGCAGTTTAGAAATGAGGGCATGTCAATGGAGCATTTACAGGATTACATGCAGATGGAATTTTATTGGGCTTATGCTAATTATGAACAGGGAATGGAATTGGTTGAGGAAATGTATCGCCAGGTTGCTCAGCAAGTATTAGGCAGTCAAAAATTTAAAACCCATGGGTTTGAGATTGATTTTAGTAAAGATTGGGAAAAAATTAGTTATGTTGACGAAGTGGAAAAACAAACTGGAGTGAATTATTTCGAAGCCAAACTTGAGGATATTAAAAATAAGTTAAAAGAATTAAAAGTGGAGTATGAGGATGACCAACCGAAAGAAAGATTAATGGATTTACTTTGGAAACAATGTCGTCAGAATATTGTTGGCCCTGCTTTTGTAGTTAATATTCCGGTGGAGGTTTCTCCCTTAGCTAAACGTAAAGAGGAAAATCCAAAATTAGTTGAGCGATTTTTTCCGATTTTTGCCGGCAGTGAAATCGGCAACGGATATTCTGAATTAAATGATCCGATTGATCAAGAAGAAAGATTTAAAAGACAGCAAGAGATGCGTGATCAAGGAGACGAAGAAGCCCAAATGCATGATCAGGATTTCGTTGAAGCGTTAGAATACGGTATGCCGCCAACTTGCGGTTTTGGAACATCTTTAAGATTTTTTTCATATTTAGTTGACCGGCCAATTCGAGAATGTCAATTATTTCCAATTATGCGGCCAAAGGACTAATACGGTAATATAAAATGAATAAAAGAGAAAAAGTTTTGAAAGTTATTAAAAACCAGATTAAAAATGAAAATATTATCAAGCATATGTTGGCGGTTGAGGCGTGTATGGGGGCTTTAGCCCAAAAATTGTCACCAGGAAACCTGCGAGGTTCCGAAGGATCCTCGGAGGTTGCTGATTGGAAATTGGCTGGGTTGGCTCATGATTTGGATTATCAACCGGACATTTCAGAGGAAGAACACGGAACAAGAGTCGCTCAAATACTTGAACAAGAAGGCATTAAACTTTCAGACGAAGTTTTGCATGCAATTGCCGCTCATAATTGGCGTAAAAACGGGGTAAAACCGAAATCCGATATGGCCTGGGCTTTATATTCAGTTGACAGTTTAACCGGTTTAATAGTTGCCACTGCGTTGGTAATGGACGGCAAGTTAGATAATGTTGAAGTAGAAAATGTCTTAAACCGGTTTGAAGAAAAGAATTTTGCAGCCGGATGCCGCCGGGAAGATATTAAAAAATGCGATGAGCTGGGTTTCAGCTTAGAGGAATTTGTTGAGATTAATCTTAAAGCAATGAAAAATATAAGTGGCAAATTAGGACTATAAAATGTTAGACGCTAATTTTATTAGAGAAAAACCAGAGGATGTTAAAAAAGCGGTTCTTGACCGTGGATATGATAAACAGTTGGTTAATAAGTGGTTGGAGTTGGATAAAAAGTGGCGGGAAGTTTTAGTTGAAGTTGAGGAACTTCGGGCCGAACGCAACCAATTGGTTGAAGAATACAAGAAAAAAGGCAAAAAACCACCCGAGGAAGTAATTGAAAAAGGCCAAAAGCTAAAAGAAGGGATAAGTACACTTGAGGAAGATTTGAAAAGTTTAGAGGAGGAACGTTTAGAAGCCCAGTATGCCATACCTAACATACCGGCAAAAGAAGTTCCATACGGAAAAGACGACCGAGACAATGTCAAAATAAAGGAATGGGGCAAAAAGAAAAAGCTTGATTTTCAACCGGAAAACCACTTGAAAATTGGTGAAAAATTGGAAATTATTGATGTCAACCGGGCCGGTAAAGTTTCCGGACCGAGGTTTGGCTACTTTATTGGTGACGGAGCTTTATTGGAAATGGCTCTGATGCAGTTTACTGTCAATAAGATTAGAAAACACGGTTTTAAAGTGGTTATTCCGCCGGTTCTAATTAAAAAGGAGGTTGAGCGAAAAATGGGATACGTAGAGCACGGCAATTGGCGCGAGATGTACAAAACACAGGAAGACAATTTAATTTTAGCTTCCAGTTCAGAGCATTCAGTAATCCCAATGCATATGAATGAAGCTTTTAAGACCGAAGATTTACCTATCAGGTATGTTAATTATTCTACTTGTTTTCGAAGGGAAGCCGGTAGTTACGGCAAAGACACCAAAGGAATGTTCCGGGTGCATCAGTTTAATAAGGTTGAAATGAATGTTTATACACTTCCGGATTTAGAAGTTTCTGATTCTACCTGCCAGCAGATGTTAAAAATACAAGAGGAGTTGATGCAGGAGCTAGGTATTCCTTATCAAATAGTTGCCAGCAGTACCGGTGATTTACCCTTTCCCAACCGGTTGATGTTTGATATAGAGGCCTGGTTTCCGTCAGAAGAACGGTATCGAGAAACCCATTCTTGCAGCAACTGTACTGATTTTCAAACCCGACGGTTGAATATTAGGGTTGATCATCAAGGAGAAACAAAATTTGTACATGCTCTTAATGCTACCGGAGTAACCGACCGAGTTCTTTTAGCAGTTTTGGAAAATTATCAGCAAAAAGACGGTTCAGTAAAGGTACCGGAAGTGCTTCAGCAGTATGTAGGAAAAGATGTTATATAAAATAACCTCTTTAAAATTAACACCTGTTATAATTATAATTGCTGTCGGCATATAATATCTTGTCTTCAGCATTTAGACCATTAGCTATGTTAAATTTTATATCTAAATTATTTGACTATAACGAAAAGCAATTAAAGCGTTTAGGCGTTTTAGTGGAAGAAATTAATAAGTATGAAGAAGAAATCGAATCATTATCGGACTCTGAACTGAAATCAAGAACCAAACGTTTTAAAGAGCAGATAAAAAAGGGGACAGACCCGAAAGACTTAATCCCGGAAGCATTTGCGGTTGTTAGAGAAGCGGCAGTGAGAACAGTCGGTTTGCGTCCTTATGATGTTCAGATGATTGCCGCTATTTCTTTATGGGAAGGAAAAATTGCCGAGCAAAAAACCGGTGAAGGAAAAACTTTATCGGCAACTCCGGCTCTTTACTTACGGGCACTCGAAGGTAAAGGAGCGCATTTAGTTACTGTTAATGATTATCTTGCCCGGCGTGACTGCGGTTGGATGGCGCCGATATTTGATTTGCTTGGCTTATCAGTTGGTTGTATTATTCCCGACCAATCATTTATATACGATGCGGATTTTTCTAAAAGTGCAGACGATGAGCGCTTAGTTCATTTGAAACCTACCGAAAGGAAAGAAGTTTACCAGGCGGATATAACCTATGGAACAAACAATGAATTTGGCTTTGATTATTTAAGGGATAATATGGCGCAAAGCTTGGATGATGTTGTCCAACGAGAACACTACTTTGCCATTGTTGACGAAATTGACTTCGCTTTAATTGACGAAGCCAGAACCCCGTTAATAATATCTTCTCCTGAACAAAAACCGACAGAAAAATATTACCAATATGCAAGTTTAGCTCAGGAGCTTTTTCCGGAGACTGATTACATAGTTGACGAAAAAGCAAGGAGTGCAATGTTGACCGAATATGGTATTCGAAAAGTGGAACGAAAACTGAGTGTTAATAACCTTTATGAAGAGGATTTTGAAACAATTCATCAAATAGAAAATGCATTAAAAGCTAGAACCTTGTTTAAAAAGGATAAAGATTACGTGGTTAAAGATGATCAAGTAATTATTGTTGACGAATTTACCGGACGTCTAATGGAAGGAAGAAGATGGTCAGATGGTTTGCACCAGGCGGTTGAAGCTAAGGAAGGTGTACCGATTCAAAAAGAATCAAAAACATGGGCGACAATAACTTTTCAAAATTACTTTCGGAAATATAATGTTTTATCCGGTATGACCGGCACGGCTGAAACTGAAAAAGAAGAATTTAAAAATATTTACGGGCTGGAAGTTTTAGTTATTCCGACTAACGAACCGGTTATCCGTGAAGATTATCCTGATCAAATTTATAAAACAAAAAGAGCAAAATTTACAGCAGTTGCTGCGGAAGTGGCGAAATGCTATCAACGTGGCCAACCGGTATTGGTCGGTACAACTTCAATTGAAAAAAATGAAATGGTGAGTAATTATCTAAAAAAGAAAAATATACCCCACGAGATTTTAAATGCTAAACATCACCAAAAAGAAGCAAAAATTATTTCACAAGCAGGTAAGCCGAAAGCAGTAACCGTAGCTACGAATATGGCGGGAAGAGGAGTTGACATTGTTTTGGGCGGTGAACCTCCTAAGGAAATTCAAAATTTAAAATCCGAGATTCGAAATAAAGACCCAAAATATAAAAAATGGCAAGAAGAAAGAAGTAAAGTCTTGGAATTCGGGGGGTTATATGTTATTGGAACAGAAAGACACGAGGCCCGTCGAATAGATAATCAGCTTCGGGGGCGTTCAGGCCGTCAAGGTGACCCGGGTGCATCTAAATTCTTTGTATCACTTCAAGATGATTTAATGCGTGTTTTCGGCGGAGAAAGAATTTCTAATATGATGGAGCGTTTACAAATGCCGGAAGACGCACCGATTAGTCATCCGATGGTTACCAAAATGATTAAGCAAATACAGGTTAAAGTCGAGGGCTTTAATTTTGATATGCGTAAAAGCTTGGTTGAATTTGACGATATTGTTAATAAACAGAGGGAAATAATTTACAGCCGGAGAAGAGAAATACTTAAAGATTTTCAAAATCAACCAGAGCAACTTAAACGAAAAATAATGGATATTGCCCATCAGGAAATTAAAAATTTATGGAATATGAGTTTAGATCCGGAGTCAATGAAACCGGATTATAAGAAGTTAATTATCGGTTTTAATGAAATTATACCTATTGAGAATAAAGATGAAAGAGAGAATATAGAAAATAAAATAAAAAAAATGAATGAAAAAAAAGCGATTAATTTTCTTAAAAAAACCTTTGATAAATATTATCAACAGAGAGAAGAGGTTTTAGGGCCGGATGCTTCAAGGCAAATTGAGAAGTCGGTTTTACTTTATACGTTGGATAATCTCTGGGTTGACCATTTAACTGCTTTGGATAATTTACAGGAAGGGGTTAGGTTGAGAGGATATGGACAGCGGGATCCTCTAGTTGAGTATCGTAAAGAAAGTTATCAAATGTTTCAGGATTTGTTGGCTAAAGTTGACCATCATGTTTCAAGACGGATAATGCGTGTTGATGTTGGAATAAAACCGACTTTAACCGGTCGTGTTAAGGAGGGCAGGGGCAAGTTTGTCAGCCCGGAAAGTCAAGGTTCACAGCCGGTTGAACAAAAAGGAAAAAAAATTGAGCCGATTACTTCAAACCAGCCGTCGCCCGGACGCAACGATCCATGTCCCTGCGGGTCTGGTGAAAAGTATAAAAAATGCTGCTACCCGAAATATGAGTAACGCAAGCTAAAGTTTGTTAGTACGTTGTGGGGGTAAAACACGGTCACTTTCGTATTAGCAGAGTTTACTCTGCGTTTATTACATGGACTAAACTCCGCTAGTACAAAAAATAACATATTTGGTACAATTAAGTATGGGGAAAAAAGATAATGGCGTTAAAATGCCGAATTTATTTAGGGTAGCAGTATTTCTTTTGGTTTCTGCCGGTTTGGTTTGGTGGCTGTCCAGCCAAGTAGAAATTGGGTCCAGTCAGGACGTTAGCCAGGGTGAGGTAAAAGGTGAAGAAGCAACCTCGATAGATAATAACTTTAAAAATAATTTAGCTACAGAAAAAGAAATAATAAAAAAAATCAATCAAGAATTGGAATTGGTTTTACCGGAAATTGTAAAAAAACAAGTTGACAAAATAAATCAGCGTTTTCATGAACAAGGTAGTGAGACAATTAAAAGCACGGAAGAAATAATCAAAGAAACAAAATTGGCTGAAGAAATCGAAAAAATTATTTTACAAACCACTAATGAGATTGAGGGTTTTCCCGAAAAACAAAAAAAAGAAATTAAAAAAGAAGCAATCAAACAAGTTTGCGATGCGTTAATGGAGGAAATAGAAAAAAATGAAGATAAAAACTAAACTGGAAAATCTAAAAAAAAGATTTAATCAAATTAAATCTCAGTTAGATTTAAATGAGCTGAAAAAAGAACTTGACCGTCTCTATAAGGAGAGCAGACATCCCGATTTGTGGGATGATGCTCAGTATGGTCAAAAAGTGATGAGCCAATTGGGAGAAGTCGAAAAAGAAACTAGTCAACTTGAAAAAATTGATTCAAAACTTAAAGAAATTGAGGAAATATTAAACTTAGCCGAAGAAGGTCAAGAAAAAAAAGAGATTGTTAAAGACTTGAAGAAAGATTTATTACTAGTAGAAAAAAGTATATCAGAAATGGAAATAAAAACCTTTTTATCCGGAAAATATGATAAAAATAATGCTTTGCTTTCTATTCATGCCGGACAAGGGGGAACAGAGGCAATGGATTGGTCAGCAATGCTTCAGAGAATGTACATGAAATATTGTCAAAATAAAGATTGGCCAGTAAAGGTGGTTGATCTAATCCCTGGCGATGAAGCAGGAGTTAAGTCGGTTACCTTGCAAATATCAGCAAGATTTGCTTATGGCTATTTAAAAAGAGAAACCGGTGTTCATCGGTTAGTGAGAATATCACCTTTTAACGCTCAGAATTTAAGACAAACTTCGTTTGCAAAGGTTGAGGTATTACCGATTTTTGAAAATGATATAGATGTTGAAATAAATCCGGACGAATTGGAGATGGAAACTTTCCGCTCAGGTGGACATGGTGGACAAAATGTAAATAAGGTTGAAACTGCGGTTCGGCTGAAACATTTACCAACCGGAATAACCGTTTCCTGTCAAGCGGAAAGGTCACAGGTTAAAAATAAGCAAATTGCGATGCAAATTCTAAAAGCAAAGATATGGGAGGTAAAAGAAGCTGAAAGGAAAGCGGAAAGACGCCGGTTAAAAGGTAAAAATCCAGTACCTACTTGGGGTGAACAAATTAGGTCCTACGTTCTTCATCCTTATCAGCTGGTAAAGGATACACGGACAGAGTATGAAACCGGTAATGCGCAATCAGTTTTAGACGGTGAATTGGAAGGTTTTATTCAAGCGGAATTAAAGCAGTTGCAAAATACCTAGTTCTGTTATAATGTAATTGTAATGGATAACCAAAATGAAATGGAGACACCGTTAAAAAAACTTGATTTTGGAGTAGATTTAATAGATTGGAAATTAATTGTCGGCGCTATTTTAATTATTCTTGCCGGAATAGGCAGTGGATATGGAATTTCTACAATTAGGTCATCTTCTTCACAACCAATTTCGCAGGAAGAAATATCAATGGGCGGTAATGGTCAAAAGGTTAAGGTTGGCCAGACTTACGGTAATAAAAATGATATCTTTACCGATGAAGCAACGGGTGTTTTAGAAAAAAATGATCAATCAGGAGAAGGAACTCATCTACTTTTAAGGGAAGGCGGTGAATCCCAGACAGCTTATTTAACTTCATCTTTGGTTAATTTGGATCTTTTTGTTGGCCGGAAAGTTAAAGTATGGGGGGAAACCTTTGCTGCTCAAAAGGTTGGCTGGCTGATGGACGTTGGAGCGGTAAAGGTTTTAGAATAAGCTGATGAGGTTGAATTTTAAAGGGGTCACCAAAAGCTTCGGTCCGATTACAGCTATTGAAGATATTACATTTAAAATTAAGCCAAAAGAATTTTTATTTATAACCGGACGTTCCGGTGCAGGAAAAAGTACAATATTAAAATTGATAAGGGGAGAGTACTTTGCTGATGAAGGTAAGGTTAAGGTGGATGATTTAACGTTGGATAAAAAAACCAACCGAAAAAAAATAATTAAACTGCGGCGAAAAATAGGTATGGTTTATCAAGATTATCGGTTGCTAAACAGACAGACAGTTGGTGAAAATATACTAATAGCTTTGGATATTATTGGGGTGAAAAAAGAAAAAAGATCAAAGAAGCTTCATCAGGTTATTGAAAAGGTTGGGCTAGAAAATAGGTTGAATATGTTTCCTTCACAACTTTCGGGAGGAGAATTACAACGGGTTTGTTTGGCACGGGCATTAATAAAAGAACCGGAACTATTAATGGCTGACGAGCCGACCGGAAATCTTGACCCGGAGACAAGTTGGGAAATAATGAATTTAATGAAAGAGATAAATGAAAATTCAGGAACAACCGTTATAATGGCAACACATGATTTTGATATAGTTAACTCGTCAGGAAAAAGAGTTATTAAAATAGAAGGAGGAAAACTTGCCTATGATAAAGAAAAAGGACAATACGAATAAAAAAATAAAAGGCGGCATTGGGCCTTTTCGCAGAATGTGGCAGCATATTAGAAGAGCTCCTTTTCAGAGCTTAGCCGCTGTTTTAGTTATGTGGTTGAATTATTTTATGACTAGTGCCTTGATTGTGCTGATTTTTGTATTTGGAATTTTATTAAATTATTTTGAAACTAAACCTCAAGTAACTGCTTTTCTAAAGGATGATGTTACTTCTCGTCAAATTGAATCTTTACAAAAAGAAGTAAATGATACCGAAGGGATAAAAGAAGTTATTTTTGTGTCTAAAGAAGAAGCATTAGAAATTTATCGCGAGCAAAATAAAGATAATCCTTTACTTTTGGAAATGGTAAGCGCAGATATTCTTCCTGCTTCGCTGGAAATTTCTGCTGAAAACCCTGAATATCTCAACCGGATAGCTGAATTTTTGCAGACAAAAAGTGAACTGGTACAAGAAATAATTTATCAGAAGGAAATTGTTCAAAAGTTATCTTATTGGGTAAAAAATATCAGAAATGCCGGTTTGATTATGGTCGGTGTTTACGGGTTTGTTTCTTTAATAGTTGTAATGGTGATAATTGGAATGAAAATTGGAGCTCATCGTGACGAAATATCCGCTTTGAGGTCGATCGGAGCCGGTAATTTTTATATTCAGGCACCGTTCTTACTTGAAGGAATGTTTTATGGTTTAATTGGGGCTTTACTTGGCCAGTCGGTAGTTATTGCAGCGTTGTATTACTGGCGTGACCAAATATTATCCTTTTTCAGTCCAATTTCAGTTTTACCGACTGATATAAATACGGTGGTTATTTATTCAGCCGGGCAATTATTAGTCGGTTTAATATTAGGTTTATTTGCTGCTGGGTTGGCAAGTAAACGATATATAAAAGGATGAAAAAAAAAATTCTTCTTATTTCGGTTTTAGTTTTATTTTTCAGTGTCGGGTTTAGGGTTTTTGCTAGTGATATCGAGGAGGACCTTTCTGAAATTGAAAAAAAAATAATTGAACTTCAAAATAAAATATCTCAGACACAGGAACAAAAACAAACACTCACTAATCAGATAAGCTACATGAATTCACAAATTGAATTGACGACCTTGAAAATTAGTCAGACAATGAGCAGAATAAAACTTTTGGAAGCTCAGGTTGACGATTTGGGACGAAAAATAGATATTCTTAATGAATCGCTTGATAATGTTTCCGGTTTGTTTATTAACCGGGTGGTTGCTACCTACAAAGCCGGACAAATATCTTCGTTGGACTTACTTTTGTCGTCGGATAAATTTTCAGATTTTTACCGGCGTTGGTCATATTTTAAGGCGGCTCAGCTCAATGATCGTCAAATGTTATTAACGATGGAGCAGATGCGGTCGGATTACGACAAAAGAAAATTAGAAAAAGAAACTAAACAGCAAGAACTTGAAGCTTTAAAAGCTCAACTTGATACCCAAAAACAAAATCTAGCCGAACAAAAATATGATAAAGAATATTTGCTTGCAGTAACAAAAAACAATGAAAAAGAGTATCAACGTTTGTTAGCTGAAGCAAAAAGAGAATTAGCTGAAATCCAGCAGGCCGCTTTAGTAATGAAACGGACGGGTAAGTCAGTTAAAGTTAAAAAAGGAGAGTTTATTGGTGTTCAAGGTAATACCGGTTACTCAACCGGTGACCATTTACATTTTGGTGTCTATAATTATGCCTCAATAGATGCGCTTGGAGACGGTTGGTATTATTCAAACTATGAAGATCCAATTAGTTATTTAGCCGGCCGTGAAGTAAATTGGAAATCAGGCTGTGGAGACGACGGTACAAAAAATATTGGCGGCGGCGGTTGGCCTTGGCCGATGAAAAATCTAAATTATATTTCCCAAGGGTATGGTTACACTTGTCATTCTAACGCACTTTACGGTGGTCGTCCTCACCCGGCAATTGATTTAGTTGGGCCGATAAATACCGGAATTTATGCCGTTGACGAAGGCGATGCTTATTTTTGTAGAAATTGTTTGGGAGACGGCGGCAATGGTGTATTTGTGTTTCACTCCAATGGAAAAATGACCATGTACTGGCACGTCAAATAACTCTTGGCCATTCAATTTTCTATCCTAACTTTAACGACCCGCTTCGCCGAATCGAGGCGAGCCCGCTTCGACGCGAGGCGAGTCGTAGCATTAAGTAGACAATTAGTACGCTTCTGGATCTAGTTTATAAAAAGTTTAGTTCAATTATTATACGACGATCGTCGTATAATAACGGAGAAATAATTAATTATGTACCCGGATAAAACACGTTCTTGCATTGGTAAATATTTAACTGCTATGATGGTTGTTAATGAAAAAAGCCCTGCCCTTTTTTGCTTTTTGTATTGCCTTTTTTTACCTACTCAACCCAACCCAAATATCAGCTAAAGTTTGGATAAATGAATTTTCTTCTGCTTCTGATCCTGAATGGGTGGAAATTTATAATGATGGGAATGAAAAAATTGATCTAACTGAATGGCAATTAGTGGATGAAAATGATAAAGCAGATGATATTAATTTAGAGGGATGTATTGAAAGCAAATCATATCGATCATTTAATTCTGTAGTTAAATATTGGTTAAATAATGGCGGAGATATTATTTATTTAATCAATTCAGATAATGTAGTAGTTGATCAAGTTGATTATGGTAATGAGGCAGATATTGGAACTCCAAAAAGTGAGGAATCCGCTAGGAGAGAACCACCAGGAAGTGAGAGTTGGGTTATAGATAGTAATACTTCTAAGAGAGATGATAATTGTAAGCCGGATTCTCCAACAAATACGCCTACAAATAAACCAACGGAGAGTCCGACGGATACGCCGACTGAGACTCTGAAGCCGACAAACAGTCCAACACCGGACACTTTTTATCAAGATTACGACAATATTTATATTTCAGAAGTAATGGCTGATCCTGAAAGCGGAGAAGAGTGGGTGGAATTATACAACGACAATGATTTTCAAGTTGATTTAGACGGTTGGTATATCGACGACGTTGCCGACGGCGGAGGAACTCCAATTTCAATTTCCGGCCTAATAGACCCGAAAAGTTATTACGCTTTTGAAGTGGCGGTATATTTCTTTAACAACAACGGTGACGATGTCCGGCTTTTAAATCATAAAAAAGAAGAAAAGGATTTTAGAACTTATGATTATTCAGAAAAAGGTGTCAGCTGGGCGGATGTTTATAACAGCTGGTGTCAGGCGGAACCGTCAAAAAATTTGCCTAATGAAAGCTGTTTGCAGGAAGAAAAACCGACGCCGACTGCTTCTAAAACACCGACCTTAACTCCGATACAAAGCCCAACCTTAACACCGATAATAACAAAAACACCTACGCCTACGCCGGGTTCCAGTTTGACACCGACCAAAAATCCTTCACCGACTTCAGTTTCAACTTTAAAAACCACTCCGGAGGTATTAGGGGAAAGTTTAGATATTGATGAGAATGAAATTGAAAATAAGACAAGAGGTAATTTGATTGCCGGCGGTTTTGTCGGGGCCGGTGGTTTAGTTTTAGCTGGAGCCGGGTTTAGTCCGCAGATTAAAAGTTTTTTTGATAAAATGAGTCAGAATGAAGAATAAAAACTTTGCCCGCTTTTTACCCCCGATAATCTGGATGGCATTAATTTTTATTGCTTCCAGCCAGCATAAAGTCGGGATGGGGGGAAACTATTGGGTCAGTTTTACAATCTTCAAAACTCTCCACATGATTATTTACGGCAGTTTATACACTTTTTGGCGGTTGGCGCTGCATTCTCATCCACATGCAGAAGAGATCTCAATACTTATTTCCTTTGTTTACGGCATAACCGATGAAATTCATCAGTTATATGTGCCGACCAGGGGAGGGACATTTAGAGATGTGGTTATCAATTTAATTGGAATAATAATTTTTTACGCTTATTTATCGGAGTTTATAATTCAAAAACTGAAGAAGAATAAACTTTTTCAAGAAATTTATAATTATAAAAAAATTAAAACGAAAGGGGGTGAATAGATAAATGAAGAAAATATGGATAAGTATATTAGTTATTATTTTAACCGTCGGAATAGTTAGTGGTTCGGCTTTTGCTGTTTTCAGCAATAAGGCAGAAGTAAAAGGATTTACCATGTCAAGCGGCAATGCTGACTTAAAAATCGGTGCAACCGGTATGGTGGGTGAAGGATGTATTTGGCCGTCAGACACTGGGGGAAAATTATGTGATTCAATTACCAATTACGGCACTATTGACAATATATATCCCGGCTATTTGGTTGGTGATTATTTCCGTCTTAGGAATGCAAGTGATTCTGAAATTAGTTTAAATGTAGAAGCCGGGTTGTCAAAATATGCTGATACCAGTGGTTATGGCGGATCATGGTCAGCTTTAAAAAATAAGATTCAAGCAAGAGTGATCGAATATAGTGGAAAAAATCACGCGGAGTGGGCTTTTGAAAAGCAGAATTTCAATGAATCAAAAGCTACCAACGATACTGGATGGCATTACATGGAATGGTGGTCAAATAAATCACCTCAAATAACCAGCAATCCGATTGCCAAAGACAGCGAACGCCACTTTGTTCTCTGGATAAGAGTTGTTGACAGTGCAGGTAATGAAATAGCTGATAAGTCCGTGGATTTAAACCTGGAATTTAATGGAGAACAGGCCTTGTAAATTAATTAAATAAAATATCGAAAAGATGAAAAAGATATTGAAAGTAATCGAGTGGGTGGTTTTTGGCGGCCTGATATTTTTAGCGTTTATTGTAGTTTCACCGGCTTTGCCAATTGATGGTCTGCCGAAAACATTTATTGTTTCAACTGGGTCAATGGAGCCGAAAATAAAATCCGGTTCATTGATTTTTTCTGTTCCAACTTTAACAGAAAAATTATCCGAGGGAGAAATAATTGTTTTTCAGTCACCGCAGGATTCAACCAGAACAATTACCCACCGGATTGAAAAAATTAATCCGGAAGCCAATGTTTTTATAACAAAAGGTGACAATAATAATGCGGTTGATGACTGGCAGATTGAGCCGGAAGATATTAAGGGTAAATACATATTCGGCCTGTCTTATCTAGGCAGGGCGGCTGAATTTGTCCGACAGCCGAAAGGATTTATTCTCTTAATTGTTCTCCCGGCTTTATTTATAATTGCCAGACAATTTTTTAACATCATCAACTACATTAAAAATACTGAAAATGAAGGTGTAAAAACGCCGTTATTAGTTGTTTTTTTGTCTTTGTCATCAGTATTAATTTTACCGACGGCAGTTTATGCGGTTTACAAGGATACAGTTACTGTCAACGGTTTAAAATTATCTACAAAGGATTGGGTTTTACCGGAATCAGAAATAACCGGTTTATACGGCAGTGGAGAATTGACTGAAATAACTAATTTGAGTAATTTTAGAGTTGATTATCAGGCAAAAGACGTGGGAAGCGGAATAGATTACGTTGAACTTTGGTACTCGCATAATCAGAATGATTGGCAGATTTATGATTCCGATTCATCCGGTACATCAGGAAGTTTTCAGTTTGATCCGCCGAACGGCGACGGGTTTTACGACTTTCAAGTTTTGGCTTTTGACAAGAGTGGTAATCAAGAAGATAAGGATTTTGAAAATAATTTTAAAACTGTTTTTGTTGACACAAATCCGCCGGTGTCTAATTTATCCGAGGATTATATTTTAAGCGCTGACGATGGGTTCGGCTCCGGGGTGTTGAGAATTTTTTATTCAGTGAATGGTGGTGGGGAAAAAATTGTTTGGGGTAACCAAGTGTCAATTTCAGACGATTTACCGGCCGGTGGAAATACAATTATTTTTTATGCTGAAGACACAGCCGGCAATATTGAGGAAAAAAATACTTTAACCTTATAACCTTGACTAAACCAAACCCTCTTATTTCTACGGCTTTGGCCTACAAGTAGATGAATATAATAATATTATTCCTGTTTCAAAAATTATTAGGACATTTTTTCTTGACAAAAATATTTATTATAGTTATGATAGGAGTACTTAATGGGATTATTTATTAATAAACTTCAAATAACTCCTGCCTTAAAAATAGCGGAATTACCTGCGGTCCAATTTAGGGAAGATATTTGATATGAAAAAAGAGAACTCATATGTAATTAAACCTACTCCATTTTTAACCGAGTTTATTAAATTGGGGTGCAGAGTATGCCGAGACGGTCTTGGAAACAGAACACAGATTGTCCTGTTAAAATCCCGTAAAAGATATCACCCGGAAGAATCTAAAGCTATTGATTTGATTATTGAACAATGTGAAAGGTGCTCTCGAGGAGAAAGAGAAGTAACAATCAGCGACCAATATTCATGTGCATGGACTATAGGAATACCAGATAATGATAATTTAAAAAACGAAAGGGGGTGAATAAATAAAAATGAAGAAGATATTAATAAGTTTACTTACGATTGCAGCGGTTGCATCAGCGGTTACTGTTGGAACACGAGCTGTTTTCAGTGATCAAGCAGTTTTAGGTGATAACACCTTTGCAACTGGAACGATTGAAATCCGAGTGAATAGTCAAGAAAGGGCTACCGGATTTAATTTTACCGGTGCTGCACCTGGAGATAGTGTTGAAGAGGTTTTTACCTTGTCGAACTATGGAAGTCCCCACTTTACTGGTCCAAGCACGTTAGATGCAAAGGAATTAGTTGCGTCATCTCAAAGAACAGCAGGCAGCAACCAATTGTATAATCAACTTAATGCTATGCTTTATGCTAATGCTGGATGGTCTGGATGTAGTAATTCAGGCGTTAATTTTGTTTCTGGCAAAGGTTGTGAAGTTTATTCAGGACCCTTAAAAGACATGAATGAAGCAGATATACTACATGCTACACAATGGGGAGCAAGCCCTGATCTAGCAACGGGCAATTCCTTAACTATGACATTAGTTGTTGAATTACCAACAAGTGCCCCAAGTAGTGTACAAGGCACATCAACAACATTTGATTTGTTAATTGATGCATATAATCCGCATAGATAAATTAAGTGTTTATAGCTTGTTAGGTTGCACAAATTTTTGTGCAACCTATAGAGGGTATAAATAATATGACTAAAAATAAATTTAAAAAATTTGCAAAAATATTTGTAAATTTTCTGTTGGTTTTGTTTGTAATTGTTCTTACTTTAGTTGTGTTTACAGCTATTGATATACCCGGTTTCAATTATTATTTGTTTACAGTTAATTCTGGCTCGATGAGTCCAGCCATAAGAACAGGAAGCATTGTTTTAGTTTCTCCTCGAGAAAGCTATCAAGAGGGAGAAATTATTACTTTTAAGTCAGAAGCAGAGAAAGATGTTGTTAAGCCGCGTTTTACAACAACTCACCGTATCGTTGGTACTAGGGAGTTAGAAGATAAGGAGGTCTTTGTTACTAAGGGAGATGCTAATGATGCACAAGATTCTATGGGTGTTGATAAAGCCTTAGTAGTTGGAAAAGTTTTGTTCAATGTTCCATTAATTGGTTATGTAATTTCAGCGGTAAAGTCACAAACGGGATTTATTTTACTGATTATAATTCCAGCAACTATAATTATTTACTCTGAAGTAAATAACATAAAAAATGAAATACAAAAGTTAATTAAAAATTCTAAGAAAAAAAATGAAAAACAAAATTAAAATTTTATTAATTATTTTTATCGTTAATATCCTTATAATGCGAATTAGCCTTGATGAAACAAATTCAGTGTTTGGGTCGAAATCCTACTTAGGTGGCAATTTGGTAACCACCGGTGATTGGACGCCGCCCCCAGTACCTAAATTGTATAAATATATAAGCGACGATGTTGTCAACAGTTCTTCCAATGAACAGTGTTGGGAAAAAGTTGAGGACGAGTTTGGAGGAGAAATTACATATCATTATGAAAGTTATGATGATGAGAATTTAGGTAGCTTGCGCTGGGGTGCTAGTTTTAGAAATAGTAAAAACAGCGGTGATTGTGGAGAATTTGGTGAGGCAATAGTTAAGGATTTTTCAGGAGCGCCGGAAGGGGATGTTTATTGGCGTGTTAAGGCCTGTGATGAAAGAAATAACTGCAGTGATTGGAGTGAAGTTGGTCACTTTATAATTGACAACACTGCTCCGGTGGTAGAAATTACTTATCCGTCTAACGGGGATATTGTCAGTGGGGAAATAAACTTACGCGGTTTGATAACAGAAGAAAATTTATGGCGTTACTTTTACAGGGTTAGAAATACTACTACAAATGAAAATCTAACTTCCAGAACGGTTTATGCAGATTCTTTGAATAACGAAACTTTTTATACTTGGGATACAACAGGAAGTCCGGACGGTGAATATTGGATTCATTTAGCTGCAAGAGATAAAGCCGGAAATAGAGAATCAGAATCGGAAGATAATATTTATGTTACAGTTGATAATCCGCCATCAAAACCGACTGGTTTAACAATTTATGAAGGTTACGGTGATGACAAAACTGAAGTTGGTTGTGATGGAACGACTAATTCAAGACAAATTACAATTGAGTGGAATGATAATCCCGAGGAAGATATTGACTATTATTGGTTAGGAACGCAATTTAATACTTATCATAAGGAAATATACGCTCCAAAAAATTTTTATGAGGCAAATATGACACCTGGTCATAACCCATATTACTATACGATTATTGCTGTGGATAAGAATGGAAATCAAAGTGAAATATCCGATATTTGTGGAAATTTAACTCTTAGTGGTAATGGAAACAATAATTCAACGGCTGGTGTGGTAATTAATGAAGTATATTATGACGTTGATACAGACAATAGAGGGTCAGAAGGTCAAGATGAGTGGGTTGAATTATACAATAATTCTGATACCCCTGTTAGTTTAAAAGATTGGACTTTAACGGATAATGCTGGAACCAAAACAATTACAGCAAATAAATTTATTGGTCCACATGAATTTGTAGTAATTTCTCATGATAACCGTACTTGCGGCACACATTGGGGTTGTGATCCTACCAAACATATTAACCTTGGTGGCTCTCTGGGATCGGGTTGGCTTAACAACGATGGGGATCACTTAATTCTTAAGAATGCCGGTGGTACCGAAGTGGATTTTGTTGCCTGGG
>CAYXSV010000035.1:0-26038 GCA_964468355.1 uncultured Gammaproteobacteria bacterium
GCTATCGGCACTTCCACTCCGGAACTTTCCTTCGGAATCCGCTCTATTACAATGGGTCATGAAGAGATGCTTCTTGGTGACGCAATCGGCTCAGTAGTAATAAATTCAGCCCTAGTTATCGGGACAATGGCTATAATCAGACCGTTTTCAATTCCCGATCTTTCACCCTATTTTGTCAGCATGCTCTTTACAATAGTCATTGCTTCCGTGTTTGCTGGTTTTGCTAGAAGCGACCACGAAATTTCTGAAACAGAAAGCATATTTCTTATCTTTATTTATGTTCTTTTCTTAATGAGTGAAGTAATCATCGCTTACTAAAGTATTTTTATTTCAGCCGATTCTCTTAACTGCTCAATCAACGAAACTATTGCCTGTTGTTCTTTCTGCTGAACTAATGAAGCGGCTATCTGAGGTTCCATTTCTTCATACGAACCAACTTCTTCATCACCGGCTTGGTCTTTATAAGAATCATAAAATTCTTTTTTTTCCTCTTCAGAAACCTCTAATGACTCCAAGTCAATTTCCTCTTCTAAATATTTCTGAATTCCCAATTCTTCTTTAATTCGCGCCAACTGTTCCTGGTAAGTAATTCCTTGTTCTTCCAACTGTTGTTTATATTCTTCCAAACTAATATTCTGGGCGGAAAGTTCCTTTTCCAAAGCCGATTCCGCTTCCTTATCAGTAAAGGAATACTCTTTTTTAGCCACCTCTTGGGTAAGCAATTTCCGGTTAATTATTTGCTCAATTACATTTTCTTCGCTTATTTCCTGACCCTGGTCTTCGATCATCTTTTTGGTAACTGCCACTTCCGATGAACTTATTTTTTCACCATTGACTTCGGCAACGGTTTCTCCGCCGGAAAGAGGATTTAGAGATTCATCAACCGGCTCTTCTCCGGGCAAAAAAAACCACCCGGCAGCCAATAAACCTACAACTATTACGATACCCAATGCAATTTTTGTCTTTTTAGCCATCTTAACGTTGTCATTGTAACAAGAAACTTTCAATTAGACAAATTTCAGGATAGAGATTGCAATTTTTGGTGATAAATTTTTTTTATTAATTTTTCTTCATAATCGGTTAATTTTTTTTCCTCGAAAAATATTTTCTTTTTATTAAATAATTCTTTAAAACCCTTAATCATTGCCTTTTCAATTTTTGAAATATTAATTTTACCTAATTCATTTTCAAGGCAGGTAACTTTCTTTTGCGATTCTTTTAACAACTTAGCTTTTTGTCTGCCATCTAAATTCAAACAATCAATTAATTCCTTTAAATTATCTTCAATAATTATTGTTCCGTGTTGGAGAACAACTCCTTTTAACCGCGCCTGAGCGTTGCCGGATATTTTTTTATCATTAACCATAACGTCGTAAGGATTAGCATTTAAGTAACAAGCATCTTGCCTTTTTATTGTTTTTGCAGTTTTTTTAACAGCAGTTAAACCAATATTTTTTAATCCAAAAACAAGTCCGTCCGACAAATAATTATAAGCGTCAATAACCTTAGCGGGCAATGAAGATTCTGGTGAAACCAAAGAATAAACCAAATCGTTTTTATGCAAAACGGCTGTCCCGCCGGTTATTCTCCTAACAAAATCAAATTTCTTTTTGCTTATTTTATTAATATTAAAATTATCTATTTTTTGGTTGCAGCCGATACTAATTGCCGGTGGATTAAATGTATAAAATCTTAAAGTCGGCGGTGATTTATTTTCGGAGCAGGAAAGAGCAACTGCTTCGTCAATTACCATCTGCATCAGGCCATTTTCCTCTAACCTCGGCAGTAACCTGTACCTATCCATATTAACCCTCAACTAATTCTATAGTCGTTGTCCAGCTGTCAATTATAACCTCTTCTATCAATACCTCGGCGTTAATATCATAAGGTCCAGGATAAACTCCGCCGCAGCCACTGGTGCAAGACGGCGCTTGGGCTTCAACAGATATTGTTGTTTCTCCTTTCGGCAAATCAACTATTTTCTCCTCTTTAATATAAGCAACTTGATGGGGTTTAATGCCGGTAATTTTGATTTCTGCATTTTCAACTTCAGTTTCAGCAATTAAATTTATCTCCAGCTCGATTTTTTCATGAGAACTGTAAACCGGCTTATCTGCCTTAAATTCGGTAATTTCAACCTTTCCTTGCTTAACCTCAGTTTTTTGGCTAGCGTCGACTGCTTTTTTCGGCGATGCAGAATAAGTGTAAAGTAAATAGCCGGAATAAACAGCCAAAAAGAACAACCCGACGGTAACTAAAACTAAAATTCTAATAATGTTTTTATTATTCATTATAAAAAATCTCTTTTGCCCGATAAGAACTTCTGACCAACGGCCCGGATTCGACTGCTGAAAAACCAACCTCATAACCGGCCTTTTTTAATTTCGCAAATTCTTCTTCTTGATAATATTTTACAACATCGGCGTGATTCTCGCTCGGTTTTAAATATTGACCGATAGTTAAAATATCACAACCCGCTTTTTTTAAATCCTGCATTGTTTGAATTATTTGTTTTTTAGTTTCACCAAGCCCGACAATTAGGCCGGATTTAGTTTTTATCTTTTTGTTTAAGTTTTTAGCTCGTCTAAGCAAATTAATCGACCGATGATAATCACCTTCCGGCCGCATTTCCGGAAACAATTGCTTAACCACTTCAATATTATGATTAATTACTGCCGGATTCAAGTCAACTATTTTTTCCAGTGCCGACCAATTTCCTTTTAAGTCGGATATCAAAAGCTCAAGTTTACACTCCGGTGACAATTTTCTAATTTCATTTACCGTATTTACCCACTGACCGGCTCCGCCGTCGTCAAGATCGTCCCTGGTTACCTGAGTAATAACGACGTAGTCAAGACCAAGAGTTTTCACCACTTCGGCAATTCGGTGCGGCTCATTTTTATCAACTGCCAACGGCTGGCCGCTTTTTACTCCGCAATACCGGCAGTTACGGGTGCAGACGTCACCAAAAATCATCAAAGTGGCAGTTTTATCAGCAAAACAGTGGTAACGGTTCGGGCAATCAGCTGATAAACAAACCGTATTTAAATTGTGCTTATTTATTAAATCCAATGTCTCCAAATAAGCACGCCTGTCAAACTTGTCAATTTTTATATCTTGATTATTCAATTTTTTTACCAATATCCCTCACCAGTAAGTCAGTTAAAGGATGGTTCGGGTTTAAATCCGACACCGGCATTTGAGTAATTGCCGGAGGATATTTCAACCCCATCTTTTCCAACCTGCTGATTATTGCCTCCAAGTCTTCAACGGTTAAACCAAGCCAAATCTCATCGTCTTGAGAATCAGCAATACTTCGAGCGCCGCCGCAGGGTATAGTCAGCCAGGGTGATTTTCCTTGAGCGGCCGCGGCAATTACCTCGCAAGCAGCATGGCCGTTAAAACTTGATTCCGGTTTTTCACCAGTGGCATCAAAATAGCCCATTAAGGCAAGATAGCTTTGGCAGGAATTAAGCAGTAAAATAACTGAATCCGGCTCCATTTCCAAATTCTTAAATTCTCTTAATGGACCAAATACTGCCGCTTGATATTTGTTCTGCGGCATTGCCTCTATTTTTTCTGACAATTCATCAAATCTTTTCTCTGTATAACCAAATCCTTTAATCCAGCGATCCTTTAAATTTTCCGGGGGCATTTCAAATCCCATTACATGCGAACCTACTACACAAGCGTCGATATTTTCCAAATAAACTCCTCTAGTTTTTTCATAAACAGCAACCATTTTCAGCAATTGGCACAAAGCACGGTTTGCTTCCAAGGGCATAATTCCTTTTTCGTTTAAAGTTTCCTTTGATTTCAAAAACTTTATGCCGACCGGCACTCCTTTCGGCTTGAGTAGTTTTTCGGTTTTTTGTTCGATTGTTTTTAAATTCAATTTACTCACCTCCTTCTTTTAATTCATCGGCTGTCAATAATTCTTTTTTTTCTTCCGGGTTTTCCAACTTTATTTTTGCAATCCAACCCTTGCCGTATGGATCTTGATTAATAAGCGACGGCTGGTCAAAAACCTTTTCGTTAACCTCAACAACCTCACCGGAAAGCGGGGTGGAAAGCTGACCGCTCCATTTAAGCGCTTCTAAAGTAGCATAAGTATCTCCTCGGCTTAATTTTTCTCCCTTTTTAGGCAGTTTGGCAAAAACAAACTCTTTAACTTTATCCGCCGCCGGTTTAATCACTCCCAAGGTGGCAGTTTCGTCTTCTATTTTTATCCAAGAATAGTCCCGGTTATAAAGCAGATTATCAGGAAAATTATTTTCAGACATATTATTCACCCCCTTGATTAATTTTTAATTCATCTTCTTCAACTGCACCAATTTCTACTCCGTATTTTGGTAAAATTCTAGTGTGAATAAAATAAATTAGGACTGCCACACCAATTGCCCCGCCAAAAACATAAAACATGCCGACAACCTGATTCATCAACTCCGGTTTTACCACCCAAACCACGGCTAATGCCAACATAACCATTCCTCCAACTAGTTTTAGTTTACGCCCCTGATTTTCCTCAAATCTGCTCGCCTTAAGAGTAAGAACAACACCTCCGAAAACAATAAACTCATCAATAAAATATATCAACATATATAGACCAAATAGAAAAGCAAAAAAGCTTTTTGAAACGCCCTGTTCGGCAAGAATACTTGTCCAAATAACCGGAAAGCCGGCAGTACAGATTAGTTCAACAACCGTTACTCCAAAAGCCATAATTATTGTCCCCAATATCATTCCAAAAATTGATTCTTTTTTCATTACTCCCCTGATATTTTTAAATATTTTCGGCTTAAACCGGTCGGGAATAGTAAAAGAGATACCTTTTTTATACCAAAAATAATCCTTAACATTCACTACTCCAAAAATAAAAGCAACTAAAGCTACCGCCAGTTTAATCCAGGTCATATACCCGACAACAGTAAAAGTGTTAAAAAGGCCGAGTATAAACAAAGCATAAACTAAAGTAGCGATAGTAATAAAAGTAAGCCCGACTATAAGTGTCTTTTTTCTGGAACCGGAATGAACAACAATTCCGAGAAGAAAAGTTATTACCCACAATGAGCACGGGTTAAAGCCATCAACAAAGGCGACTAACGAAGTCATTGCTAAAAGCGGCATATTAGAAACGTTAACTTCACCGAATAAAGGCACATTAATCTTATACTCCTTCTCTGGAATAACGTCTCCGCTTTTCGGCATAGAAGGAGTATAGCTCTGAATTTTATCCACCGGACAAATACAATCGTTTTTCTGGCAAAGAATTATTTCTCTTTCCAGATAATCATAAATTGCCGACTCGCCGATAAAATAACGGTCGCCGATAAAAACAATCGGCTGGGCGCCGCCGCCCACACCGTAGTTTTCTTTAAAATCCTGATATAAATCAGCTTCTTTTTCTACATCGTGGCGGTTAATATCAATGTTATATTCTGTTTCTAAATCAGCTAAAAATTCCCCAACATTTCGGCACTGATTACAATCTTCTTGATAAAAAAAGTGGAGACAAACAGTACCTGCTTGTTTCTCATCAGCAGCGCCTATTTTTTCATCCGGATCAACACACCCGGATTCTATACAGTCGGCAATTTTTTCTTCAATATCATCTGACATACTGTCTGAATAACCGACAATCGGCTCATAATCTCCAATAAAAGTAGTCGGTACTCCACGGGCTTCAATCCCGTAAGCGGCCGCCATTTCTTGAAATAATTCCTCATTCTCTTTATTTTTCCAGGTTTCAAAACTCTTAACCTCCAACTGAGGATATTTACTTTCCATTTCTTCCAAAAATAGCTTTTCATCCTCACAATGAGGACACCCCTCGCCCCAGAAAAAATAAACTGTCATCGACTCCGCCGCCCTAACCTTAAATAAATTCGTTCCTAATAATAAAAAGGTTAAACTTACAACAATAAAAATAATTTTTTTATTCATAATTTTTTTTAAATAAAATTGCCAAAACAACAAAATTATAACTTCAATAGTATAAAACAAACGCTTACCAAAACCAAATAATTTTATTTACTCTAATCATTCGAATTATTAGAGTGGATGTAAATATCGAAGTTTTGGAATTCGGAAACTTTTTGATAACCGGTTTTTAGTTCAACTGATATTTCTTCCAAAAGCGGGGCATCATTATCAATAACGACTAAATCCGCCTTTTTAATATTTTTTATTTCTTCATTTAAGTGCTTTTCACGATATGTTAAATGAAACCAAACAGCATATTTATTTGAAAACTTTCTATCAGTTAAAGCCAAAAGCCAGGGTTTGTTTGTGTAAATATAAACTCTTTCATATTCCAAATAATTTTTGGTTAAATAATCGGCCAACATTTTTGTTTTTTCTACTCCATCAGCGGTCCGCCACCAAAAATCATTTTTTGCTTTTTCCCGGCTGCGAACAAAGCCGTTGAAAAAGGACGAATAGTATTGATTAACCGGAGCGTAGTAACCAATACCGCCTGTTTTCACTAATCCCCATAAATAAGGAATAAAAAGTATTATTAAAATAATTAAATTATTATGTACTGATACTTTTTTCTTTACTTTTTCTAAAATCAAACCAATCAGCAAACCGGCGCCGGTTAAAACCTGAAGATAATAGTGGCCGTAATTTTTGCCCGACAGCAAACTACTGAAAACTTGGAAGCTAAACAAATTGACCGCTAAAAAAAAGAATCCTGAAATTCTATTTTTCAAGTAAACAAATAAACTAAAAAATAAAATTGCTAATAAACCGAAAAGGTTAAAAGTATTATTATCATTTACTGAATAACGAATATTAAAAATAAAATTGGCGTAAATAAAATCAGTTAATGATCGCTGAAGATAAAAATAAATTAAGGTGGACAACAATGGGACGAAAAAGCCAAGACAAAATAAACCGATTCTTTTTAAAGTTTTTTTTAGTCCGTCTTGGCGGTAATAAATAAATAAAAAAGAAATAAAAAGCAAGCCGAATTCCAACGCGCCGGGTACTTTAGTCATTAAAGACAAGTAAGCCAGAAAACCAATTAAGATAAAACATTTTTTTCTTATCAATAGTAAGAATCCAAGAAGATTAAACAAAATAAAAACAACTTCCGCATTAAATACATTTCCCTCTAAAATTGTTGACCCAAGAAAAAAGGATAAAAACAAAAGCGAAACAAATCTCGGTAGATTATCAACTTTGTTTTTAAGAAGGCAATTAACCAGAAAAATTGTTACTACCCCAAAAATAATACTTAAAGTTTTTAATAAAACCAGGCCGGCAGGCCAACCGGCAGTACCGGCGGCGGCAAAAATTAAAAAGATCAGCGGCGGCTTATGGTCCCATGTTTCAGCGTAAAGTTTTTTACCACGACTGACTTCACTGCTTACCGCCGCATAAATTCCCTCGTCACCATACCAATAACTTTCATAAAGAGAGGGCAAACGAAGAAGGATAAAAATAAAAACCGGCAAAAAAAGTATTAAAAAAGCTTTCTTTTTGAACATTAGTACCTTATTATACCTAAGATTTGCGGTACCGGGAAATCAGCTCAACCCGTTTTTTCAGAAAACTGCTTTTGTTCAAGAAAGCGATTTTAACCCGGTTACCTCGAGTTAAAATTACCCGATCTCCGTTAACCAATTTCTTTTTTGATTTAATTCCATCAATAAAAATTGAAAAAGAACCTTCTTGAAAAGGTTTAATCGCCATTTTCTGCGCTTTTAAAATATCATTAAGATATCTGTTAGTGGCTATTCCGACTACCGTCCACAAATTACTACCCAAAGGAATAACCGGTCCGCCTAAATTAAAATTATAAGCAGTACTGCCTAATTCCGTACTAATACAAATTCCTGTCCCTTTTAACTCAAAATTACGAAAAGAATAATCTTTTGTATTAATATTAAAGCCGTGGTAACCCATGATAGAAGTTCCTAAAACAACGTCATTTACCGCCATCCCCAGCGATTGCTTGTCTCCGGCTTGATTTTCAAACTCAACTTTTATTCCCCTGGTTGCAATGTAATCCAATTCCAAATCATTATTCGACAAGTCATTAAGAATTTGAACATCATCATCAAATCTGTTCATCAAAAAATTTAGGGTCCCGGCGCTTCTTCCCAGAAAGGGAACCTGAAAATGATTATAATTTTGTACTGCATGTAATAGTGAGCCGTCGCCACCGGAAACTAAAATCAAATCCAGATTAGTTTCTTCAATAAACTGCGGATATTCTTTTTTTATTAAATCATTAAATTTTTTACTGCGTCGGTCGTCATTTTCAACATATTTAATCTTCATTTTTTAATTATACAAGAAAAATAATTGGTCTGAATTGAAATTAAAGAGTGGAATCAGGGTTGAAGAATATTTTCTGTTCGGCCGTCAACCGAAATAACTACCTCATCAACAGTATCAAATTGAAGCAGAGTCAACTCTATCTGATTTCTTATTGCGGTTACTTTAGCTGATCCGGCAACATCTTCATCCAAGCGCTGATTAAAATCAACTTTAGCTACGCCGTCATCAATTTCTATTGACTGAAGCCCTGTACCTTCATTTATTTCAGTCATATACCCTTTCTCTTTTTCTTCTGAAAGCGGACCTTGAAGCAGTTCTTCAATTGCGGCCCTGGCAGTGGCTGCTGTATACGGTATTTCTCTTTCCACCGGAACCATTGTTTCCTCGCCGTCAATAACTTGAACAAAATAAACCTCAACGGTCAATGTTTCAGAAGCTGGTTCATCTTTAGGTGAAGCTTCGTCTATCATTTCTCCGGCCATTTCATCATAAACTCCATCGGTAACTGCACTAACCACTTGCATATCCTCAACAACCACTTCTATTGTATGCCGGGTAATAACTTGTGCCGCCATTTGATCACTTCGGTCTCCATATCCGGCGGCCGAAGAAACAAATGAGAAAGTAAATTGATATTTTTCTCCGTCAGCCAATTCTTTTTCAGAAACCAAATTTAAATCCGCTCCGTCAAAAGTATAAGTTGGAGAGTTGTTTTTAATCCATTCTTCCGCTACCTGCTTTGATTGTCGCGTTTGGTTGACTTGATCAACAACTGCCGGCTCACGCGTTTTAGTAAATAAAAATAAGCCGGCGATAATGATTACTAAACCGGCAAAAACCAGACCAATTGTTTTCTTGTCCATAAAACAATTGTAGCAAAAATACACTCAAATTCAAATTAAACAAACTATTCGTGTCTTAGTGCTTCTACAGGTGACAATTTAGCCGCATTTCTAGCCGGAGTAATGCCAAAAACTATTCCAACGATTGAGGAAACTCCCAAAGCCAAAAATATCGACCAAGTGGCGATTGCCGCCGGGAAAAATTGGTTAATAATTAAACTGGTCAGAACAGCAAGCAAAAATCCGATTGTCCCGCCTATTAAACTAAGTGCAACTGATTCCGATAAAAACTGAACTAAAATATCAATATTAGTTGCCCCAACCGCCTTTCTCAAACCAACCTCTTTAGTCCGTTCATTTACGGAAACAAACATTACGTTCATTATTCCAACTCCACCGACAATTAATGAAACGGCGGCAATTCCGGCTAATCCGATAGTAAAAATATTTAAAATATCATTGATCACACCCAAAAGCTCTGTTTGATCAATTACTGAAAAGTCATCCTCACTATAAGTTTCAGCCAAAATTTCTTTTAATTCTTTTTTTAAATCTTCGATCAAATCTTTATTTTCTGATTTTACTAAAATACTAGTAAAGTCACGATTGTCGGTCATCCGCCACACTGCTTTATATGGAGTATAAATTTTATTATTTATATCGTCACCAAAACCACCGCCGCTGCCTTTTTCTTCCAAACTTCCGATTATTTCAAATACCTGGTTATCCAGCCGAATATTTTTACCAACGGGAGAATCATTATTAAAAAGCTCTTCAACCACTTTATTACCAATTACAACCACTTTTTTACCTCTTCTTTCTTCGGCTGAGTTATAAAAACGGCCGTCAGCTAAATCAAGGTTATAAACCTGACTTATTACCTGGTTGCTGCCGATAAGTTCAGTGTAATGATTATCTCCGCCGTAAACGGCTTCTAAAGTCCGGGTTGCGACAGGAGATACAGCTTCTATACCTCTCACTTTTTCCAAATCCTCAACATCCCCCTCAGTAAAAACTATTCCTGAAGAGGGCCCGAAACGAGCGCCTCCTTCCAACTGCTGTCGACTGCCAGGGATTATGAAAATTGTATTAGCTCCAAGACTTTCAAACTGTTGGTTTACGTAAACTTTTAAACCATTTCCAATGGAAATCAAAACTATAACCGCCCAAACGCCGATAATAATTCCCAAAGCAGTTAATAATGATCTGACTTTGTTTTTAAGCAAAGTTTTAAAAATATATTTCCAGTTTTTTAATGAAAAAAATCGGCTGTTTTTAAACATTTTTTTCATCAGAAATAATTTTTCCGTCCTTCATTTTAATAATTCTTCTTGTCCGGTCAGCAAGTTCTAAATCATGAGTAACAATAAACACAGTAATTTTTTCTTCACGGTTAAGTTCTTTTAAAATTCTAATAATATTAATGCCCGATTCAGAATCTAAATTTCCGGTTGGTTCATCGGCAAAAATAACGTCCGGTTGATTTATCATGGCCCGAGCTATTGCCACCCGCTGCTGCTGTCCACCGGATAATTCATTCGGATGGTGATTCAACCGATTACCCAAACCAAGTTTATTCAATATTTTTTTTGCCCGCTGGTCGTAAGTTTGGTTACTATATCGGTTATACATTGTCGGCAATAAAACGTTTTCCAAAACACTGGTTTTCGGCAGTAAATGGAATTGCTGAAAAACAAAGCCGATTCTGCGGTTCCGAAAATCCGCTAACTGCTGATCATTTAAAGTAAAAATTTGCTCTCCCTCCCAAACAACTTTGCCTTCATCCGGACGATCTAAACCGCCGATTATGTGAAGAAGCGTTGACTTACCTGAACCGGAAGACCCGACAATAGCTAATAATTCACCTTTTTTTATTTTTAAATCAATATTATTTAAAGCATGGACAATTAAATTATTACCCATATGATAACGTTTGCTTATTGACTCTACCTTAATCATTGAAGAAAAAATTCGACCTCGCCGCCCATTTCAAGCCGGAAACGGAGATCTTTATTGCCGGGAAGTGCCATTTTAATTCCATAACTGGTTGTCCTTGAACCAGGCAAAGGAGCAAAATCGACTGAAACAACTTCCGATTCAAACTCCTTATCGGGATAAGCATCCAAGAGAATTGTCCCCTTCATACCCGGCTTTATTTTTACAATTTCCTCCTCGTCGGCCTCAGCCCGGAAATAAACCGACTCCGGGTCGGCAATAATAAATTTAGCATTAGCCGGAGTAATATTGACACCAGGAAACGGCTGGTCAATATCGATAACAATTCCGCCAATCGGAGTAGTCAGCGTAGAATATTTCAAAGCCATATTTCTGATTTCAACATCTAAAACCGCATTATCAAGACCGAATTGGGCTTTTTCTAAAATTCTTTTGATTTCGTCAGTAATCAAATACAAATCTTTTTCTTGCTGATAATCGTCTTGAACTTGTTCAAAATCCCAACGTTCGCTTAAATAACTATTAACTTGTTTTTGCAGTTTTTTTTCCAACTCGTCTTTGTCCAAAGAAGCAATTGCTTGGTTTTTTTCTACATAGTCGCCTTTTTCTACACCAACCCAGGCCAAATATCCCGAAGTTTGAAACCGAAGCTCAACTTGGTCATCCGCCTGCACTGTTCCGGCCAAAAAAATTGATTTCGATTCATCTTCTGCTGATTCAACTTGGCCGATAACACTCGGTTGATTTTTTTTAACTGCCAAATAGGCAGTTATTGGCAAACCAAAAACAACTATTAATAAGCTGATTAAAGTTAATTTAGCTCTCTTCATCTCTTACTGCTGTTATTCGAATATTGTTAGTTGCGCCTTTGACGCCGATATTATCGCCGGAAACAATTATCAACTTATCTCCTGGTTTTACTTCTTCTTTTTGCCGAAGTATATTTATTGCCCGCTTAATTGTTTCTTTCGCCGTTTCTTCACGGCCAAAATCTATCTGAAAAGAAAGAATATTGTAACCCAAAAGCATTTTGTCCATCACTGTTTTGGTATCGGTAAAACCAAATATCGGCAAATTAGGCCGAAAAGAAGAGAGCGAAAAAGCAGTTTGGCCGGATTTAGTAAACACTAAATACCCCGCCGGCTGGTCGTCTTTTTTAATAAAATCAACCATTTTATCGGCCAATCTAACTATTGTTTCATCATTAAGCGGAAAACGTTCGTCTTTATCAAATAAGGGCGGCGGCAAAAAATCTTCAGCTTCTGTGGCCCGAATAATTTTGGTCATCATTTCAACTGTTTTAGTCGGGTAATCTCCAATTGCCGTTTCGCCGGAAAGCATCACACAATCAGCACCCTCATAAACTGCATTGGCAACATCGGTAACTTCCGCCCGGGTCGGCTCGGGTTTTTTAATCATCGATTCAAGCATTTCAGTAGCGACAATCACCGGCTTGCCTTCAACTCGACATTTGAAAACTATTTTTTTTTGCAGACCGGGTAATTTTTCAAAGCCGGTTTCCACTGCCAAATCTCCCCGGGCAATCATTACTCCGTCACTGGCTTCAATAATCTGATCAATATTTTTAATTGCTTCAGAGCCCTCGATTTTGGAAATTATTCCAATTTGTTTATTAATTTCCCCAATTAAGTCTCGTAATCCTTGAACATCTTGACCGTCACGGACATGAGACAGGGCCAAATAATTAATTTTACTGCTGACAGATTTAATAAACTCAATTCTTTCATCGTCTAAATCCGGGCGAGGTAAATCAATGATAACAGCAATCGGGTTGCCGATTTTATCAGCAATTTGCGCAATTAAACTTACAGTTTGTTTGTGCCAGTCAAGCGTATTATGTTTGGTATTTAAACGCGCTAAATCTACACCATTTTTAAAAATTTCCGTCAAAATATTTTCATCCGCAGTTGCCGGCCCAATAGTCGCAATAATTTTTGTTTTTCTTTCCATTACTTTAGGATAACATAATTAAATTAATTTCAACAACCGTTACGTCAAAATCATACATTGGTTCTAAAACTCGCGCTAGTTTTACAAAGCCCTTTTATTTGCTAATATTATATAAGATGAAGGAGGTGATAAAAAAATGACAGAAGCTTTTGACATAATTCTTGTTGCTTTAAACCAATTGGTTGTCCAGCTGGTAAATATTCTCCCTAAATTAGTTATTACCATTATTATCTGGTATGTTGGTAAATACTTAATTCATATTGGTGTTAAAATCGCTAGAAAAATTGATATCAAAGGAACAAAAATTGACAACAAAATAATTGATATTCTCACTTCAGTTATTTTAATTGCAGGAAAAATATTTTTAGTTTTGATAATTCTGGACTATTGGAGTATCGGTGAAACAATTATCAGCGCTATAGTCAGCGGACTAACATTTACTTTTGCAATTGCTTTCGGCTTGGCCTTTGGCAAAGCACTAGAGCCAGACGCTAAAACACTAGTCGAAAAATTCAGAAAAAAAATTGAAAAGTAAACTAGTCAATTCTCATTGCTATGGAGATAACTAAAATTCTATTTGACTAAGTCAGTAGTTTATTTAATGCCGTCAATTTTAGATAAATTGAAAACTCTTACTGTTTCCCCGCCGGCAGTCTTTAAAAACTACCCCTTGACAAACATCAAATAATAATTTATCTTGAAAATAGAAAATGTCTGCAAAATCGTATCTTGTCGGAACCGGTCAAACAAAATTCGGAAATGCGCTTGAAGAACCGCAGTTAAAAGATAAAACTTTTCAAGAAATGGTTGCCGATGCCGCTTTTGAAGCAATGGATGATGCCGGAGTCGGTCCTGAAGATATCGACGCTTTTTATGTCGGCAATATGCTTTCACACACTTCTCAAGTTTACAGCCATGCTACTTTGTTAGCGGATTGGCTTGGTCTACGAAATGTTGGCGGGTATCATTTTGATACCGCCTGTTCAACTACTAACACCGGACTTGGTATCGCCGATCAGGCAATTAAGTCGGGTAAATCAAAAAATGTTTTAGTAGTAGCCGGTGAATATACTCTTTCCGCCCCTGATCCGGATAATGTCAACCCGTTGGAAAGAAAAGCAATTGACGCAAGTCAATTATGGAAATGGACGGATTTTGGAGTTGACCACGTTTACGCTTATCATCATTATTACGACATTGCTTCTGCCTACGGCGCCTTTCCGACTCTGACCTATATGAGAAAAAACAATTTATCATTTGAGCAAATGGACGAGGTAATGATGGAAGTTAACCGGGCTGTCCGCAAACACGCTTCAATGAATCCAAAAGCATTTGTTAATAAAAGTTTGGAGGAAACAGCTGAGGAAGCCGGCTTTTCCAACGTTAAGGATTTTTGGAAATCTCAGAAAAATCCGTTTTTTGCCTGGCCGACTCGCTTATTCAGCGCCCTAAACGCAGCTGACGGAGCTTCCGCTTTTGTTGTTTCTAATGATCCAAGTAAAAAACCGTGCGCAGAAATTGCCGGCTACCATTGGGCTGCCTCTAATTATCCTTGGTACGATGAAAAGGTTAATCCAATGCCTCAAGATACAATCGCCTTTGAAGAAGCTTACAAAATGGCTGGAATAACCCCTGAAGAATTAGATTATTTATATGTTCATGACTGTATGCAAATATACCAGCTAGTTTTATCGGAAGTAGCAGGATATTTACCTGGCGGTCAAGCTTGGAAAGCGTTTCTAGAAGGCAGAACAATGTACAACGGAGACAAACCACTTAATATCAGCGGAGGGAGACACGGAGTTGGACACGCTTTTGAAGCCTCAGCCGGAGCGGAAATTTACCATCTGTTAAAACAAATTCGAGGAGAAGCGGGAGAATTACAAATGAACCGGCCTCCACAAGTTGCCGCACAACATAATCACGGTTATGGAATGCATTCCGCAGTTACAATTTTTAAGAGGGTAGAATAAAATGGTAAAAACAATTGCCAAAAACTGGTATCAAAATTTAAATCAAGGTAAAATAACCGGCCAAAAATGTAATAATTGCGGTAATTATAATTTTCCCCCAATAACCGCTTGTAAAAATTGCCGGAGCCGTGATTTGGAAGAAATTGAAATCAGTGGTGAAGGTGAATTAATTATGTTTTCCTCAACTATGCTGCCGGCGGCGAAATTCAGTGAAGAACCGAAGTCAGCTTACGGGATAGTAAAACTTAAAGAAGGCCCGGTTTTCTTAACCAAAGTGGAAGGATTTGATATCAGCAGTTCCGAAACAATCCAAAAAGAAAACGAAGCACTACCAACAAAGGTTAAAGCTAAAATCGTCAAAGCCGTTGACACAAATATTGTAATCTTCGAAAAAGTTTAATCGACATGGATAAAAAAGAAATCGAAAACAAAGTAATTGAAATTACTGCTGATTTGTTTCATAAAGACAAAAAGGAGATTAAGCGAGAAACTGATTTTGTTCAAGATCTTCACGCTAAATCTATTGATGTCATTGGACTAATTGCTGCTTTAGAAGGTGAATTTCAACTCCATATTCCTCCAAGTGACGTTAAAAAAAATAACACTGTCGGAAAATCAATAGACTGGCTGGACCAAAAATTAAATAATTAAGGTGACTTATATTCTGGTTTTAAATGCTGGTTCCACTTCTGTTAAGTTTTCTATTTTTAATAAAAAACTTGAATTAATTAAGAATGGAAAGGAAGAACGTATTGGACTAAAAGGCGGAGCTGAAAATCATACAAAAGCAATTGAAAAAATCTTAAAAAAACTAGCTGAGGATAAAATTAACAAAGAAAATTTGAAGGCCGTCGGCCACCGCGTCGTTCACGGCGGAGAAAAATATTCAACTTCAGTAGTAATTAACAGACAAGTCGTTAAACAACTTAAAAAATACATCAAACTTGCCCCACTGCATAATCCGCATAATATTGCCGGAATAAAGGCCTGCCAAAAACTGCTTCCCAAAACAACTCAAATAGCTTGTTTTGACACCGCATTTTATTCAGACTTACAGCCAAAAAGTTTTCTTTACGCCTTGCCCTATAACTTATATCAAAAACATCAAATTAGGCGATATGGGTTCCACGGCATTTCCCACCAAAGAACCGCTGAACATGCAGAAGAAATTTTAGATCATAAAATTGAAAAAATGATAACTTGCCATCTTGGCGGGGGGTCATCGGTAACGGCAATTAAAAACGGAAAAGCAATAAATACATCAATGGGCTTTACCCCGTTGGAAGGTTTAGTTATGACTACCCGCTGTGGTGATATTGACCCGGCTTTAGTCCCCTACCTGGTGAAAGAGTTAAAATACAATATTGAAGAAGTTGACAATCTAATGAATTATAAATCCGGTTTTTTAGGAATCTGTGGAAGCAGAGACTTTCGTGAAATATTAAAAGACAAAAATAACGACTCTAAAAAGAAACTCGCTTTTGATATTTTCTGTCAAGGAGTAACAAAATATATTGGTTATTATGCCGCCTTATTAAATGGTGTTGATGTCATTGCTTTTACTGCCGGAATAGGCCAAAACAGCTGGGAAGCTAGAAAAAAAATTATTGATAATTTCAAATTTCTGGGTGTAAAATTAGACTCGAAAAAAAATAAAAATAATGATTTGATTATTTCAAACCGGGAATCAAAAATTATTGTAATGGCAATTCCGGCAAACGAAGAAATAAAAATCGCCGAAGAGGTTAAAAAACTAATATGAGTATTATTAAAAAAATTGAAAAAAAACTTTTAGCGCAAAAAAAACCGGCCAAGATTGTTTTTCCGGAAGGCAGTGATGAAAGAATTATCAAGTCAGCTGCCGAACTGGCCTCAAAAGGCATAGTTAATCCTGTACTTTTAGGCAATAAGCAAAAAATTAGACAAAAAAGCTCCAATCTTCAACAAGTAGAGGTTATTGATCCAAAAGAAAGCAACCTGCTAGAAGAATTAAGTCAAAACTATGCCCAAATTGCAAATATTTCTCAATCAACCGCAGAAAAAATACTTCTTAACCCGCTATATTTTGGAGCAATGATGGTTAAAAATAAGCTAACCCAAGGAATGGTTGGCGGCTGTGTATACACTTCCGGACAAATGATCGCTGTTTCAAACCAGTTGATAGGACTGCAAACTGGAATTAAAATCCCGTCCAGTTTCTTTTTAATGAGTATCCCCAATTTCAAAGGTGGAGAAAGCGGAAATTTAATATTTTCCGACCCGTCAATGAATATCAATCCAACTGCTGAAGAGCTGGCCCACATTGCAATTAGTTCTGCCCAAAGCGCAAAAAAGTTTTTCGGCTGGCAGCCGAAAGTTGCCTTTCTTTCTTTTTCAACTAAAGGAAGTGCCGACCATGAAAAAGTTGATCTTGTTGTTAAAGCCGTTGAAATCGCTAAAAAACACTCTTCGAATTATTTTGACGGAGAATTTCAAGTTGATACGGCAATCAATGAAGATGTCGCTAAAAGAAAAATCAGCGGGGATTTAGGACCGGTAGCCGGACAAGCAAACGTTTTGATTTTCCCGGATTTAAATGCTGCTAACTGCGGTTATAAATTAGTTGACCAACTAGCCGGAGCAAAAGCTTACGGCCCAATACTCCAGGGTTTTGCCCAACCGGTCAGTGATTTATCACGCGGTGCCTCAGTAGAAGATATTAGCGGAGTAATCATCCTTTTATCTGCTTGGATAAATTCACAATAATGATCATCTCTACCGGTATAGATATTCTGGAATTTAAAAAAATAAAAAATATTCTAGAAGTCAATCAACAATCTTTTTTAAACAAAATGTATACTTCTCAAGAAATAAAATATGCTAAAAAAAACCAATGGATAACAAATTTAGCCTCAACCTTTGCCGCCAAAGAAGCGGTTTTTAAAGCAATAAGCCATCTGGGGCTAACTGGTATTTGCTTTAAAGAAATAGAAATCATCCGAAAAAAAAACGGTAAGCCGACGGTACGTTTATCCGGTCAAACTAAAAAAGTTGTCGATAAACTGGGAGCAACCAAAATCTTAATTAGTTTGAGTACTTGCTCAACTTTTGCCGTCGCTCAAACCATATTAGTTAAAACTAACCCCTCATCTTAAATACTTGTCGATATTTTCCAGATGCTCCTCGTACGTTTCAGCACAGTGAATTTGCCGGTCCGGGTCATGCAGGTAATAAAAACAATCCGTATCTTGAGGATTAATTGCCGCTTCGATTGCATCCAACCCCGGATTGCAAATTGGAAACGGCGGCAGACCTTTATACATATAAGTGTTGTATTGTGAATCAATTTCCTTATCTTGAGGACTAATCGGCTTCCAAAAATCGCTGGTAATTTCTTCCCGGTTATCCCGGGCGTATTGAACGGTGGCATCAACTTCCAACTTCATTTCTTCGATCAGTCGGTTCCAAAGAACACCAGAAATAAGTGCCATGTCTTCTTTACCGGCTGCTTCCCGCTGAATTAAAGAAGCAAGCGTTAATCCGGTTGTCCATTTAATGTTTTCCTCCAAAAACTTATCGTAATAAGGGTCAAATTTTTCGTCAAAACGGCGGCGGAAACGTTCTGCAACTTCCAAGCCGGATTCATCTATGGAGATGAGGTAAGTGTCAGGAAAATAAACCCCTTCCAAATAATCATAATCCATTGCCGTGTATTTGTTAATCCAGTCATTCTTTTCTTTTTCAGACCACCCAAGCGTTTCAGCTAATTTGTTGGCAATTTCTTCCTTTCTTAAACCTTCTGGAACGGTTACCCACTTCATTTCAGGTTCGGAAGTAAGTTTTTTTGCCATTTGCCAAACATTCATTGCTTTACTGACTTGATATCCGCCAGGTTTAACATCGCCGCCTGCTGCATAAAGCGCCAATTTAAAAACCCCTTTTCTTTTTATTAAGCCCTGTTTTTTAAGACGGGTGGTAATGTCTGAAGAATCCATTGTCCGGGCAACAACAAAGATTTCTTTTTCCGCCTGTTTTTGCGGAGGAACAAAAAAGAGTCTATAAAAAGTGAAGCCGATCACTATTAGACCAAATATGGCTACTACCCCAAAACGCAGTTTGTTTAAAAATTGCATTATAACCTAGACCAAACTAAGACAACTTGTTAAGGCCTTCCTCCGCCTTCTTCAGAAGGAACGCCTTGGTCCGGCCGTTCTCCCTCCATTTCTAATTCAGGCAATTCAGACTGGTCAGGTTTCCCTCCTTGTTCAGGCGGAAAATCCTCGCCTTCTTCCGGCACTAGGTCATCCTCTATTGTTGGAATCTTTTCTTTTGCTTCCTCAGGTACCATGTCTCGAACTCTTTCTAAACTCTCATTTATTCTTTTTTGCACCTCTTCACGCTTATCAACATTAACTGCATCCATTCCTTTTTCCATACCTTCAGAGCTGGCATCCATTGCCTTCTCAATAGCCGGCTTGGCTTCCTCAGGCACCTGGCCAGAAACTCCCTCCAAAACCTCTTGAGATATTGCTGTTGTTGTCGTTAAAAGTTCACCCAATTCTTCAGCAAAATCGTCACCGTTTTGTGCGGCTTGTGCAACAACATCTGATGCTCCACTTACCATTTCACCATACTTATCAGAAGCAATTTCAGCCGCTTTGGCATTACCTTTTTCAGCCATAGCTTTTGCTTCGGCTAATTTTTCCTGAGAGATATTTATTTGTTTTTTTGCCTTTGCTTCTTTATTTCTTGTTAAAGCTAAGTCAATTTTTTCGGCCCAGTTGTCAAGAAAGTAAAGAGGGCTGTCCGGGGTTATTCCAGGACTCGGTAAACCATCTGTCTGCTGAGCATAAATTCCGGAAGATAAAGAAACCGACAAAAATAAAACTAAAATCATTGTTATTTTTTTTATTGTCATTTTTTAATCCACCTCCTTTAGTTGAATATAACTCAAATACTACTTTTTATCAAATTTATAAAAAAGCGCCTCTTCACGATGCTTTTGCTTGTCAAACATTTACACCTTGCTGACAAAAAGAAATTTTATATGTAACATTGTTATATATGAACAACAAAAGAAAAATTGATTGCCGGTGCACCGAAAAATATCCGGAAAAACGCTGGATACAGTTTTTAATTTTAAGAGTTGTTTATGAAAAACCGTCTTACGGATACAAAATAGTTGAATTAATTGAAGATTTAACCGGAGGCAGACATCAACTTAAGCTTGGCACTGTCTATACCCTATTGCGGCGGATGGAAAAAAATGGGTTGGTGATTTCCGAATGGAAAAAAAACGAAAAAACGCCTGACAAAAGAATTTACCGGGTTACTCAAAAAGGAGAAAAGCTTTTAAAAAATTGGCTGGAAGCGATTATTGAAAGAAAAAAAATGATGAATAAAATGGTTAAATTTTATCAAAAGCATTTTAAAGAAAAAAGTAATGAAAAAAAATAAAACCACAAAAGCAATTGAGGTTAACAACCTGACCAAAAAATTCGGCCGATTAACGGCGGTTGATAACATTTCTTTTCAAGTTAACCAAGGAGAAGTATTCGGCTTTTTAGGCCCCAACGGCGCCGGTAAAACTACAACTATCAGAATTTTAACCGGATTAACCAAACCAACAGCCGGTGAAGCAAAAATTTTTAACCACGATATTAAAAAAGAAACTATTCAAGCCAAAAAACTAATCGGCATTGTCCCGGAAGAATCCAATGTCTATAACGAATTAACCGCCTGGGAAAATCTAATTTTTACCGCCGACGTTTATCACCTGAAAAAAGACGCGGCTAGAAAAAGGGCGCGAGAACTGTTAGAAACTTTTGGGCTTTTTGACCGCAAAGATGACAAAGTAAAAGGATTTTCTAAGGGAATGAAACGGAGATTAACCATTGCGATGGGTTTAATAAATAATCCCCGTCTGGTGTTTTTAGACGAACCGACCTCCGGACTGGATGTGGAAAGCGCACAGATTATAAAAGAAATTATTAACAATTTAAGCCAAGAAAAAATTACGATTTTTTTAACCACCCACGATATTAATGAAGCCAATAAAACCTGTGGACGAGTGGCGATTATCAACCACGGCAAAATTGCCGCCATTGATACGCCGGAAAAATTGAGAGAAACGATTGAAAGCGTCCAGTCAGTAGAAGTGGCTTTTAATAAACCCGTTTCCAGGCAGAAGATTAGCATTTTAGACAAATATCCTTACGTTAATAAAATAAAAAAATTAGGTGATAAGTACAAATTATTTACTGATAAACCTGAAAAAACGTTGTCAGCTCTTTGGGACTTCAGCGTCAAAAATAAATTAAAAATCATCCGGCTGAACACACTTGGCCCTAATTTAGAAGAAATTTTTATAAAGTTAACTAAAAACAAATGAAACAAAAAATTATCAATAATCTGAAAGCGGCATGGGCGATTACTAAAAAGGACATCAAGATTTATTATTTAAAACCGGGCACTTTAATGTTCGGGGTAATGTTTCCCTTGTTTATGTTTCTTTCTTTTGCCGTCAGCAGAAATATGCCGGTTTTATCTTTAATTCCCGGCTTAATTTCTTTAACCGTCTTGTTTTCAGCTTCGTCAATCGGACCGGTGGCCATCCCAATAGAAAGACGAGTTAAAACTTTTGACCGGCTGATCTCCGCCCCAATATCTTTTTACGCTGTTATTTTAGGCAAGGCCTTGGGAGGGGTTTTATTCAGCGTATTTATAAGCGTTGTTGCTTTATTGGCATCAATGCTTTTTCTGGGAATAACTATTACCAATCCATTCCTTTTATTTCTCGGTTTAAGCTTAGCTTCATTGTGTTTTTCACTCCTGGGTATTATGTTTGCCATGTTCCCGACCGAAAACCCGGGCGATATCATGATGATGCTTAATTTTATTCGTCTTCCTTTAATGTTTATCAGCGGTATTTTCATTCCGGTTGAAACTTTACCTTCATGGGCAAAAACAGCCGCTTACCTTTCGCCTTTATTTTACGCCAATGATTTGTTCAGATACGGAATCGAAGGAAAAATCCACTTCGGGTTTATTGCTGATTTATTTATTTTATTTCTTTTTACCGCCGTGTTTCTTTTCATCGGCATCCGCCTGGATAAAAAATTTAGAGAATAGTATTTACCTGTCAATCATTGGAAACTGAAGATCTACGGTAGAATAACTCAAGAAGCTGCAAGCCAAAATTCTAAAAAAAGCGGCTTTGACTAGTGGTCTAAACTAACTACTATCCATCAAATCTTTGCCATTCCATTTTTTTACCGTGCAGTTGTTTTTCGGCCATAACCAATTCGTCATAAATTCCGTCAATCAAATCATATTTTTTAGCTTCACCCAAACTTACCCAGGCAAATTCATCTGCCTCGTTCTCCTGCAATTTAATTTTTCCACCGGCATAATCAGCAAGGCACGAAATAACTAGCGAGGGATTGCCGTCAGAATGAATAGTGGCTAGAGAAGTAACATAATCAATATTGTCAATTTCAAGACCGACTTCTTCCATTACTTCTCGTTTCAAAACCTTCTCAAGCACATTATACCAATAAAACTCGGTTTCTTTAGGTAAATCAATATAGTCACTAATCTCTAGTTTTCCACCGGGAACAGTCCACATTTTAGGAAACCTTTTTTTATTAGGGGAACGGCGAGTAATTAAATACTTACCGTCTTTTACAATAATTGCGGTAATCACTACCTCGTGAAGCTTTTCATCGTTGGGCTTATTCATTAATTAAATTATAGCATTTAAAATTACTACCGCCGGCCAAATAAATTACTCTTTGCTATCTCTTATACCCAATATTCCAAAACTACGTTTGCCCTCCATACCAAGTGGTCGGATAAGAACTCTTCCTACCTTACCTTCATCAGGTAACCCTGGGCCGGAAAATCGAATTCCCTCCTCTGTTTCTTCCGCAAAAAAATCTTCCCCTAAATCGTATTTACCTTCTTCACCAATGGGTATTCTTCTTTCTTCTAGAGGGACAACTCCATCCGGAACGGTATCCTGGATGCGTACTATTAATTCCTTGCTCATAATTTTTATTATATATAAAAGTAAATTAATGTCAATACATCATCCTGAACCTTTGCCCATTTGTCATCCTGAACTTGCAGTACCGTGTACCCGATGTGGTACCGCGGTTTCAGGATCGACAAGCTTAGTTTGAATACCAGAGTTTACGATTCCGAAACAAGTTCGGAATGACGTTTTTGATAAGGTTTAACCTAGGAGTGTAAACCATGTTTCTCAACTACGACAGTTTAAGCTTAAACCTTGGAAAAACAAAAATGGCATATGCTATTATTAAGTCTGGAAAGGGGGTGAACAATAAATAATGGATAATAATAATAATAACGACAACAATCACAACAAAACCGCTGAACCATCTCAAAAAGACAAACAAGAACCAGAGGAAAAACCTGAACTCAAAACTAAGCCCGAAACTGAACCTCAGCTCAGTGCTGAAAAAGTAAGTGATGAAGAAGTAGACGAAATTTTAGCAGAAGCTAAAAAGAAAGTGGAGGAAAAAAAGAAAAAGGGAGAAATGCGTCAGCAACAAGAGAAAGAGAAAGAAACCGACGAACCGGTAAACCACGGCGGAGAAATTCAAGGTTTAAGAGAAAAAGCCGAAGAAGCTCTCCATGAAGCCAAAAAACAAGACCAGTAAACTATCACATCTAAGATGTTTTTATACCGGCACCTTGGGAAACAAAAGACCGTTTAATCTCGCATTACATTAAGAGTCTGCCAATAAGCAGTACAAGTAATGCGCCTGATACCGCCACCACAAAAGACATTATGTTAAATCCGGTGACGCCAACGTCAAAAAACCTTTGTCCCAGATAACCGCCTACCACCGCCCCGACAATTCCCAAAACGATCGACCCCACAATTCCACCTTTTGAACTGGGCATAATAAAATTAGCAATAGTTCCTGCAATTAATCCAAAAATTATCCAGTATATTATAGTCATATTTCTCACCCCCTCTCTATATCTCCTAACCTAAAAATTTAAGCAAACTAATTCGCCTGCTGTTTTTCGCCAGAAAATATCCTTATTAACTTAACCATTCCCCAAGCTAATATCGCATATACAAAAATGGCGACCAGCGTTGATGACTCAAAGACTGCACTTGTTTCAACACCCTGGGTGTATCCTCCTTTGAAATATTCCTTCAAAAGGAAGAATAAAGATTCCTGTTAAACCGTAAATTAAGCCGACAAAGCTATTGGCAATACTAGCTCCAGTCAATTTAAGTATTAGACGGAAAGCTAAAAGTATTTCCAAGGCTCCAAAAAAGAAATAAACTAAAGATTCAATGAGCTGAGTACTGGTTGCCATTCTTTTCGTTTCAGTTGTTACAGCTTCAGTTGGACCGTCATTTTGGGTTGTTACCTTCTCTTTAACAATTTCTGCCATATATTTCTCACCCCCTTTATTTGAAAATTAAGAATTAAAATCCGCTTTAATATCAGCTTTCTTAATTACAGTTTCTTTAGGTAAATATTCAATTAAAGCTTTTTCTACAAGAGAAGCCATACTTATTTCTTCAATAACCGCCTGGGCTTTGGCCTGTTTAGCAATAGCAGGGTTAATAAAAAGTGTTATGCGTTTCTTATCATTCTTTGTCATACTTGATATACTACAACTAATTGTAGTTATTGTCAAGTATCAACTTATAACACCTTAACAAAAACTAGAAAAAAATATTCTAATTAAATCTGTTGTTTTGAAAATCGAGGCGTTTATATAATCAAAGAATTGAGAATAAACAAAATTTCAACCTGTTATACTGATACCTAATGGTTGATTTTATTAAAAACAATTATTTATATCTTCTTGCCGGTTTGGTTTGTTTGGGATCGGCGATTGCACTGGGACTGCTGAGAAGTAAATACCGGCAGGCACAAGGGAATATTCAAATTGAACAAACAAATAAAAAGAGTCTTGAATCTAAATTAAAAGAAACCGAATCTAAGCTGAAAAAATTAAAAGCCGAAGATCAATATCAAATAAATCAACAATTGAAAGCGGAAATTACTGAAATCGAGGGAACAATGGATACTGCCGTTGATAGTTATGAATCAATTTTAGACTTAAAACCAAGAGTTTCCGACACTTCAAAATTGGAACAGATGCTGGCTGATTCTTTGTTTTATATTTCAGAATTTAATTATGCTTCCGCTTCCGCTAGTCTGCTGGAGTTGGAAACAAAAATTAATAATATTGAACAAAAATTAGCAAGTCAAACCACCGCTCCAAAGCAGGATATTTCCAACGTGCCTGAATCATCTACTCCGCCCGACTCCGGCTATTCTCGTCAACGGGTTTCAATAAGTTCCGGAACTTATCTGGTGTCAATTGTTTCAGCTGATATTTCTTCAACAACAGTAACTGTTGATACTGCGGCTGATTCTGATTGCGCCAACGACTGCCCGGTTAAATCTTTAGCCCAGTATGTATCGGAAAACAGCGCCTATGCCGGTATAAACGGAACTTATTTTTGTCCGGCCAGTTATCCTTCCTGCGCTGACAAGAAAAATTCTTTTGACTTATTAGTGATGAATAAAGACAAAACTTATTTTAATTCCGACAACAATGTCTACAGCGATAATCCGGCCGTCATCTTCGGTAGCGGCTACGTTCGGTTTGTTGCCTCTGCTTCTGAGTGGGGACGGGACACGTCGGTCAACGGCGTTATTTCCAACTTCCCGTTATTGGTTTACAACGGATCAGTCACTTTTTCCGGCGACGGCGATCCCAAAAAAGGCAGTAAAGGCAACCGTTCATTTGTGGCTCAAAAAGGAAATAAAGTATATATCGGCGTTGCCCATAATGTAACGGTGGCGGAATCGGCTTTAATTATGAAGGCGATGGGCATGGAAAATGCAATGAATTTGGATATATGGTGAGAGATAGTGTAAAAATTGTTAATCATACATCTGCGAAAATAGAACACGAAATGGTATCATTTTATGTAACTATTTGCGCACAATTTTTCAATTGTGT
>CAYXSV010000036.1:0-58351 GCA_964468355.1 uncultured Gammaproteobacteria bacterium
TTAGAATTTAAAAAGAAAAAATGGATAAAAGGCAGCGCCTGGTTTAAACCAAGAACCGACAGCTGGGACAGCCGAAAAATAGGCATAGCCGGACCGCCGATTAAAACCGATGCCGGCTGGCTTCTTTTATACCACGGTATTTCTGAAAAAGACCGTCATTACCGGGTAGGGGCAATGCTTCTTGATTTGGAAAACCCAACCCATGTTTTAGCCCGGTCAAAAGACCCACTGCTGGAACCACGTCTAAAACTTGAAATGCAAGGAGACGTTAACAATGTTGTTTATCCTTGCGGTGCAGTTGTAAAAGAAGGAACACTTTATGTTTACTACGGCGGGGCGGATATTGCCTCAGGAGTCGCCGCCGTAAAGCTAGACAAATTAATCTATGACCTCCTCAACCAAGACTGAATCTTCATTTTAAAATAGAGTAGGGAAGTGGTAAATATGACTTTGCAGTAATACAAACAGTTAGTGGTTTAAAATCAAACCACTGTCAACTTTTGTTTACGATCGTGGGAAAATAACGTACAAGTTATAGGATAACAAGATTGGTTATTTTAAAATAGAGTAGGGGAGTGGTAAAATGAAAAAAATGGATGTTGATGAAAAATTGAATTTGATCACCAGAAACTGCGAAGAAATAATGACCGAAGAAGATCTTCGGCAATTAATTAAATCCAACACTAAACTAAATCATTACATCGGGTTTGAAATTTCCGGCATGGTTCATCTGGGTACCGGCCTAATGAGTATGGGCAAAATCGCTGATTTTTTACAAGCCGGTGTCAAATGTAATGTTTTATTGGCTGACTTTCACTCATATTTAAATAATAAACTTAGCGGTAATTGGCATAATATACGCCGGGCAACCGACTCTTATTTTAAGCAAGGCCTAATTGCGTCTTTAAAATGTTTTGACATTAATGTTGACCAGGAAATATCAAAAGGCAATTTGAAGTTTATCATTGGCAAAGATCTGTACAAAGAAAATCTTATCCACTGGGAAACATTTATGGAAGTCGGTAAACATATTACTTTAGCTAGAAATTTAAGGTCAATTTCTATAATGGGAAAAAAAGAAGGAAAAAGCGTTGACATGGCAACTCTTTTTTATCCGCCGTTACAAGTTGCCGACATTTTTACTTTGCAGGCAAATTTAGTCCACGCCGGAATTGATCAACGTAAAGCCCACGCCAACGCCCGCGATATTAGTCAAAAATTAACAATTAATCCTCTTAAAAACAACCAAGGACAAGTCATTTCACCGGTTGCCGCTCATCATAATACTATCGCCGGTTTAGAAGGACCGAAAACCAAGAAAGAAACCGGCGACGAGTTAAAAATGAGTAAATCAAAACCTAAATCAGCTATATTTGTACATGACACACCGAAAGAAGTAAAAGAAAAAATCAAATCAGCTTATTGTCCGCCTAAAGAAATCGAGTTTAATCCGATAATCAATTGGGTGGAAACTTTGATCTTTTGGGGAGCGGAGAAGGTGGAAAAGGGATTAAAAATTAGTAGAGACAAAAAATACGGCGGAAACCTCGAATATCAGAAAATTAACCAGTTGAAAAAAGATTATCAAGCCGGAAACTTGCACCCTTTGGACTTAAAACACGGCGTAGCCGACTGGCTGATTAATAAACTGAAACCGGCCAGAGAACATTTTCAAAAAGGAGAAGCAAAAGAAGGACTAGAATTAATGAGAAAATTAGTTAATGGTTAACAGCAAACAGTGAATAGTGATTAAAAAGATAAAATCAAAAATTGAAAAATTACCCAAGACAATATTTTACAGCGGTATTGTTACAATCATTTGGGAAATTATCTTAATCTGGCGAGACACTCATTGGACAAATTATTTTTTATTAATTTCCGGAGCAGTTGTTGGATATTTAATTATGGAAATTGATTGGGTTTTCCCTAAAAAAGAAATACGCAAGTTTCTACCAATTATTATTCTACCCTTAACAATTTTTATACTTACTTCAACCAGCGGAATTTTAGGAAAATCAATAATTATTTTTCTTAATATTAGATTAATTATTGAAGAATTCAATTTACTACCATGAATCCACACCTAAAAATTGATAAACAAAAATGTATCGGCTGTGGACTTTGCCCGTCAATGGATTCGGAAACATTTGAGATGGACTATGAAAAAGGAAAAGCAAAAATAAAAAAACAACCATTAAAAATTACTGAAAAAATTAGTAGAGCAATTAGGCATTGTCCGGTGTCAGCAATAGAAATTAAAAAAAATGAATAAACAAAACCTGTCAGGATTATTTTTATTACTTGCTGCCTGCAGTGGATTTTTAGCTGGAGTTATCTGGCAAAAATCAACTGCTCAACCAACAGCTCAACAAAACTACACTAAACAGCAAGAAAAAAATATCCGGTTTAAACCGTCAAAGTCTGAACAACCAACGGTAAAAATTTATCTTAAAGGACGGCAAACAAACGAGGAAAATTTTAAAAAAAACATTAAAAAAGCAGCTGTTTTTTTTGGCGACAAAGTTAAATGGACACCTTACTATTATTTTTATTCAGATAATAATCCTAATGACCCAGGCAGATGCATCCAGACAGAAAACAATTATCTATGTTCTTTAGAAAACCGATTTCAACTTAACCAAAACATTAGAGAAATATGCGCCTGGGAGTTAAGTGAAAATCGCCAAAACTGGTGGCAGTTTATTATTGAAACAGAAGAAAAGTGCCCGCTTTCAGAAATAGATCAATGTTGGCAAGCTGTAGCTAAGAATCTCAATCTGCCGGTTAATGAAATCCAGAATTGTTTTAGCACCAGAGGAATAGATATTATTAAAAACCAAATAACAAATTTAAACAAAACAAAAATTGACCGCTTTCCAAAGATTGAAATTAATAATACTAATTTGCCTCTTTTAGCCGACGGTCACCAAATTACAACAAGTGTAAAAATTAATGAAAAATATTTTCGAAGCCAAGAAATTAACTCTGCCCAGTATTTTATTTCGGCAATTTGCTCCTCTTTTGAACAAACACCGGAAATTTGCCAATAATTAGGGAGTAAATTATCCTTGAATACTCAAGCTAAATAGATTATAATTTTATTAGTAGAAATGAGCTGACCTGCTTAAAAATACTGCAGGAAATTCTGCTTAGCAGAATTTTTTTTTGCTCCAAAAATGAAATAAATATGGCAAATCAGAAAAATAAAAACGATTTTATTGAAAAATACACCGGCGACCAAATTGTTGTTCTTGAAGGTTTAGCACCGGTCAGAAAACGACCGGCGATGTATATCGGCTCAACAAATGAGAGCGGCTTACATCATTGTCTTTACGAAATAGTTGATAACGCTATTGACGAAGCATTAGCCGGAGCGGCTGAAAACGTCTGGACTATTCTTAATGAAGACCAATCAATAACTGTTATTGACGACGGCCGTGGAATACCGGTTGACGAACACCCGAAATACAAAAAATCAACCTTGGAAATAGTAATGACAAAGCTTCATGCCGGAGGTAAATTCGAAGGCGAGGCCTACAAAATTTCAGGAGGACTTCACGGTGTCGGCTCAAGTGTTGTTAACGCGTTATCAGTTTCAATGGAAGTAGAAGTCCATCGCGAGGGAAAAATTTATTACCAAGCTTATAAAAGAGGTCAGCCGAAAAACAAAGTAAAAGAAATTGACCAATCTAAATTTTCTGAAGCAAAAAAGTTTTTATCTAATAATAAAACTGGAACAATTGTTAATTTTAAACCGGATCCGGAAATTTTTACCGAAACAACCGAATTTAAACCAAAGACCATAAAAGATTCTCTTCGAGATAGAGCATTTTTAATCTCCGGCCTCTTTTTTCATTTTCATAATAACATAAGAAAAAGCGAATACCATTTTTATTTTGAAGGTGGAATCCGGTCATTACTTAGCCAATTAAATGAAGGAAAAGACACTGTTCATGAACCAATTTATATTCAAGGAATTGAAGACGATGAAGAAGTAGAAATTGCTCTACAATACACGGACAGTCAAAGAACAAATATTGTTTCTTTTGTCAACGTAATCAATACCCAGGAAGGAGGCACTCATGAATCCGGATTTAAAAGTGCCTTAACCAGAACAATTAAGAAATACGCTGAAAAAAACGATTTACTTAAGAAAATTAAAAACGGAACAATCCGCGGGAAAGACACCCGGGAGGGATTAACGGCTGTAATTTCCGTTAAAATGCCCTCTAAAGAGCTCCAGTTCGAAGGCCAAACTAAAGGCAAACTAGGCAACAGTGAAATTAGACCCCTGGTTGCAAAAATAGCTCGTCAAGGGTTAGAAACTCATTTTGAGGAGCACCCCGGAATTACCAACTCAATACTTGAAAAGATTATGCTCACTGTACGGGCCAGAAAGGCGGCAAAAGCAGCCCGTGATGCAATATCCAGAAAAGGCATCTTTGACTCACTTGGGCTGCCGGGTAAACTAGCTGACTGCCAATCAAAAGAACCGGGAAAATCAGAACTATTTATAGTTGAGGGTGATTCTGCCGGCGGTTCAGCAAAACAAGGCAGAGATAGAAAATTTCAGGCAATACTTCCACTTAGAGGGAAAGTACTCAACACTGAAAAAGCTCCACTGGATAAAATAGTAGAATTTCCGGAACTAAAAGATTTAATTGTCGCTTTAGGTGTCGGTATAGGCGAGGAAATTGACATGACGAAACTCAGATATCACCGAATAATAATTATGACTGACGCTGATGTGGACGGAGCCCATATCGCCACTTTGCTGTTGACTTTCTTCTTCAGATATCTGCCTGAAATTATCAGACAAGGAAACCTGTATATTGCTCAACCGCCGCTGTTTAAAATAAAAGCCGGGAAAAACGAACAGTATATCTATACCGAAAAAGATAAAGATAAATTAATTGCTAAGTTCAGCCAAAAATATAAGAAAATTAATATCCAGCGTTATAAAGGTTTAGGTGAAATGAACCCGGACCAACTCTGGAACACAACAATGAATCCGAAAAACCGTATTTTAAAATTGGTTGAAATTGAAGATGCTGAAAGAGCAGATGAAACATTTTCAACTTTAATGGGAAAAAAAGTTCCGCCGAGAAGGCATTTTATCCAAACACATGCTAAAATGGCAACGTTGGATATATAGGAAACGCAAACTAAGGTTTGCTATTACAATATGCAAAGGATGTTTGTAATAGCAGGCTTTAGCCTGCGTTACTTAAATTATTAATTTAAAAAAAAATATAATGAATAAACCAATACCCAGCGGCCCAAAAACACCGGAAATAGTTTATTGCTTAGTAGAAATACCTAAACGTGGAACTAATAAATACGAGTTTGACCACGAACTGAATCAATTAATCTTGGACCGTGTTTTACCCGGGTCCGTATTTTACCCAACCGAATACGGCTATATACCCTCTACCTTAGCCGAAGACAATGACCCGTTGGATATAATGGTCTTAGCTTCATCAACTACTATTCCGGGCTGTTTAATACGCTCACGGGTAATCGGCGGCCTTGATATTGAGGATACCGGGGAAAGAGACACGAAAATTATTGCAGCGGCAGAAAATGATGCAAGAATGTGTAATTATCAAAATCTTAATGATCTTAACCAAGCAATCAAAGAAGAAATTGTAGATTTTTGGCAAAGTTATGCAAAACTAGAACAAAACAAGGATATCAAGGTAGAGAAATGGATGAATAAAAATGAAGCTTATCAGGTAATAAAAGAAAGTGAAAAACGATGGCAAAAAGCAAACAAGTAAAAACCGGCGACCAAATAAAACACGTAAACATAACCACTGAAATGCGTCAAGCATACCTAGATTATGCAATGAGCGTTATTGTTTCTCGTGCACTTCCGGATGTAAAAGACGGCTTAAAACCGGTCCAAAGAAGAATTCTTTACGCCATGCATCAGATGGGCCTGAAAAGCGGCGGCAGTCACAGCAAATCAGCCAAAATTGTCGGAGAAGTCCTAGGAAAATATCATCCACACGGTGACAGCTCCAGCTATGGAGCGCTAGTCCACATGGCTCAAGAATTTTCAATGCGCTATTGTTTAGTTAACGGACAAGGCAACTTTGGATCAATTGACGGAGATCCACCGGCGGCAATGCGTTATACGGAAGCCAAATTAGCTAAAATTTCACGCGAAATGCTTCGGGATATAAATAAAGAAACGGTAGATTTTGTAGATAATTTTGACAGAACTTTAAAAGAACCGGTTGTGCTGCCGACTAAAATACCTAATCTTCTTTTAAATGGAGGTGACGGTATTGCCGTTGGTATGGCAACTAAAATTCCCCCGCACAATTTAACCGAAGTAATAAATGCTTTAATTCATATGATAGAAAAAGGAAAACTCGAAAAAAAAGAAATAAAAGAGGAGATAGAATTTAAAAAACTAACTAAAGAAAAATGTAAAAGCGCCGAAGAAGTAATTATGGAAGAAGTAAACCAACTGGCATCGCAAAAATATGAATTTGAATCAAAAACTTCCAGTACCGACCTGTTGGATTATATAAAAGGACCTGATTTTCCAACAGCAGGGGAAATTTATGATCAAGAATCAATTACAAAGGCCTACACAACCGGAAAAGGAAAAATAACCATGCGAGGTAAAGCGCTAATTGAAGAAGCAAGCATGGGAAAACACAATATTGTCATCAATGAGCTCCCTTACCAGGTTAATAAAGCAAAACTGGTTTCTAAAATAGCAAAACTAGCAAGAGACGAGAAAATAATCGGAATATCAGATTTAAGGGACGAATCAGACCGAAGGGGAATCCGCGTCGTTGTAGAATTAAAACGGACAGGCCGGCCTAAATCAATTCTTAACAAACTCTATAAATACACTAATCTACAAAAGACGTATCCGGCTAATCTTGTTGCCCTGGTTGACGGCGTTCCCCAAACATTAAATTTGCGCCAGATTTTACTTCTTTTTGTTCGTCATCGTCATGAAATTGTCCGGCGCCGGGCTTTATATGACTTTAGGGAAGCAAAGTTTAGAGCACACATTCTGGAAGGTCTTAAAATTGCGCTTGACAATCTTGACGAAGTAATTGAAACCATCAAAAAATCAAAAGACGCCAATATTGCCAAAGAAAACTTGATGAATAAATTTGAACTAACTGATATTCAAGCCCAGGCAATTCTTGACATGCAGTTGAAAAGATTAGCCGCACTTGAACGCCAAAAAATTGAAGCAGAATATAAAGAAATAAAAAATACGCTTGATAAACTTAAAAACTTGCTTACTAAACCAGCTGTAATGATTAAAAAGATTAAAAATGAATTAATTGAAATTAAAGACGAGTACGGCGATGAAAGAAAAACTAAAGTTTATAAAAGAAAAATTGGTGAAATAAATGAAGAGGATTTAATCGCAAAAGAGGAAGTAATTGTTACGATAACTAAAACCGGTTACATAAAACGGGTTAACAGAGGAACTTATCGAAGCCAAAGAAGGGGCGGTAAAGGAGTTCAAGGAATGACAACTAAAGAAGAAGACACAATTGAAGATTTATTTTCCTGCACAACACACGACTTAATCTACTTTTTCACCGACCAAGGCAAGGTTTATGAAAAGCGAGTCTGGGAAATTGAGGAGGGATCAAGAAAATCAAAAGGACAAGCGATTATAAATTTAATTAATATCGAGCAAGGTGAAAAAGTACAGGCCTTTTTAAAGCGCTCGGCTAAAAAAACTCCCGAAGAAAAATACGTTTTTTTGGCTACAGCAAAAGGCCAAGTAAAACGGATAAAATTAGAAAGATTTGATAACATCAGAAAAACAGGAATAATTGCTATTGGATTGAAAAAAAATGACGAACTAGTTGATGCCAAGATAACCGACGGGAAAAAACATGTTTTTCTAATTACTAAAAAAGGTAAAAGTATCCGTTTTAAAGAAACTGATGCCCGGGCGATGGGGAGAAACGCTCAAGGGGTAAAAGGCATCAATTTAAAAAAAGACGATCAAGTTATCTCTTTAGATATCATACCCGAAAAAAAACCCATTCCAGACGATAAAAGAAGAAAGATTTTCCGACATCTTTTAATGGTAACCGAAAAGGGTCTTGGTAAAAGAACTGATGCCTATAAATATCCAGTTCAAAAACGAGCTGGAGTAGGCGTTAAAGTAGCTAAAATAAATAAAAAAACCGGTCTTGTTGCTACTGCACAAATCGTTAACCAAGATACAGAAAAGATAGTCCTAACCTCTAAAAAAGGAAAAATTATCAAACTTCCTTTAAAGAACATTCCCGTGTTAGGAAGAACAACCCAAGGAGTTATTTTAATGCGGTTTAAAAACAAAGCTGAATCCATCTCCGCCATGGCCTGCCTCGACGCTATTACTAACGAATAACCTTGAATAAAATCAAAGGTGGTTATTTATTGCCGGAGTGATACTTATTATGTGTCTCCTGAAGATGGCGGTCGGTAACATGTGTATAAATCTGGGTTGTAGAAATATTCTTGTGACCAAGCAATTCCTGAACGGCACGTAGGTCCGCGCCTTGTCTTAAAAGATCGGTAGCAAATGAATGACGCAAAACATGCGGAGTAACTTTAATCGGTATCTTTGCCTTCTTACGATACTTTTCTACCAACCGTTGGACCGAACGATCTGATAAACGCATTTCCTCATCATCCATTGAGGGATCCATTTTACCTGAATACCTTATAAAAAGTGGATCGTAATGATCATCTCTGGCGGCCAAATATCGATCAAGCCATTTTACGGCTCTATCGGAAAGAAAGACTACCCTTCCTTTTTGTCCTTTACCAATCACTCCGACTTCACGAGTTTTTAAATTTATTTCATCCCTGTCCAACCCAACCAATTCGCTTACCCGCAAGCCAGTTGAAAACAGAGTTTCTAAAATTGCTTTATCTCTTAAACCAATTTTTGTTGATATTTTTGGTTGATTTAAAAATTTTAATAATTGTTCCGATTTAAGGAATTTTACCTGCCTTTCGTCTGTTTTAGGTAAATCAACTTTATCAGGAGTAACTTTTACGTTGTAATCATTCTTAATCAACCAACTTAGAAAGGATCTTAAGGCAATTATATGGTATCCCTGGGTTTTTTTCTTTAAATAAGTCCCCTTACGAGTTTCAATTCTAGCCAGCCAAATACGGAATTTCCGCACATTTTTTGCGCTAAGATCGGATAGAGTAGGGGAGGATTCACTTTTTTTTGACTTCAAAAACTCATAAAAGCGTTTTAAATAATGGCGGTAATTTCTAATTGTTAACGGTGAACAGTTTCGCTCAATTTCTAGAGAATCTAAAAATTTAGTTACTAAAGTCCATAAGTTTTTATTTTTAAAATTCGGCATTATTTTTAAGTTAACATCATTTTAATTTAATGTCAAGATTGTGCGACGTAGAAAAAAAGTAATCAGTAATTAGTAATTGGTAATTAGTAATTATTTCAAAATAGTTAGTAATTTAGTAATTTAACAATGTAATAATAACCACTTTACCCTATCTATAGATATAAAATCATTAGAGCCATTCTAAGCGGCTTTTTAAAATATAGCTGTGTAATCGGTCTTCAGTCAATCACCTCTTTTAAAAAATTAACTAAAAAACATGAATTTCTGACTAATTTTTTGTTTAGAGTAGTGGTTGAGTGGTTAAGTAGAAAAGTTTAATTAAGAAACCGAAATTAAAAGAAGTATAAAACTGCAAATTAAATAAATCTACTTTTTATTTTTATTTTTTTATATTTTAATTTTAATTTATTTAATTTATTTTTTTGTTTAAAACCAATTTCCTAGCCCACCATTATTTATCGCGTCGCAAAAGAAATATTGTGCGACATATAAGAAAAGTGCTTTAAAAAAAGATGAATAATCACCTATTAAGAGAAGGTCACTAAATTACTTAATAATTATAATAAAATTAGAACTTTAATTCCATTTAGGATTAATTTATAGAGATTAGTGGCTAAAGAAGCAAATGCCTTTTAAGAAGGGGTTAATAATTAGTTATCCACAATAAAGTAAAACTTTTTCGCGTCCTACTCAGTTTTCGCTTATCATTAGATAGACTAGCAATCAAATTTAATGACTGCTATTTGTGAAAAGTATCCTATAATTTTCACAGATGGGATATTATATTATAGGATAATAGAAGGTTTTATTATAGGTTAATTTTTAACCCCTCTCCCCTACCTCGACTAGTTATAAGAAAAATATTATCGCCAGCTGGTAACAAAAAATAAAGCTAGAAATGTTCCTAAGCCAACTAAAATAAACTCCCTTATTGTTTCCTTAAATAATTTTTCTTGACAGTGCGCCTGAGCTAAACCTAGAAAAACATATGAAACACTAGTTAGGTACAAGGCGGATTTTGTTGTTTCAAGAGGCCATAAAGAGATAGCAAGCGCTATTTCACCCAAAATTAAGGAGAAAATTGATGACGAAACTAAATTATCAACACAAAATATTTTACCAAGATTTGTTTTCCAAAAAAAATGCAGCAGAAGAAGAAAATTTATTACAAAAACTAATAATGCATTTTGCCAGCCGGCCAAACGGAATGAAAAAATAATTTCGTACGCAAAGAACGCGGTTATTAAAGTAATTAAAAAACCAACTGTACTGGCCGCCCGATATAAAGGAACCGTTTTTACCTCAATAGAGACTAAAAAAACGTTTTCGATCAAAAAAAGAGTGTAAATCCCAAAAAAATAAACTATTAATAAAATTATTTGCCAAACCCAATTAACAGCGAACAAAAAGCGGAATAAACCAGCAGTCAATGAAAAAAAACCGGGCAAAATTGTACTGACTAAAAGGTTTTCTTTTTTTACCGACATGGTATAAAAAAGTAAACTTTGATATATCATTACACCGACCGAAAAACCAATAATTCCGGCGTACTTCCATTGAAATGAAATTTTGCTTAAAAAGAAAAAAACCCCCGTAAGAAAAAAACTGGAAATTAAAAAATAGGCACGTTTACTCATTAGTAAAAACTCCTTCAACGTCATTAAGCTCTTCTAATTTTTCAACAAATTGTTGAACAGTTTTTTTTTGATTTTGGTCTAAATGTAATTTTTGATTAGCACTCAAATTAATTTCACGTTTAATTATTTTATACTTATTTTTAATTTGATTGATAAAGTCATTCATTTTTTCAGGTTTAACAAAAATTTCAATCTTTCCATTAATTGAGTTTATTTCATCAACACCAAGATCAATAAGGTCCAAAACCATATTTTCATCAGAATTTTCCACTACTACTCTACCTTGTCGTTCAAATTTATAACTTACCGAACCCGGCTCTGCTAAACTTCCACCATTTGTTTCAAAAACGTTTTTGACCTGCTGAACGGTTCTCTGTCTGTTATCGGTAAAGGCCCTAATTAAAACGGCCAAACCATAAGGTCCATATCCTTCTAATACAATTTCCTTGCCTGTTTCCGCCTGTTTAACGGCATTTTCTATAGCTCTTTTAATGTTGTCTTTGGGCATATCCTCTTTTTTTGCCCGCTCAATTGCTTGACGCAATTGTACATTTTTTTCAGGATCACTGGATTTTCCTTCTCTAACACTAATGGTTATCTGCTTAGACAATTTGCTGAATATTTTTGCCCGCTCTTTATCTTGTGCATTTTTTTGACGCTTTATATTCGCCCATTTTGAGTGTCCTGACATATCATATTTTAACATTTTCAATTAATAATTTAACTTTCCCAATGCTGCTTAATTTTTTCAACTTAATTTCACACCCTAAAACACGCCCCAAACGCATAACCGATTTAGATGTAATTAATTCTTTTTCATCAGCTAAAATTAAACAGCCGTCAATTTTTTCATCATAGTCCCCTATTTCAACAACCCTCATCCCCATATTCTCGGCAATCAAACTAATTTTATTAGCCAAGCCCTCCCTATGACCGGCGTTAAAAATTGACAAAGTTATATTTTCTTTTTTAATCACCGGATCTGAAAAATATTCACTAAATTGTCGATTAATTATTAAAGGATCAATTCTTAAAACTTCAGTTCCGTCAACAAGATAATTTTTTTCACTAAACTCCTCAACCTCGATAAACTGCCAAACTATTTCTTTTTTTGATAAATATCGCCAAATGCGCCAATATGTAATCCCTTTTGGCGGCCAAAAGGATCCGCTTAATTCACTTCTTAAAGAGGCCTCAGTCTGTTTATTTAAATCTAAACCAGAGTTTAAAATCGGCAAATCAATCGGAATACCAAAATAATAACTTAAACTACGATTATAAATATTTTTTTCTTTCTCTTGTTCAACTAGAATAGGTATTTTTCCCACTTGGTATTCACCAAACCAGGGCGTATAGACCAATGTTTTAGCGGGGATTCGAAAAACAACGGCAATATTTTTAGCCGGAGTTAAAGTTAATATCAGTGCGTCTCTTTCCTTTGTTTCCAATACAACGGAAAACTGTTCTTCTCCTGACCAGGACTTTTTCATTATTAACCTAAGTTGAGGATAAAGCCAAACAGCCCCAATAATAGACAGAAATAAAATTAAAATTAAAAACCAATATCGACTTTTTCTATTCTTTTTTTTCTTGCGCATTTTCAATTATCCCTGTTAATTTTTTCGGCAAATCTATTTCAAACTCAATTCTTTTTTTTGACTCAGGGTGATTAAAATTTATTTTTTTGGCTACCAAAAACATTGGCTTTTCTTGACTAGTTTTACCACCGTAAATAGAGTCCCCATAAACAGGGTGACCGAGATATTTAAAGTGCACCCTTATCTGGTGAGTTCGCCCTGTTTTAGGCCATACTCTAATCAGGGAATATTTGTTTTGGCCGATTTCATAACCGCTTATTGAATTAAACTTAGTCTCTGCCTTTTTACCCCCCGGCGTTACTCCGTACTTTAATCTATCATAAGACAAACGCCCAACAGGAGCAACTATTTTGCCTTCTGTTTTTAAAAGACCCTCTACCAAAACCAAATATTCCTTTTCAACCTGTCTTTTCTTAAACTGGGCTTGTAAATCTAAAAAACTCTTTTTGTCTTTTGCGCCGATAACCAAACCCCAAGTATCTTTATCCAGCCGGTGTACAATTCCATAACGCTGACTAAAAGGACAGCTTTTTGAATTAAATTCCGAAATTTGAAGCTTTTTTTCAACCCAAGCTTGAAGCGTCTTACCTTGATATGTTTTAACTTTTAAAGTAACCCAACCGGCCGGTTTATTAACAACAAAAATAAAATTATCCTCATAAATTATTTCCGGCTTAAGATTCTTTTTCTTGGCATTTAACACATTTAGTTGTTTCTGGATAAACCATCAATCTTTTTGTATTAATAAATTCACCGCATTCTTCACAAAGTCCATATTGACCGATTTTAATTCTTGATAATGCTTTTTTAATCTGAATCATTCGTTTGTTTAGCTGGCCAGAAATTGCTTTTGCCCTGGCATGTCCAAACTGCTCATCGGCCTCCATATCCGGTTTAGCGTTATCATTTACCCGGTCTTCATTGGCAAAAGGGTCATCTTTTTCAACCTTTTCTACTTGACTCTTAATCTTTTTTAACTCTCCGGTTAAAAAAGTTTTTACCGGTTCAAGAACACTTTGTGGAAATTTGAAATTTTGATTTTTGTTGGTCATTTTTTTAATTTAATTTAATTAATAATTTTTTTCCCGTCCGGAAAGTAAAATAATTCCGCTTATGCCGGCAACCAAAATCACTGACCAGACGAACAATTCTACCAACCGCCGGTACCAAAAATCAAGTCCAATACTAAATAAGGCAACAAAAATTAAATTTATTAAAAAGAAAAAACCAACTTTACCGCTAGGATACCACCGAAAACTTCGGTAATTTCTCCAAAAAAAGTTCGCCAAAACAGCTGCCAAATAAATTATTCCGTGTAATTGGCCGGCATAAATAATAGATAAAGAAACTAAACCCGGCCAAGTTAGTTTTTCCATAACCGTCCAAAAACGCCAATCGGCAAATAAACTTAAGATATAAACAACGCCGGTAGTAGATAAAATTAAACCTAAAACATTTGACTCTAAATTTAATAAGCCGGTTAAACGGTCAGAACCAAAACTCAGTATTATACCTAATAATGACGCCTTGATTATTTGTTCTTCCGAATAATCCTCTTTAAGCAGTCGAAAAGATTGGAACAAAAAAATAAAACCGGCGAGAATTTTCAACCCCAAATATAGCTTTTCCATTTGCTGATTATAACACGCAGAGGTATATGTTAAAATTATATAAAGGCCGCGATGGTGGAATTGGCAGACACGCAGGTCTCAAAAACCTGTGAGGTTTACCCCTCGTGCCGGTTCGACTCCGGCTCGCGGCACAATTACTTGCTGACTCCGAAGAAACTAACTTTTTTGGGATTAAAATAAAGCTCAAACTGGCCAACCGGGCCATTACGATGCTTTGAAATGTCACAATTAACCAATTCCCTATTTTCATCGTCATCTCTATAAAGGAACATAACTACGTCCGCATCTTGTTCAATACTGCCGCTTTCTCTCAAGTCCGCTAACCTCGGCCGATTCTCTCCCCTTTTTTCAACCGCTCTTGATAATTGTGACAGCGCTAACACCGGCACTTTTAACTCTCTAGCTAAGTTTTTCAATCCCTGAGAAATATCGGAAACCTCCTGCACCCGGCTGTCCCAACGACGGCGAGAATGCATCAATTGTAAATAATCTACAATTATCAAGTCCAAACCTCTTTCAATTTGAAGCCGTCTTGCTTTTGTTCTAATCTGTAAAATATTTAAACCAGGAGTATCATCTATATACAAAGGTGCCTCGGCTAAAACACCCATTGCTTCAGATAAATTTGACAAATCCTTATCATCAAGCTGGCCAGTTTTCATTTTCCAGGCATCTATATCGGCCTGTCTAACCAGCAGTCGGTCAACCAACTCCTCTTTACTCATTTCTAAGGAGAAAAAACAAGCCGGCATTTTATTTTCAACAGTTACATGCCTGGCAATATTCAATGCCCAGGCCGTTTTACCTATACCTGGACGAGCAGCCAAAATAATTAAATTGCTGTCCTGAAATCCGGCTAAATAATTATCTAAATCCTTGAAACCGCTGGGCACCCCTCTTAGGCCGTCAGCTCTTTTTTGCAATTCGTCAAGACGGTCAAAACTTTCAGCCAATGCTTCACGAAGTGAAGTAGGAATTTTCTTTAAATGCTGCTGGCTCAACGAAAAAATTTCCTGTTCCGCTTCATCCAGGGCTTCATCAGCGCTTATTTCATCGTTAAAGGCAACTTGATTGATTTGAGCTGAAGCCGCCGCCAGTTCACGCTTAGTATGTAAATCCTTAACAATTTGGGCATAAGAAACCGCATGAGCTGATGTTGGAACGGAATTAGCTAATTCTGATAAATAAGAACGACCGCCAACCGATTCAAGCTTTTTTTTCTCTTTTAGCCGCTGAGATAAAGTTACCAAATCTATCGGCACTCTCTCTTCATAAAGTTCCAACCCCGCTTCAAATATATATTGATGCGAAGATTGATAAAAACATTCCGGTGATAAAACATCGGCTACTTCAACTACCGCGTCTTTATCAATTAAAATTGAACCTAAAACCGATGTTTCAGCTTCTTTTGAATGGGGCGGAATTTTCAATTGCTGAGGTGAATTTCTTTGGGCCATAAATTTTTTTTACTTTGGTGACAAAGCAAAATAATCAGTTCCTTCTTCAGTTATATCCGCTTGTTTTACTTTAATTTTGGAAACCGGATTAATATCTTCTCGGTCTATTTTATCCAAAAGATCTTTACCTAATTTATAGCTAAAAACAACCCCATCCGGAGAAATTCTTTTTACTGTCTCTTCTGCTTTCTTGGCCTCTTTTTTATCTCCTTCAAGGTGTATGAAAATTAAATCCAGCTGTCCGAGTTTTTCCACCATTTTTGTTGACGGCTTTTCCCATTCGTCTAAAAGATAAGCCAGCTTCCAACCTTCCGTAGTTATTCTCCAATAGCCCTTATCTAAGCTGACAATCTGAGTTCCGGATACTTCATATTCACCAGGACCGGGAATAATAAAAGGTTCTTCTCTCTTCATCGGCTCAATCTTCCCTAAATCTATTTTTTGTCCCTTACCCGGAATAATAATATCCAATTTAGTATTTTTTTCAGGAACGCCGAAACCCAAATATGAACGATTAACTCGAAGTCGGAAAAAATTTTCGTTTGGATATTTGACGGTTAACATAGTGAATAAATATTAACATTAATAACTTGCCAAAACAAGGTACAGCTGAATGCTAGTTTTCAAATGTTAAATGATAAATGTTAAATGTTAAATATTAAATAATATATCAAAATATATCAAAACTCCTGCTTGACACAAGGCAAAGGTTTTCATATTATATAGTTAAGAATGAAAAAGGAATTAGGCATAGCAATTTTTATCGGAGTTTTGTTCGGCTTCGGCCTCAGCGCTTTTTTTTGGATGAGAGATAAAGGCAAGCCAACCGTAAACAACTTAATTTCAAAAAATGAAACAACGCCAACAGAAATCGCTCAGGTTTCACCGGCTTTAAACGACAAAACATCCGATGATAATGAAATTTCACTAGATATTTCATCTCCAGACAACGAAATAATTTCTCAAAACGAAAACTTAACCATTAAGGGCAAAACCTTACCCAAAGCAACGGTTGTAATAATCTGGGAAGAAGGGGCGGACATTATAGTAGCCGATAAATCCGGGCTTTTTGAAACGGAAATTGATTTAATCGGTGGTGAAAACAATATTAATATTTCCGCCTATGACGATCAAGGAAACAAAGCTGCCCAAACCTTGACAGTAACCTATTCTACTGCTAAATTTTAAATAATAAACACAAATGAAAAAAATATTTATTATCATCGTTCTCGGACTATTTTTTGTTTCACCGCTGTCATTAACATCCAACGCCCAAGAAAATGCAACTGACACGGCTGAAACCGAAATGAATTTCGAAGACGTAAAAGGAATCAGGGAAGAAGTTGAGAAAAAAGTCCGGGACAAAATAGACGAAATTGTCAGTAAACAAGAAAAACGCGGTTGGATAGGAACAATAACCGAAATAACTTCTACCGGTTTTGTTATAGAAACCGACCAAGAAACTAGAACAGTAACACTAAATGATGAGGCAACAATTATTAATAGAAACCGCCAGCAAATAACTTTCGGAGACCTTGAGGAAAGTCAGCGAGTTATTGCCATGGGATATCTCCAAATCGATAATACTCTTGATGCCCGCCGGGTTGTAATTGTTGAGCAAAAGGATAAAATTCAAAAAATGTCTATTTTCGGAACAATTACTGAAAAAGCTGACCAGGACCAAATAATGCTGGTAAAAAACAGCGAAGAAAGTTATGAGTTAGTATTCGGCGAAGATGCAACAATAGAAATACGCCAAGACAATACCACTGAAGAAGCTGATTATGAAGACCTGTCAACCGAACAAAAAATAATCGCGGTAATTGTTCCGATTGACGGAAGCACCGCCACTTACCAAGTAGAAAACTTATTGGCTGTTTCTTCACCGGAGCCAACTCCGGAACCAGAAACGACAGAATCAACTGAATCCGCTGACCTATCCCCTACTGCAAAACCAACTACAGACTAAACCATTTTTTATCGCAAGCTAAAGCTTGCTACTACGTTTAAGTTGCAACAATCAGACTCGTGCAGTGTATCTCTTGTGTGGACTGCGAACCAGCACTTTTAGGCCGTAATAGCAGACTTTAGTCTGCGCCACTCAAGCTAAAAAGTGTTATAATAAAAAAATGGCCAATAAATTACAGCCGATTAAAGGGTTTAGAGATTTCTATCCTCAAGATTGGTCGTTTCAAAACTGGCTTAAAGAAAAATGGTTGAACCTTGGTCAATCTTATGGTTATCAGGAATACGAAGGTCCGATATTGGAGCGATTGGAGTTGTATCAATCTAAAACCAGCCGGGAATTAATTGAAAAACAAACTTTTAAATTTAATGATAATGATAAAAATTATGTTCTCCGGCCCGAGCTTACTCCTACCTTAGCCAGAATGATTGCCCAAAAACAATATCAGATCCAATTACCGGCTAAATGGCAGTCTTACGGACGTTTTTTTCGATACGAATCTCCTCAAAAAGGCCGCGGCCGTTCTTTTTTCCAGTGGAATATTGATCTTTTAGGCCTAAATAAAATTCAAGCCGACATAGAAATAATCAAACTTGCCTGCTTGGCTTTAAAAACTCTCGGCTTAACCAGCAAAGAAGTTAAAATTAAAATCAACGATCGGAAATTTTTAGAAAAATCAATTGATAAAAAATTCTATCCATACATTGACAAATTAGATAAAATGACTGAAACTGAATGGAAAAAATGGTTGAAAGAAGAAAATATTAATGAAAGCAAAGCTGATGAACTTCTGGCCCTTGTTAAAAATAATGACTATTCCGACTCTATGCGTCTAACTGCAATTCTTAATCAAATGGAAAAACAAGGTCTAAGTGAATACATTGAGTTTGATAAAAGCTTAGTCCGCGGTTTGGATTACTACACCGGAACGGTTTTTGAGGCCTGGAGCACCGGTTCTTCTTTAAACCGGGCTTTATTCGGGGGCGGACGATACGATAATCTAACCCAACAGGTCGGCGGTAGAAAAAAAATATCCGGCGTCGGCTTTGCCGTTGGAGACATGCCGATTTATGAACTACTTAAAGAATTAAACAAACTACCCAACCTTTCCTCTACTCCAACCAAAATACTAGTAACTATTTTTTCACCGCAATTAGCAGAGGAATCTATTCAAGCAGCACAAAAACTAAGAAAAAAAAACATCAACACTGAATTATATTTAGATCCCGATGAACGACTGGATAAACAGTTAGCTTACGCCAACAAGAAAAACATCCCCTGGGTGGCAGTCATCGGCCCGGACGAAGCTAAAAACAACACCGTTACCCTCAAAAACATGAAATCCGGCAAACAAGAAAAACTTACTCAAAAAAAAGCCGTCCAAAAACTCACCTCACCCCAAAATTAAAATTTAAGTGTGCGATCGCATAGATAAATTTGACTATTATGGGGTTTTGAGGTATGAATAAAGTATGAGAAAAAGGGAATCTAAACTTCTTAAAACTCTTCGTTTAATAGAAGACCTGTTAATTTTATCGTCTGATTATTTTGATAAAGATATAAGAAATTTTCCTGATTTAGAAGACTGGCTTTACGCCGGAGTCAAATCAACTTCCAACTACTTTGTTCAAAAAGGCGTACTTAACCCAGATTTATCTTTTCGCAAAAAACCAAAATCGGTCTTAAGATTAATTGAAAACCCATGGGACGGTAAATGGAGGTTTATCGTTTATGATGTCCCCCAAGAACATAAAGTAATTAGAAGCTTAATCCGCAGACGGCTTAAAGAGTGGGATTTTAAGCTTTTTCAAAAATCTATTTGGTTTTCTCCGCTACCGCTAACTACCGAGATTTTAAAACTAGATAAACAAATTGATGATACCGATTATCTAAGCGTTATAGAAGGGAAAATACACAGAGACAACCCGCGAAAATTGATTAAAGAAAAATGGGCAGTTGACCAATGGAAAAACAACGCCCTATACTGGATGGAAGAAAACAGAAAAATCTCAAAAATGGATGCTAAAAATCAAGAAGCTTTTTGGACACTAATTTCTGAACATCCAAAAATACCTTTAGAGCTATTACCAAAAAATTGGCCTTTAAAAGATATCTTTGAAACTTTCACTAAAAGAAAATTCAAAATTTAAGTGTGCGATCGCATAGATAAATTTAGATGTTATAGGATGTGGGGATCGATTTATATTATTTAATTAAATCTAAGTCGCCGTCGAGGATTTCTTCAAGCTGGCGGGTTTTTTTACCGTTGCGGTGATCCGTAACCCGATTTTGTTGAAAATTATATGTCCGGATTTTATCAGATCTTTTACCGGAACCGGCATTTTTCCTTACTTGACCAATATAGCCCTTTTTTTGCTTCTGGGCCTTTTGCCATAACTTAGAAGCGAGTAAACTTAAAGCAACATGACGGTTTTTTTGCTGACTTCTCTCCTTTTGACACTCGACCGTAATCCCGGTTGGCTTATGAGTTAATCTTACTGCGGTTGAGACCTTATTAACATTCTGGCCTCCATGACCGCCTGCTCTAAAAAAATCCCATTCCAAATCTTCTTCCTTAATTTCTTTTGGGCTGACTGAAACTTTAGGCAAAACAATTACAACCGCCGTTGAAGTATGAATACGGCCGTGTTTTTCCGTTTCCGGAATTCTTTGGACGCGGTGCGTCCCGGTCTCGGCTTCAAGTTTCGGAAAAGCATTTCGGCCAACAATTTGAAGCTTATTGTCATCAATTTTACCAACTTTCCAACCTTTACCGTTGGCATAACGCAAATACATTCGAAAAAGATCTTTAGCCCAAATTTTGGCTTCCGTTCCACCAGCACCCGGCTGTATTTCTAGTATGGCTACATTGGGGTTAATTTTCATTAGAAGATTTTTTGCCTTTAGTATTTGGCTTTTTAGCTTTAGCCGCCTTTCTCTTTCTCTCAAACTTCTCTATCCGACCTTCGGTATCGATATATTTAGTCTCTCCGGTATAAAAAGGATGGCAGGCGGAACAAATTTCCACTTCAATTTCAGGCACTGTTGATCCGGTAATAAATGTATTACCGCAAGTACAAGTAACTTTTACTTGATCATGGTATTTCGGATGTATTTTCTTTTTCATCGTCAAGAAATTATAACATATTATTCTCTTTCACCCAATTTTACCCTGGAAGTTTCTTCTTCTCCTTTACGCCAATATTTAATTTCAATCTCATCGCCTACTTTCTTTTTATTAATAATTTCGGCTAATTTATTTTCTTCCTCAGCTACCCTCTTACCATCCAAATGGGTTATTATATCGCCTTCTTGAAGACCGGCCCGGTCAGCGGAAGAACCCTCTACTACATTGCCGACATAAGCACCTTGAGGAACCTCGTTAAGCAAGGCCGCCCTTTCAGAAATCATTTGGTATTCTACTCCTAAAAATGCCCGTTTAAACTCACCTGTTTCTTCAAATATTTCCAAGCTTTCTTTAACAACATCAATCGGTATTGCGAACCCAATATTTTCCGCCTGGCCGGCAACGGCTACATTTACACCAATAACCTGTCCCACTGAATTTATTAAAGGGCCACCGGAATTACCCGGATTAATCGCCGCATCAGTCTGAATAACATCGTCCAGCCGTTCGACATAACCTTCATAAACAGAACCAGCGGTTATCCCTCGACCTAAACCGGAAATAACACCGGTGGTAACCGTATGCCTGAATTCACCAAGGGCCGTACCAATAGCAACAACTAATTGTCCGACTTGTAAATTTTCGGAACTGCCTAAATCTATCGGCTGTAAATCTGAATCCACTTTTAAAATCGCCAAATCATTTACCGGATCACGGTATATGTCGCTAACTTCATAAACTTCTCCATTCTGATCTATTACCCGGTATTCGGCTGATAAATCATTAACTACATGTTTATTAGTTATTACTAAACCTTTCCTGGGTACAAATCCCGAGCCGATATTTCTTTCAATTCGGCGTTCCTCCGTTTCAAAATTAAAAAAACCAAAAGGGTCAAAATTGGGCTGGGGAATATTCTGGGCTTTGCTTATCGATACAGTAACTACTGAAGGAGCTGATTTTTCAACCACATCGATAACTACCGATTCTTCTTTAAGAACCTTGATTTCCGTATACGCTTCGCCCGGCCGCTCATTACCGGGGAAATATTGATTTAGAAATTCCAACCACCCTAACCTGTCAGCTACACCACCAAAAATTACAGCCACCAAAACCAAAAAACCAATACCAAAACCAGCCAAGAAAAAACGTAATTTTTTCATCGTCATTCGCTATTGACTATTAATTGTTCTACGCCCTTTTCCAGAAATAAATCTTCATCTGATTTTAACTCATCCTCTTCCGGTATTTCAACTTTAACATCCGGTTCCAAACCACTGTCATCAATAGTTTTTTCATTAGGCAAAAGCCATCTGGCGGTAGTAATATGCAAACCTGCATTGCCGGGCAGTTGTTCAGGTTCTTGAATCGTTCCCTTGCCAAACGAGGTTTGCCCCACAATTTCAGCGCGTTGATGTTGGCTTAAAGCGCCGGCTAAAATTTCTGAAGCGGAAGCGGATCCATTATTGATTAAAACCACTAAAGGAACATTAACAAGTTTTCCTGACCGCTGAACGGAAAACTCTTTTTTTGTCCCAAGATACGACTCTTGCCAAACTATTGTTTTTCCCCTTTGCAAAAACTCTTCAGCTACATAAGTTGCTCCGTGCAAATAACCGCCGGGATTATTTCTAACATCTAAAACTACCCCGCCAAAATTCGGATCATTTAATTTTTGTTCAACTTCTTTAACCCATTCATCCCACTCCTGAATCATTATTTGACTAAAATGGAGTAAGTGCACATGGGCATAACTTTTTCCGTCCCTTGACTCCCAACTAGTTTCTATAGCCGGGATTTCAATTTCTCCACGGGTTATCTCAACATCAAACGGCTCCGGCCTGGATTCTCTAGATAATGTTAAAATGACTTTATTTCCAATTTCTCCACGGATTAGCTTAACTGCTTCCGGTAAAGAAATATCCTCGGTAGTTTTTTCTACATCTTTATTATTATCAGTTATTTTTAAAATATAATCTCCTGCTTCAACTCCGGCTTTTTCTGCCGGTGTATTTTTAAGAGGTGAAAGCACAGCAAGCTGTTTATCTTTATACCCCAGCTGAATACCAACTCCGCCAAAACTACCGCTTAGGTTCTCCTGGCTTATCTCATTGTCCTCAGAAGGTAAATATACGGTATATGGATCACCCAAAGAATTAACCATACCGGAAATTGCTCCTTCAACCATTTTATCCGACTGTAAATCGTCTTTATCCAGATATTTTTCCTCAAGTTTAGACCAAACTAACCAAAACTCGGATAAATCAATTTTTTCAGTAGAGTTTTGTCTGGAAGTAGCCTTGAAATCGGCTTTTTTTAAACCATATCGATAACCACCGTATCCAACCAAACCGGCTATTAATAAAATTAAAACTATCTGGCGTATTTTTTTATATAAATTTTTCTTGGTCATTTTATAATTACAAATTCTAACTCGTATCAGGAACCAATAAGCAATTCTTACCGGCGTTCAATAAACATTTTACTCCATCTTTATTTTTTATCAAATTTTTATTTTTTTTATCAACCACTAAAATTGGAATTAATGCCTTTTTTAGAGATTTTACCTCTTTTTCTTCTTCAGAAAAAGCAATAATTCCGCTGACACCTAAAGTTCTTGCCTTAGAAAGAAAATGGGAAGTTAAATTTTCTCTACCGGTAGCAATAATTTTCTGTTGATATTGGCTGTTAAGCTGACTGTAGTTAATCTTTGGAGACCAGATTAATCTTCCCCATACATGTTTGTCTATTAAACTTTGACCAGAGATTTTTAGGGTTTCAAACTCAAATTTTATTTTTCCATCAGAAACTTCAATTATCTTGCCGTCTGCCGGAGCATTGATTTCTTTTTGATCATTTTCAGCCAAAACTTCATCCGCTGAAACAATCTGATTTTCTTTTACTCTAACTTTTGTACTCTCAGGCAGATTAATTATCCAAACAGCTTTACTCATCGGGTCTAACCTACGCGGGTAATAAACGGAAGTAAACCAAGGTGGCGGGCATGTTTTACGGCTTTAGCTAACCGCCGCTGATGTTTAGAACAAACACCGGTTTTTTCTCGAGACAAAATTCTCATTCTTGGGGAAAGAAAATTTTTCAAAACCTGGTAGTCACGCCAATATGGTTCCTTGCCGGTTTTACAAAACTGGCAGTCCCGCTTAATTGGCTCATCTTTTTTTCTTTTTCTTGCCATTTATTTATAATAAATCAAATCAATAATAACTTTAAAAAGGAATATCTTTGTCATCCTCACTCTCTTTTTCTTTTTCGGTTTCTTTTTGATGGTCTTCAAAATCTTCCTCTATACTTTTTTCTTTTTTATCAGTTCCTTCTTCCTCATCTTCTTCTACCGGGGGTTCGGGCTCTGATAAATTTTCTTCTTCCTGGTGGACCGTATCTTGATCCGCGTCGTCCCGGGAAGACAAAAGAATCATATCGTCAATAACTATTTCCGTAGTTTGGCGTTTAACATTGTCATCGCCTGTCCACTCGCGGTATTGAATACGGCCGCCGACATAAGCTTTTGCTCCCTTGTAAAGTAATTGGGCACAAAGCTCAGCTAGCTGAGCCCAGGCAACAATCCGGTGGAACTGCGCTGCTTCTTTTTCATCTCCGTCGCTTGTCGTCCACCGCCGATTAGTAGCTAAACCAAAATTACAAACAGCCGTACCGTTGGGTGTATATCTCAACTCCGGATCTCGGGTTAAATTACCTAAAAGCATAATCCGGTTAAGGCATCTCGTTGACATTTTAAATCCTCCTTTAGTCCTTTTTCAAAAATAAATAACGGATAATAGTGTCATTGCGGTTTAAATAAGTGTTAAAACTTTCAATTTTTGTATCTTCCGGAAATTGCAAGTGCCAAACTAGAAAAACCGCCTGATCTTCACCTTTTATTTGATAAGCAAGTGCTTTTCTTCCAATCTTTTCTTTATCATTAATTTTTCCATTTATTTGTTTAATCTCTTTTTCCAACCCGGATAAGGTTTTTTTCAAAACTTCCTCCTCCACTTCCGCCGGAGTTAAAAAAACAAATTCATATTCGACTGCCATTTGGATATTATTATACTTATTGACTAACCGTTTAGTCAAGGGGCTTAATTTTATAACCGGACTTGTTATCCTTAACTGAATAACCGAATTGTTCAATTTGACGCCTGATTTGATCGGCTTTTTCCCATTCTTTATTATTGCGTAAGTTTTTTCTTTTTTCGGCTAGTTCTAAAACTTGAGACGGAATTTCACTTGTTTTTACACTTTGTCCTAAATCCAGTCCCAAAATTTTATCAAAATCCAACGCTAAACTAAGTTTTTCCGGATTTTTCAATCCGGGATCCTCAATAACTTCCCAAAGTAAAGCAAGCGCTTGAGGAACAGCCAGATTATCGTTTATTAATTCAATAAAGTCCGAGCGGTATTTCTGATAATTATTGGAAATAGAAATATTCTCCTTTTCTTCAAAATTACTTATCTTATATCTAAGCTTTTTTAAGCCATTTTGAGCTGACCGCAAACCTCTCCAGGTAAAATTCAATCTTGATCGGTAATGAGTCATTAAAAAAAGATAACGCAAATCCAAGGGGTCAAAACCCTTTTTTAAAACATCGTTTATCTCCAAAAAATTACCCAGTGATTTGCTCATTTTTTGACCTTCAATTTTTAAAAGCCCGGCATGCACCCAATAATTAACAAACTTTTGATTATTAGCTGATTCTGATTGGGCTACTTCATTTTCATGGTGGGGAAATTTTAAATCCATTGCTCCGGCATGAATATCGATTGTTTTTCCTAAATATTTTTCCGCCATCACTGAGCATTCAATATGCCAACCCGGCCTTCCTTTACCCCAAGGACTTTTCCAAAAGGGCTCGCCTTTTTTATGACCTTTCCACAAGGCGAAATCGGCTGCGTTTTCTTTATCATATTTATCATTTTCCACCCGAGTCCCTGATTTTGCTTCCTCCGGCTTAATTCCCGACAACTTACCGTAATCATCAATTTTACCAATATCAAAGTAAACCGACCCATCTTCTTTAACATAGGCGTAACCTTTATCGATTAACTTTTTAACCATGGAAATAATATCATCAATATGTTCGGTAACCCGGGGATATTTATCAGCCGGAATAATATTTAAATCCTTTAAATCTTTTTTAAACATCGGAATATAACGTTCAGCTAGTTTTTCAATAGAAGTATTTTCTTTATCAGCTGTTTTGATCATATCGTCGTGAATATCAGTAATATTCAAAACATGGTTAACCTGATAACCGTTATAAAGAAAAACGCGTTTTAGTAAATCAAACGAAGTGTAAGTTCGGGCATGGCCTAAATGGCCCGGCCCGTAAACTGTCGGACCGCAAGTATACATTCTAACCTCGCCTTTTTTAATCGGCGAAAACTTCTCTTTTTTATCACTAAGAGTATTAAACAGCTTAATTTTTGCCACTTTTTATTTCCCTCCCTTTTCCCCTCTGCTGAATTAATGCTGTTCCCCGTTTCTTTTTAGTTCCGGTAGCCTCCAGGGGTGAGCCGGTCATTTTGGCTTCCTTCCTGGCTTGCTCCTTTTCTTCCTGCCGCTGTTTTTTCATTTCCTCAAGAAACCGCTCCTCTTGAGCATCTCTCTCTTTTTTTTCTTTTCTTACTTGCTGAATTTCTTGATCAACATTGCGGCCACCTGCTTGAGGAGATTTCTTTATACTTTCCTGTAAATCAGCAATTTCTTTTTCTTCTTTCTTTTTAACATCAGGGTCAACTTGTCCTTGATCTGATCCGCCGCCGCCAATAATTTCCCTACTCGCCTCTTCAGCCGCTTGCTCGGTCTGGTTTGCCACTTCTTTAATCGTTTCTCCGGCAAGTTGGCCCAAACCTTTTGCCGTATTCGATAAAATTTTTGGTTCTTTTACCATATTTATAGACCTAAATCTCCCAGCGGTCCTTCACCCATTTCCTGCATCTTTTTAGCCGCTACTTTTTGAGATTTTTTAATTGCCTTATTGATCGCCTCAACAAGATTCTTATTCTCTTCGTTATTTATCAAAACCTCTTTTAGTTTTTGAGTTCCATCCATAACTACTTTTATCCCCTTTTCTTCAACAGTAACCTCTTCCTTACCAAGTACTTTTTTCATCTTTACCGCTTGATCTCTGAGCTGTTTTAATTTACCTAGTTTTTTAAATTTATCTAATGCCATAATTCACCTCCCTTCAAATATATCCTTAGCTGTATTATACAAATTATTTTTTTTCTTACCAAGCTTGCATTTTATCTTAACACACGAATCAAAAACTTCCTCAATTCCCTTTTCAACAATACGGCGATTACGATGTTCTTCCAACTTGTCTTTATGAAACTGATAAAAAACTTGCAAAATGAGGGCGTCACCTTCAATTTTAGACGGTTGAGCCGCTTTTAAAAAAGCGGCAACCGAATGATTCATCGGCTTAACCGCCTCCAGCAATTCCTCCCATTTTTCTTTAATTTCATTCATTTCTAAGTTTACACTGCCTAACTTATTCCTGGTATCTTTTAATTTTCTTTTCTTACCTTGCTTACTTTTCTTCTTATTATCATTACTCTCACTGCTCGCCGTTTGCTGTTCACTATCCGTTTTATTTTCTAAAAACTTTATCACTGCTAATTGAAAAGGAAGCTGAGGAATTAAAGAGTTTTTCTGGCGGTAGGCCGCTTCCGAAAAAAGATCAGATAATTTTACCAACTGACTGAGAGTGAATTTCCCAGTCAACGCGTCAAAATTAGAGCTTTTTTTGGCACCTGTTTTGGCTAAAATTAAATCCCGAATTAAGTTAAGCAGTTCTTTTAAATAATCACTAAACCCGGCCCCTTCGGCAGACAATTCTTCACCAATAGTCATCAATTGATCAAGCCGACTTTCAGCTATCAATTCTAAGACCGTCTCCGGCTTTCTTTTTTCCCAATGTCCCAACATTTCTTTAGCTTCTTTCCACTTGATTTTATCACCAAGGTTTAAAACTAAACTTTCCACCATTTTTTGTGCATCGCGAAATCCGCCCTCCGAAAGCTTAATTATTTTTTCAACAACTTTATCATCAATGTTTAAATTCTCTCCTTGAATAACTTTTTTTAAACTTCGTTTCACTTCATCAGGCGTTCCTCTCCTAAAATCTATTCTTAATAGCCGGGACATAACCGTTGGAATAATTTTATCCGGATCAGTAGTGCATAAAATAAAGATAACGTGAGCCGGCGGTTCCTCTAAAGTCTTTAAAAGCGCGTTAAACGCTTGATTGGTTAACATATGAACTTCGTCAATAATGTAAACCTTGTATTTTGCTTTTATCGGTGCAAGACCGATTTTCTCTTTTAACTGCCGGATATCATCAATACCGCGGTTAGAAGCGGCGTCAATTTCAATAACATCCAAGCTTGTTCCCCGCGTAATTTCCTGACAAACTTCACAACGGTTGCAGGGTTCAATACCTTTTTTATCGGAGCAATTAACAACTTTAGCAACTATGCGAGCAGCCGAAGTTTTACCGGTACCTTTCGGACCGGCAAATAAAAAAGCATGAGGAATACTTTTTTTGGTCAATATTTTTTTAAGTTCCCGGCGGACATTTTTTAAATCCAGGTCCTCAATAGTTTGCGGTCGATATTTTAAAAAATACATCACTTTGCAACTAAATTTCCTATTCCGTGTTCTAGTAATTCCTCAATAATTTCACTAACCATTCTCTGCCTTTGTCTAGCTTCTTTTCTGGCTAAAGGAAAACAAACAACAATATCCCCAATCCTTAAAACATTATCCGGACCTTTTTCGTGAAGTGGAAAGGCCAAAACCTTAGGAATATATTCTTTATTACGATAATCTTCGTTTAATTCTTTGGCTTTTCTTTTACCAACAAAATTCAAGCTTAATTCAACTTCGTCGGGAAATTGATATTTATCTAAAATGTCTTGAGCAATTTTCCTGATTTCCTTAATATCCAAAGGATAACGCGGGTCTTTTTTAATTAATATCTTCATTGGCTGTTAAGGTGACGTTTAACAACTTTCGAAACTTTTGAACCGTCAGCTCTTCCTTTAACTTTACTCATAACTTGACCCATAATTTTTCCAAAGTCCGGCTGGTCAACCTTGTCAGCAACATCCGATACTATATTTTCAATTTCTTTTTCTGAAAGCATTTCAGGTAAATAACGTTGTAAAATTTTAATATCTTTTTTTTCTTTATCAGCCAAATCTTGACGGCCGCCTTTTTTAAACATTTTTAAGGCCTCTTTTTTGTTTTTTAATTCTTTTTGAAGGACCCTTAGGCCGTCAAAATCACTATCTCTTGCTTCTTCTGCCTGTAAAAGTGAGTAAAGATATTTCAAACTGTCTGACAAGTCTTTCTCACCGGATTTCATTGCTTTTTGGGCATCGTTTTTAATTTTTTTCATTAAATTGTTCATATCAGTTTCCTTTTTTTAATGCTTTCTTTTTCTCATATCTTTTCTGAGACGGTTTGACAAACTCCTGTCTATCCCGGATATCGTCAATTATATTAGTCTGTTTGATAAGTTGATAAAACCGGTTAAGCATATCATGTATTGATTCTCCTTTTTTTCTTTTAACCACAATTGGCATTGCATATCAACACCTCCCTTCATATTATTTCGTAACATGAAACACGTAACCCGTAACACGAAATCCCAAAAAATATTATATGTTACATGTTACTTGTTATTTGTCACGTTACTTTTAGTTTAACAAAGAATTATGTGAAGGACAATAGTTAAAAAAAACGTAACATGAAACACGTAACCCGTAACACGAAATAAAAAAAGATTTTGCATGTTACTTATTACGTTAACTATTCTCGTCTAAACAAAGAATCCAATCTCTTGTATTTACCGTCCCATTGTCATCAAAATCATACCTGGTATCACTTGTCCCAAATTTTTCTTTAAATTCACTTTTATCACAACTGGTTACTTTTTCAGACGGTTCAGACGGTTCAACCGGTTGTGTAGTAGCTTGCGGCTTCGGGCTCGGTTCAGCTGCCGGCATGTCCGTCGGCTCGACAACCGGCTCCGGCTCTTGAGATGCTGCCCCTTCTTCCTCTTTAGTTTTAAAAGAATAAGGAATACCGTTATTATCAAAAATCTCATCGTCTATTCTTAACCTAAAATAATAAGTCGTCTCTGATTTAAGCGGTGATAAAACCACCCGATGAGTTGTCCCCGGCTGATTTTCCAAAGCTCTTAAAAGCAAGCTGGCTGGAGTTGTACCATACTCGACAGTACCTTGGACTTCATTATCAGTCTGCCAGCTGACGGTCGCTGATTTAACATCGGCCTCAACCCGGACATTCTGCGGTTCTTTTCCACCGGAAGCACCACTTAAATAAGTTTTAGCAGTTCTTACTCCAACTGCAGCTAAAACTCCGGTTAATAACAAAATTACAATTATAATGACTGATTTTACCTTTTTCTTCATAATGCTAACACCCAACTAAATAATAACATAATTCCTCCACCCAATGCAGCGATAAGTAAAGGAGTTTCTATACCTGTTTCCGGAAGCTCGCTCGGTGTAGGTGTTGGTTCTTCAGGAGCAGAAGTCGGCTGGGGTTCTTCTGTTGGTTCCGGTTCTCCGGCCCCGATTACGTAACTGCCGCTGCCGCAAGCAGCACAGTCAATTAAATCATTTCCCTGTTGATCCCAAATTGCAGAGTCAGTATCAACCCCGGATTCACATAAAAAAGAAACTGAAGCTGTCCCTTCGGCAGTTGCTTCAAAACTAATAGTTGCAATTTCACCAACTCCGCTGTTGGTTACCAAGGCCTGTTCAGAAAAAGAATAAATCGTCAGCTTACCATTAGCGTTTTCAATATTATAATCAAACCCGGAAAAGAAATCACCTGCTGAAACCTGGTTAACTTTTAATTTATTCTGGTCAAAACTAATTAAAGCGTCAGCGGCCATTGCTTCCTTATCTCCGGTGTCAATCTGAACAACCACATCAAAATTATCGCCAACATTATAATTACCTTCCGAGGGTTCAAAATACAAACGCGGACCGGCCTTAGCACCTACGGCAGATGCATGCCATATAAAAACAAAAACGATTATTGGTAATCCTAACCATTTTAATATTTTGTTCATTTAAACCTTATTCAATATTCAAAACTAAATCTTCTTTAGTAAAACCGAACTCTTCTCCTCCGCCGGCAAGTACAGTACCTTCACTTCCTACAGGGGCGTAAACTTCAATCTTAGTTTGACCGGCAGCTAAACCCACCAATTTTATAGTCGATAAATTGGTTTGACTTCCTGCCTCAAAAACTACCCCTTCCGGAGCGTCGGTTTCAACCATAGAAATTAATACCCTTTCTTTTTCCGGCTCAACCCAATTACGGCCGACAAAAGAAAATTCGTCGGTAGGATCAGCCCCGATAATTTCAACTACATCCGGGTCATATTTAAGATAAATATCAACCCCGTCCAGATTTATCGTTTTTAAAGCAGTTAAAACTACTTTAAACGACTCCTCTTCTCCAGCACTTATTTGATTTTCACCTTCCAAGCTTATTATCGCCGGTTCTTGAACTTCGTTTATCTCATTCGGTGATGAAAAACGTTCTTTTACCGAGCCGGTTTTTAACTGTAATCGATTTACTACAATTACACTTTCTAAAATAATTAGTAAAGCCAAGGCCGGAATCAACCATTTCGTTTTTTCTATATTAAAATTCATTTTATTTATTTCACCCCTTATTAATTAATAACATTTAATTAATCTATTTTCAAGATTTAAAGTTCGTCTTCGTATTTTGTACTCAGTGTTTCCAGGAAAAAGACAACATCCTGTGAATTGACAATCCCGTTAAAATTAATATCTTCTTCGATTTCACCTTCAACCATTAATGCTTGTTTCAAAGTGGTAAAATCAGCGCTGTTAACTACACCGTTTTGGTCAATATCCCCGGGCTCCAAATTAAGAGCAGTCCAATCAAACTCGTTTTCGCCGGCATTCAAAGTAATACCTTCCTCGCCGAGCCAGCAGTGTTCCACCTGCTCATCCTCACAAAAACGGCGGGCTAAATGGACCGGACCTTTTATTAAAACTGCATAGTTGTCCCCCGGCTCAACCCCGACTAATTCTAAACTACCTGTCCCCACGGCTTGGTTATCAAATTCAACCATTACATCTTTATACCTTTGACTGATTCCATTACCTTTCACAATTACGTCAACCGGCTGTGTTCCAATATCTTCAACAATTTTTTCCTGATTATTAACCAAATATTTTGTTCCTCCAAATGTAATTTGAAAAGACAATTCCGGCCAGCCGGCAGGCGGTTCAGTAGGAATTGGCGTCGGTTCGCCCCCTAAAACATCAATCTCCGCGTCGGAAAATGAACCAATATCCAAAACTCTATCATCAACTCCTTCAACCCCCTTTGACCCGACAAATGAAACAGCTGCTGTTTTAGACAGAGTACTACTGCCTTCATTTAATAATTTAAATTTAAAACCAGCTAAATTGAACGGTTCAGCCGGAATTTGGCCGTCTGATTTTAAATATGAAACGGTTTCAACTACCCCCTCGTCAACTACCTGAGAAACGCCGTTATAATTCTCATTTAATTCCACCGATTGAAATTCCAGAATATTAGGGTCATAACTAATACTGAAATGACCGCCGCTGACTAAATATTCTTCAGGCAGTACCTGCAATTGAACATTAGCTGTTTCTTGATCAAGGTCAACTTCTTGAACATCCGGAAGAAGCTGTAAGTTAATTTCTCCATAGGCAGCTTCTCTTCTTACTTCCTGGGTCTGCTTTACCAAAATTAAACCGGCAAAGACGGATATAAAAGGAATTAAAAGTAACAAAACCAATATCCTATTTTTATAATCTTTTTGATTAGTCATTTTTAAAATTTAGGCAACTCACTATACCACTGTTCAACATCATCTTCACTTAAAATACCGTCGCAATTAAAGTCACCGTATAAATTATCACTGCCTAACTTATAATCATCGTACCAGCCGGCAAAATCTTCCATATTAACTGTTCCGTCACAGTCGTAATCGGCTTTAGACTCAATTTTAGTTCCGTCCGGACACGGCTTGCACCCGGTTTGGGGCTCCGTCGTGGCTGTCGGCTCCGGTGTATTAGTTGCACTCGGCGGCATCGTGGCTGTCGGTTCCGGCGTATTGGTTGCACTTGGCGGCATCGTGGCTGTCGGCTCCGGTGTATTGGTTGCACTCGGCGGTCTTGTGTTTGTCGGTGTCGGCGTACTTTCCGTACAATCCTGGACAAATACCGCTGTCCCTCCGGTATAATCAATATCAACCGACTTTCCGTCTTCAGTAGTCCCGGCAACAATAGATTTACTCTCATTCAGATTAAAATTAAACCGCCCCGGTTCAGTGCCGGTAATCTCAACACCAATTCTAAAGCTCCTCGGCGGGTTACCACCGGCATAAAGCGAAGTTACAAGCAGCTCATTATTTCTGGCATCATAACCTCCCTCCCCCCACTTACTATCAAAAGTTACATTTTTAATTGTGCTTCTGGTCGAATCATAATCAAAATACAACTGCAAACCGGACATGCTTTTTCCTGAATCGCCTGAAACGGTTATTGTTCCCGTTTCTTGTGTGCAAAGATGCAAACTGCTCGGCTGGGAAATTGTAATTGTCTCACCTGCCGGACTGTCCGTCGGAGTGGAAGCCGGTGTATTAGTATTAACCGGACTATCACAATCAACCACCTTTACCGTGGTATCACCGGATGCACTAATATTCATACTGTCATCTTCAAGTCCACTCATAAAACTTTTCCCGGTTAATAACCTAAAACTTGAATTGCCTAAACTTTTACCCCTTAAAGTAACATTAAATTGAATATTTTTTTGAGGATTTGCAAACATATGAGAACTAACACTTAAATCACCCTCAAAAATACTCCAAGTTTTGTTGACATCTTCAATCTCGACTTTACTATCATCAAATCCAAAGTCGAAAGCATAACTGGTTATTTTCTGGTTTGAACTGCCGCTTACCGCAAAAGTCTCCGTATCTCCCAAACACACTTCAACTTCTGAGGGAAGCTGAATATTCCCACCGCCTGCCGCCCCTCTTCTTGTTTCTAAATTTTCTCGAACAACATAACCGGCGAAGACAAGACTTAGCAAGCCAACTATACTGATAAAAGCTAATTTTAAGTTATTCATATACGTATATTAATTAAACAATACAACATTTTTAAAAAAAATAAAAGTCCCAATTTTTAATCACAATTAGAATGTTCCGTTGGACACCATCGGGCATACCATATTTGATGATCCGAAACAGTAATATCCCCGTCGCAATCATAATCTCCATATAATTCATCTTTATCTACTCTCTGTCCGTCTAATTTAACTTTAGAATACTGCTGTGCCCATCGGCCGTAATCGACATTTTGTTTACCGTCGGTATCACAATTAAAACTAGATGTTCTAACAGGAGCAAAACTGCCGTCCGGACACGGCTTGCATCTTTCTTCCCCACCCCCGACAACAATTTTCTGACTCAATAGGTTATTTTCTTCGTTAACTTCCTCAATCTGGTCTTCACGATCAACCCATACATAAACATCGTGTTCGCCGGCTTCATCAAAGACATAATCATACGACCAGTCAAACTTTTTATCCGGTATCAACCAAACATGATGACCGTAATATGAAGTTTCCGGTGTTGCTTGCGTCGGGGGCTGTTGCTCCGGGTCTATATATAAATAAGTAGTAAAATCCCTAGTTGCCATTTGACCAATATTTTTAATCTCGGCCGTTATACTTACTTCATCTCCGGGCTGCGGATTAGACGGGCTGTAACTAATACTAGAAATTGTCAAATCCGGCATTCTGTCATCCTCCACACAGGCCGAATCCGGGGCCTCAAATTCTATTAAATAAGAACCCTCGGGTAGTTCGCTTCTGCTCCATCTAGCATTGGGAATATAAGGATTCCAATACTCGCCGTAGGTTATCGCCGAATGCGGCGGATTGCCCCTTAATTGCAAAAATTCATCATTTTCACATTTTTCTCTTTCACACAACCCAACATATAATCCATTTCTTTCATCTGTACTAATTATGGTAGTCATTTTAGCTCCTATTCTTGAATCTTCTAAAACCGGCTCAAAAGGGTTTGGCGGCCAAGCTACATACCAGGTACTTACTTCAATATCCGCTATACTTCCGTCCTCACATACCGCCGCTGTCTCTATATCCCACGATAAACTCTCTGAAACTATTGATACTACCCGGTTACAGTTACTACACTCAGCCGTAGCATTATTACAAGTTCCAACTGGATTACCTGTACACCAATTATCCATTTCGTCATATACATTAGCTACAACATAATATTTACCCTGGGAAACACCTGAAACATCCCACTCTGCTTCCCAACCGTCACTGCCATTATTATCAGTGTCAATTACCGTCCAATTATTACTGTCACAGTAATAACTCTCAGTAGCATTCTCCTTGTATTCTGCGTAGGCAAATGTTACTTCTTTTAAATCGCCGTCCTCATCACTCGCTGTTGCCTTCACCAATGTCTTATCCTCACTAATAACGGAATTTACGGATAAATTAGTGCATTCAGGTACATTTTCGCCTCCTGAGGCCGGCGTATTGGTTGGGTCAACCGGTGGAGCAGGCGTAGGCGTTGGGTCAACCGGCGGTGCAGGTGTGCTTGTCGGCTCTTCACCACAAATACAATCGGTGTCAGTTAAACAATCCGGGTTTCTGCAAACACCTGAACTTGATATTATTTCTCTTTCAAAATCAGTTGTTTCAATTAACTCTTGTGCTAACTGATCACTTTCTCCCATCACAACTCCGCCGCTGACCGTCTGACAGTTTCCATCTGGGCCACATACGCAATCCTCTCCTTCCGGAGGCATCACATCCGGACAGTAAACACCAGTATTCCTTGGTACACAATCTTGTCCGCACCACATACAATCCCTGTCTGAACTACAGCCCTCTTTATAACAAACTAAACCGCTTCCACACTGTGAATCGTCTGAGCAAGGTTGATTACAATCACTGACAGCGGCCTTGCGGGTTTCCTGCCTTTGCTGAACTAAGTTGATTGCCGCCGGTAAAGCAATTCCTAAAATTAGTAAACCCAAAATTATCGGCAATTGAGACATGCCCTTTTGCTGATATTTTTTATTTTTGATTAAATTCATTTAAATATACTCATTATCCATTTCCATAACTTTAAAAACTCACTATTTTTTTCACAGTTAATTACTTTAACATCACTTTCTCCGGAAACACTGATGTTTATGTCTTCGTCTTCTATTCCTCCCATCCAGCTGTCAGTTTCTAGAAATTTAAATTTTGAATTTCCAATTTTGGCACCTTTTAAGTTAACATTAATCTGGAAATCTTTTTGGGGGTTGTTAAATATATGAGAACTCACTTTTAAATCACCATCTTTAATGCTCCACGTGCGATCAACATCTTCTATCTCCACCATATTTTGATCAAAATCAAAAGCAAACACGTAACCGGTTATTTCTTGATCAGCCCGGCTTGTAACAGTTAATTTTTTAATTTCACCTAAACAGACTTCGACCTGAGGAGGAAGAATAATTTTTCCCTCAGCTTTAACCGGTCTTACAAAAAATAAATCTTGTTTAATAATAAGGTGAAGAAATATCAAAACTATTAAGAAAGAACCGTATTTGAGTTTTTTCATAAAATATAAAGTAGCTTAAATATGTTAATCACAATTTGAATGTTCTGTCGGACACCATCTGGCATACCATATTTGATGATCAGAAACATTTATTTCTCCGTCACAATTGTAATCTCCGTATAATTGGTTACTAGGCACTTGTTTACGTTCAATTACAACCGCGTAATACTGCTGAGCCCACCGACCGTAGTCAACATTCTCTTTACCATTCGTATTGCATTTAAAACTGGATGTATTTTGAGAAGCGAAACTACCATCCGGACACGGTTTACAACCTTTTCCGGGTCCCGGCGGTACAGTTGTCGGCTCAGATTCAGAAATACATTTACTATAATCGCTTGCCCATTTATAGCCGGTCGGCGGATAAAGCTCACAATTTACAGCTCCGGAAGTGCCCTCTGTCTTTCCGCACCCTGAATGTCCCGGGCAATAATCAGATACACATTGAACAGCACAATTATCTTTTGTTGGACTACCACAATCTGCATCTGTTTGACAAGTTTGTCCTGGTCTTACCGTTGGCGAAAGAGTATTTGTCGCCCGCGGCGCTCTTGTCGGAGTATTTGTCGGTGTTTCTTCACATGCACTATCAGGACATTGACGATAACCACCGGGATTACTCGTATACCAATCACAACCATAACCACAAGTTGACGTTACACAATAGCAAATTTCTTCTGGTGGTGTTGGTGTATTTTCCGGATTTTCACATCTATCCGCCCAGCAAACTTCAATCGGGAAATAGGAATGCGGACCACAAGTTAAACCCTCCTTACACTCGTTATTTTGTAAGCATGTATCGCCACAATCTTTATTCCCGGCAGACGGCGTATTTGTCGGTGTTTCTTCCGGGATACAACATACCTCATTGTGGCCGCGGCAATCAGTAGGATCCACTGCCTTTTCACCAGTTTTACACCCTCCTACTCGACAAACCCCAGCATCAGAATCTCCCAGATAACCGCAAGTTTGTAATTTTGGTTCAGGCGTATTCGTTGGTTCAGGTTCACAACAATATTTATATCCTCCACCAAAATCTACTCCACACTTTTTAGCATACCAAACTTGACCTCCACAATTTGCCGGTGGCACACATGACTCCTCTGGATCACAATCTACAAATTCCGGTTCACAAGCACATCCACCACCCACCATCTCACAACTCTCACCTGAAGGACAATCCCCTACACACTCATTGCCATTCGGTGTCGACATCATACGGCATACACTTGGTGTATTTGTTGGAGCTCTAGGTGTATTTGTTGGCCGTGGCCCACAATAACAGACAGTACCAACACAGTAATAACTGTTCTTGCAACGACTGCAATTAGGGAGAACAGGGTCAGTATATGTTTGACACCTGGTTCCATCTTGCAAGCCGGCTGACGGTGTAGGCGTAAAATTATAACAAGTACAACATGAGTCAACATCTCGACTTGTCGGGCTTGAACAGTGTCCGCCATCAACACCATGAACTTTTTGGCATGCTTCTGTACATGAAGAATATTCACCTAAACAACAAATACAATTATCGCAGGCCCGACATGTACCAGGCATTCCTTGCCTTAAATCACAATATTTTGATTGACATTCGGAATTAGAACTACATTGCCAGCCATTTGGCTTCGGCGTACTTGTCGGCTGTGGTTTTGTTCGGCATGTACCAGGCATCCCCTGACTTAAATCACAATAACTAGAACAACATTCCGAGTTGCTACCACACTGCGAACCATTGGATTTACAACTTGGTGTATTTGTTGCTCGCGGTCTTGTTGTATTTGTCGGTTGAGGTTTTGGGGTATTGGTCGGATAAGGTGAACAATTTGCATTACATGTACCTTCACTGGAATAAGTTCCGTCATAACCTTGGACACAATACCCCAGAGAACGAGAACACTTCCATTTTAAATCAACTTCTCCATAACACTCACATTCTCCGTCAATAGTTGGATGGGGTTTACATTCCCTACCCGAAGCACAGGTACCTACACATTGAAATCCTGCCGGAGTAAATTCTCCTCTGCACGTTTCTTCATAAGGCGTTGCCGTCGCTGGCGGTGGAGCTGTCTTACATTCGGCACATATACTTGAATGCTGAGTACATTTTGGGCCACAATAACCTCTATCTACCCAATTACCGTCAACACACTCATAATCATGGCAATCACCTTGATTACAATGTGTGCCCGTCAAGCCACCACATGTACTTGCCGCTTCTTTTCTTGTTTCCTGGCTTTGCTGGGTTAATCTTAATGCCGCCGGTAAAGCGACTCCCAAAAGTAGCAAACCAATTATAATCGGAACCTGCGCACTTCCGCGTTGATTAAAAATATTTTTAATTCTTGTTAACATTTTTATTTTTTATTGACAGCAATAAGGCGTCTCACTTGGACAATCGCCTTTGTTCCATTTCATATTTAATAAGTGACAATACTGCTCTTTACATTCTGTTTGGCAGGGATAACCAACCTGAGGCATCGAACTGCCGGCCGCCCCGCGCCGTGTTTCTTGAGTCTGCCTAACCAAAGCAACCACACCAGTCAATATAATTAAAACGAAAAGTATTAATAGAAGTTTTAAAATTTTCTGTTTACTTTGATCCATAAATAGATATAATTTTCTAACTATTTACACTTTAGACGAATATACTCTCGTTTGTCAAGGTCTAGTTTCTGGACAAGGAACAAAATTTACTATATATAATAGTATATGGGAAAATTGCCGACGATACTAGCCATGCTTCTCATTATCCCTATTGGTTTATACGCCGTATTTCAAAACCATGATTTGCGGCGGTCTGCGTTCGGTAAAAAAGCAGACATTAAAATCGACGTCTCCAAACCCGGGGGTTTAATTTCAAAATCTCTCTGGCAAAACTTTTCTCAAGGCGGAGAAGAACCAAAAGACATGATCGCTCCGGTCAAAAACGAGGTTGCCAATCTTCAGCCGGAAATCATCCGCATTGACCATATTTTTGACTATTATGTTGGCATTAACGGTCGGGTTTATGACTTTTCAAAATTAGACCAAATAGTCCAAACTATTCTTGATACCGGTGCTAAACCAATGTTTTCTTTATCTTACATGCCGCCGGAAATTGCTGTTGACGGCCAAAAGACTTCTCCGCCCCAAAACTGGAATCAATGGAATGAACTGGTTAAAGCGACTATTTCGCGTTATTCAGGACAAAACAATTTTAATTTAAACAATATTTATTATGAAGTCTGGAACGAGCCGGATTTATTCGGCGGCTGGCACTATGGCCGGGAACCGAACTATTTAACACTTTATTATCATACGGTTAAATCCGCCCAAGAAATAGAAAACGTCAACAATTTTAAAATCGGCGGCCCGGCAACCACCGGTTTCTACCCTAATTGGATCAAGGCCCTATTTGATTATTGCTACAAAAACAAGTTGAGAATTGATTTTGTTTCCTGGCACCATTATTCTAAAAATATTAATGAATATTTAAGAGATTTTGAAAAATTAAATCAAATTTTGACCGATTACGGCGATTACTTTAATGTCGAGCGCTTAATTACCGAATACGGACCCGACTCGGAAAATTCCCCCTGGTATGACAATCATTTGGGTGCTGTTCACAGTTTAGCCGGAGTAACTAAATTAATGGGAAAAGTCCATCGCATTTTTGCTTTTCAGCTTAAAGACGGTCCTTCACCGGAAAGTAAAAAATATTGGGGACGGTGGGGTTTAATAAGCCACGAAAACCACGAAATAAGTTTAAAGCCGAGATATTACGCTTATCAATTTTTAAATCAACTAGAAGGTCAACAGCTTCCTCTGGAAGGCGAGGGTTCCTGGGTATCGGCAGCAGCAGTTAAAAAAGATAATAAAATTCAAGTTTTAGTTGTTAATTACGACCCGTCAAACAACCATTACGAATCCCCGCCGATTACATTAGAAAATATTGAGCCGGGCAACTATATTTTCCGCCAAATTAGATTCCAGGGACAAGCGGTTGCCTCAAGAGAAAAAATTGAAAAAACAACAATAACTAAAAAGTTTATTCTTCAACCCAATTCAGCAATTTTACTGGAATGGATTAAATTGTAAGTAGTTAATAGTTAACAGCAAACAGTTAATAGCGAAATATAAATATATGGGAAAAATAAATTATTTTACCGACTTAAAAGCTTGGCAAATAAATCACCAAGTAGCTTTAAAAATATATAAATTAACGGAAAATTTTCCATCAAATGAAAAATACGGCCTAACTGATCAGCTACGAAGAGCAGCATCTTCTGTTACTGCTAACATTGCAGAAGGTTGGGGACATTACCATTTTGCTAATCGCTTAAGATTTTATTACAACGCCCGTGGGTCAAATTGTGAGGTGCAAAACTTTCTTATTTTAGGAAAAGATTTGGAATATATCGATAAATCTAAGTACAAAAAAATTGTAGAAGAAGTTTTCGAAGGATTTAGAGTATTAAACGGTTTGATTAAATCAGTCAAAAAACTCAATAAAAACAAGTAATCACTGTTCGCTGCTCGCTATTTGCTTTTAACTTTTATTTTACAAAATAAATCGTTTTACGTCCGAGGCGATTATCAATGCGGACAAAAGAAGAATAAAAATCATTGCCGCCTGATTAATTTTCTGTTTGGTCTTTTCAGTAATCGGCTCTCCTCTGATTGCTTCAAATCCCAAAATAGAAGCATGCCATCCGTCAGTTCCCGGTATAGGAACAATATTAACAACCGCTAGGTTAACCGAAACAATGGCAAAAAAATGAATTACAGCCAGCAAGCCGCTTTCTTCAAATATGCCGCTTGACGCCTTATAAATCCCAATTGGACCGGCAAATTCTTCCGGCGCCTTTCCTTTAACCAAATCACCGATAATAATACTTAGCCCCCTAACTATTTCCCATCCCCACATTAATCCGCTTTTCAACCCCAGCCAAGCGCCTTCCGGAATCCGTAAATACAAGGGGGTTTTAACCAATTTTTTATCACTGATAATTACTCCCAACGGACCTTGATTTTCAGGCGGTTCTTTTCTAGGAATTATTTTAAACTCTTCATCCTTTTCAGTAACTAATATTATTTCTTCCCCCGCCCACTTATTGACTGTTTCAATAAACTGAATATCGGTCTCTATTTTAATCTTCTCACCGCTCTTTTCAACTGCTACAATAAAGCTCTCTTCGGGTAAGCCCGCTTTTTCTGCCGGGCTGTCTTCCACTACATAAACAATCTCAACTTTTCCCATTTTTCTCGGAACTCCCTTAATTCCGTAAATTACACTAAATACACCAATAGCCAAAACAAAATTCATAATCACGCCGGCGGAAAGAATTAAAAATTGAACAATCTTATTTTGATGATAAAAAGCCCGTTGTTTATCTTTTTTAACCGCTGACTCCATACCCCAAATGCGGACGAAACCGCCCATCGGAATTAAATTCAAAGAATAGATTGTTTCACCAATTTTTTTGCTGACTATTCTCGGCGGATAACCCAAACCAAACTCCTCTACTTTCAACCCTTTCCATTTAGCCACTAAAAAATGCCCCATCTCGTGGATGAGGATCATTACTGAAATGGCAACGATAAAAATAATAAATGACATTTAAAAAATCAATGTTCAAATATTCGAATGTTCAAAAAACTTTTGAGTATTGAAGTTTTGAACTTTTGAACATTTTATTATCCTTTTATCTCCAATCTTTTTTGCTCAGCTAATTTCTCTAATTTATCTATATATTCATCGGTTAAACCCTGAAGTCCTTTTTCCCATTGGTGGAATTCGTCTTCACTTATTTCATCTTCTTGAAGCATGTCCTGATATTCGTAGCGGTAATCCGACCTGACATTACGAATCATCACCCTTGCCGCCTCCAGTTTTTTATTCAGCAAACTTATATAATTCTGACGCTGTTCAGCAGTCAATGTCGGCAGTTTAATCCTGATTTTTTCTCCGTCAACAACTGCCTGAAGGTTAGAACTATTTGACAAAATCTCATTTTTAACTTCTTTAATAATCGATTTATCCCAGGGTTGAAAAACCATTGATCTTGCCTCCTCCACTCCAACTGTTCCCAATTCCTTTAACTGCATTGTCTGGTTTCCGTCATAAACCGACACTTTCATGTCCTCAATTAATGAAGGGTTAGCCCGGCCGGTCCTGATTGTTGCTAATTCGTCCTTGAAAATATCAACAACCTTTTCCATTTCGGAAGAAATTTTTTGTTTATCCATGAATAAATTATAACACAGAATGGCTGAGGGCTGAATGCTAAAGGCTAAAGGCTAAAGGCTAAATGCAAATAAAAACAAGTTTTGCGAATTAAAAGGATGCTTTTCGGATATAGTCTCGAGCAAGCCACTTTGTAGTAGACTTTAGCCTGCGCATTTCAACACAACCTAAAGGTTGCTAATACAAAAAGGTCGCTTACTACAAAGAATAATTTTGGCAAATTAAAATTGTATTTTCTGGATGGTTCTCGAAACACACTACTATGCGTTTAAAGTCAAAAAGAATTTTTTGTGTGTTGAGAGTGCAGCGAGCATTGATTGGCGAGCGTCATCCCTAGAAAATACATTTTAAGCATGCCACAATAAGCTAATTTTTAGATTTCAAACCGGGTGAAGTCGCCGATTTTAATATTTTCTCTAAACTTAGCAATATTTATCTTAATTATTTCCTCAATTGTTTTCTCCGGCTCCCGGATGAAATTCTGTTTTAAAAGTTCATCAACGTCTTTAGGATTCATTGAAGCTACCTGTAAACAAATATCTTTGGCTAATGTGCGAAAATCCGGGTTTCTGGCCGTAAAATCAGTTTCCGACTCCAATTTAACAATTGCACCGATTTTACCTGTTGTATGAGTATAAGTAGCAATATAACCATGACAGGTTTTTTGATTTTCTTTTTTCGCTGCTTCACTAATACCCTTCTCCGCCAAAACCTCCTTAGCTTTCTTTAAATCACCGTTAGTTTCTTCCAAGGCCTTTTTACAATCCATAATACTAATCCCGGTTTCTTCTCTTAATTGTTTAACCTGGTCTATTAGTTTAGTTCCCATTTTACTTATTACCTATTACTTATTACTAATTACTGAATCCGCTATTTCCCGAACTAATAATTGTATCGACCGGGTTGCGTCATCATTAGCCGGTATCGGATAATCAACCAAATCCGGATTACTGTTGCTGTCAACAATTGCTACAACCGGCATATTCATTTGACGGGCTTCTTGGACAGCCGTTGATTCCTCTTCAATATCAACAATAAAAAGTGCTCCAAAAAGTTCTTCCAGGTCAGCAATTCCGCCGACTAGCCGGTCTAAACGGGTTATTTCTCTTCTAACAACTGCCTGTTCTTTTTTAGGCCGGTCTTCATACTTACCTTCTTTCCATTCTTTTCTTAACTCATTTAGCTTATCAATACTGTTTTCTTTAATCTGGTCCCAATTAGTAATTGTTCCTCCCAACCAGCGATTGGTAATAAACGGCACCCCTACCCTTTTTGCTTCTTCTCTTATAATTTCAGACGCTTGACGTTTAGTACCGACAAAAACTATTTTCTTTCCTTTTTCAGTTAAGTCAGAGACAAACTTTTTTGCTTCATCTAATTTTTCTTTTGTCTTGGCCAAATCAAAAACAGCAATACCATCTTTAATAGCATAAATATTTTTTTTAGCATTAGGATGAACCTTTGACCTTTTGTGGCCAAAATGGCACCCCGCTTCAAGAAGATCTTTTAAAGTTGCTTCCTTTGGTTTCTGGCTGTTTTTAGCCTTAGGCCTTGAGCCCTTTACTTTTTTTTGTTTTTCACTTTTGACTTTGGTTTTTTTACCTTCAGCCTTTTTTTTCTTCTTTGCCATCCTTTTTTCCTCCACCGGACAATTTTTAAATACTACCCCCGAATCAAATCGAGAGAGAATGGTCCCATCCGATGTGTGTAATGTTTTGAATTATAACAAACCAACCTTAATTTAACAACTAATAATTAAAAACTGCTTTAAATTTACGATGCATCGATACATCAATGCATCATAATTATTACCTAAGCGGATTTTCAATATCTTTAAGCCATTTATTTTTGGCCTTTCTCCACTCAGTCCAATTACGATACTTAGGCGGCAGCGGACCATACTGAAAGGTATTCACCATATCAATAAAAAGATTTTTGACTTCATTTCTTAGCATTATTTTATTCATCGCTTCTTTATGTGCTTTGCTCAAACTTTTCCACTTGTAATTAAGGCGTGTAATAGATGATGTACTCATTTTCAAAATTCCAGCTATCTCGTCCTGAGGTATATTTTTTTCAAGCAAATAAAAAACTGCAAATCTTTTTGCCAACATCTTTCTTTCCGAATCAGTAAAAATTGCTTCAAAAAAATACTTTGCTTTATCTTTAGATTTAACTTGAGCGAGCCCGGCTAAAAACAAAGAAATGATTTTATCTTGAAGTTCCCTTTTTAAATATCTCCCTGATACCGGCGGCATATTAATTTCACCCTAACCAAACTAAACAAAAATGTCAACTTTATTTCTCCAAAACAGAATACATCGATGTATCGATGCATCATATTTTAGAAAGATTGTTAATGAATTATCCTTTCCACTACCTCAATTACTTTCGCATGTATTTCCTCTTTTGAAAGTAAATTTCCGTTATCATCAAGGCAGTCAATTCTTACCCAATGGTCAAATCGTTCAATAAGGTCAAGATATTTCTGCTCCACTTTTTTTAAAAAAATCAAATCTTCCTCGTGAATATCTCTTTTGTTACCCTTTACATATTCTCTATTTCCCTTTTTATCTACTAATTGCTGGCCAACTTCAACAGGAACATGAAGAATAACCACTAAATCTTCCTTAGGCAGTTTATGAACTTTGTATTCCATCTCCATCAGCCAGTTTAAAAATTCTTCCTGATTTTCTTTAGCCAGACGGGCTGTTTGAAACCCCATATTTGAAGAGGTGTAGCGGTTGGCAACAACGTAACAGCCACCGGTCAGCCAATCGTCAAGCTCTTTTTTGGCAGTTAATCGATCAAGGGCAAAAAAAGAAGAGGCCAAATAAGGATTCACTTCCCGCAAACCGCCAAATTCTCCTTTTAAATAACGTCCAACCATTTTACCGTGAAAAGAAGAATAATACCTGGGAAACTCAATATACTTTACCGGCCGGTTTTTCTTTTCCAAATATTTAACTAATAGTTTCGACTGAGTGGTTTTCCCCGACCCGTCAGTTCCGTCAACAACAATCAACTTCCCCCATTGGCGCTGACGTTTTTTAATAAATTTTATGAAATCTCTTAAAACCGACCGGACATTTTCTTTATTAAACCAATCAAAATAAAACAATTCTTTTTCTTTCCACTCGCCCAGATTGCTGTTTTCCGCTGCCGCACTTTTTTCACCCTGTTCCCGCCAGTAAAGGCCGAATACGGGAATATTCATCGATAATGCCCGAGAAATCAAAAAGCCCATTTTAAAATCCGGCTGAGTCAAATCGGCAATAACCAATTCCGACTCTGTAAGAAGTTGAGAATTTTGCTGATAAAACATCTGGGGAAATAATGACGGATAAATTTGTTTGGTATCAGGCGGTCGTCCAGGCATTGGGTTGAGAAGTTCCGTGCCTAAACCTTCCAGACCGCGAACAATCATCTGCCGCCTCTTACGGCTGGCTTTATCTTTTTTCTCCGGAGACAAGACCAATACCTTCATGCCTTATTTTAACACTTTAGAAAAGCTATCGCATTCCAAAAATTAGTTCATCATGAGGATACGAATCACCAGGTTTCAGTTGATCAAAAACCTCTGCCAAAGATCCCTCTAACGGAACATGACAGCTGCGCTTACCTTGATCACATTTTCCTAATGAACAGGCAGGGCCGACTTCTTCAACAAAAACTCGTTCATTTTCCCAAATTTGCTTAGCAATTTCAGTGGTAGTAATATCAATTTCCCATTGAGCTCTGGCACAAGTCCGTTGAGTAATTACTTCTCTCCAAGCCCTGGGATTAGCCGAGATAACTATTCTAGTCGCTGCTGCATTTGGAAATAAAAATCGTGAATCTTCCGGAAAAACACCATCAGCTCTTAAACCATAATATCCCCTAATACTTTCGCTAATAGTATGTAGGTACATATCAAGTTTTTTTTGATCAACCCGTATTCGTGGAGGAATAATAAATGAAAATTCTGCTTCACCCTGCTCAAAAAAATCTGGCCTAGCAAAGTCCAAATACCTCTGACTTTGCTGACTATAACCGCGATGACGGTGTCTAACTTCCTGATGGCTTTCTACTCGCGAAATCCCGTCAACAATAAAACAAGGAGAAACATGTTCCATAACTGAACCATGACCGGTTGATAAAATTTGTTTCTCTAAAAAATTGTCAATCAAGTGGTCTGGTTTTTCTTTTGCTGTTTCTATTAAATCTTCGGTGGAACTTCCGGTATAACAGTTTAATGCTCCTAAATAAATATATCGTTTTTGGTCTAGAATAGTATCCAACCTTGTTACACTAGAAGTCACTGGTTTTAAATTAACAATACCTCGATCCTTTTCACCCTGTCTATTTTTATAATCTACTTCTAGAGTTAATTGTTCCCTATCAACTTGATTTTCAATTATGTCATTTTGTCGATTTCTTGCTCGAACCAAAACGTTTCCGTCTTCTAGATAAGTATATGTGTTAGGAAGTTCACTTCTCATTTTAATTTTTTCTATATTAAACTATAAATTTAAATTAGTCAAAATCAACCCAGTGTTTGGAGGCAGTCGGGCCCTTTTGACCTTGATATTTACTTTTTAATTTTTTACTTCCATAAGCATTTTCAACTTTGCTGGTCATTTTATAAAAGACTATCTGCGCAATCCGCATACCGGCATACATTCGAATCGGCAGGCGTGAAATATTGGCAATTTCAAAAGTAAGCCAGCCGGAAAAACCGGGGTCAACATAACCGGCGGTAGCATGAACAATCAATCCCAGCCGGCCCAAAGAGCTTCTACCCTCCAGTTTTGCCGCTACACTTAACGGCAAAGTCACTTTTTCCGCAGTCGAGCCAAGAATAAACTCTCCGGGATGCAAAACAAATCCAGCTTCTTTAATTTTAACCACCCGTGAAACATCCTCCTTTTTCCGAACGTCTATTTCGCCTTGATTCCAGTTATCAAATACACGCACCTCTTCGCTTAACTCTAAATCCAAACTGGAAGGTTGAAGATTTTCCGGTTTAAAAGGGTCAATTTTAATCTTTCCGCTCTTAATCTTATTTTTAATATCTTTATCTGAAATAATCATTCCTTTAATTTACCAAAGACTAATAACCGTTTCAATATTGTCCCCGGCGGCCAGCAGGTCTGAAGAATTATCTCCTCACGTCCCGGCTGATAATCAGTTAAGTAAGAAATATCTTTGGCTCCGACAATCTTCTTATCAAAAATTTGATAAGTATAAGGCCGGTTTTGGTAAACCAAGTGAACTTCATCACCCGGCTCCAGCTTATTTAACAAAAAGAAAACCGCATTATAACGGACCACATTCCATTCGGCATTAGTTGAATGAGCAAAAAGAAAAACCGGCTTAGTTGACCCGGGTAAACCGCTTCCGGCTGCATGAGCGACACCGTCTTTTAAAACTTCCTGATAAATTTCAGGTTTGCCGGGATCAATGTTGGGAAATACTTGAGCACTGGACTCTAATTTGGGAATATAAACTGAAAAATCCTTGTTTATAACCGGCCAGTCATCCGGAACTTCTGGTATCGGCATTGGAGTCGGTGTTAGGGTCGGAGTCGGATTACCTCGTAGGGACAAGTCGCGACTTGTCCCTACATCCACTCTCTGCCAATGATATCCAGCCATTGCTCTGGCCAACGGCAGCCAAAGATAAGTTAAATACCCTAAACACAAAATAACCGCTCCCGTTCCCAAACCAAAAACAAATGTTCTTATTTTTGACGGGTTATAAAAAATAAGCTGTTTTTTACCTTTCTTTGGTTTAACTGCCTTCTTTAATTTCGGATCAAAAAAATCTTTCATGGTTGCTTTCTTATTATACATTTATAATACACTCTACGGTGTAATTATTTTCCGAAGTTAAATATTCGTTTTAAAAATAAAATCTAAATCTAATTTTAATGAAGTAACACAAAGTCAAGAAAGGGATCCCTCGACAAGCTCGGGATTTCGCTACGTTCAACTTGACAACCCCATAATATACCAATATAATACAGTAATATGGAAAACGTCATTCCGGGCAAGGCCATAATTACTGGTATTACTACTATCTTAATTGGTATTGCAGCTATCGTGGCTGGAGTTGCTTTTCTTCTCAGTTTAAGTTTAAGTTTGGCAAGTCCTGTCGGCGCTTATATGTATGGTGAAGAACAACCGACTTCCCAACTTATAGTTGACAAACAAATCACTACTTCGGAAAACATAAATTGGCAGGATAATCTACCTGCTACCCAAGAAGTGCTCCGAGAAGGTGATTTAGTAAAATTTAAAATTACTATAAAAAACAGCGGAGACAAAGATTTAATAAATATAGAAGTAATTGATTCTCTGCCTGAATACTTAACTCCTGTTTTTAATCCCGGAGAATATGATCAGGAAAATAATAAAATAAAGTGGAAAATTGAAAAATTAAACGCCGGTGACCAAAAAACATTTGAGATTCGGGCCCATATTGATTCAAGCAACCAAGAATTAATTGAAGGGACGCAGTGCTTGATTAACAAAGTAGAAGCAGTTGCTGAAACCGGCGAATCCGACCAGGACACTTCTTCTTTTTGTATTACTACTCCTCAGGTGCTTCCTGAAGCCGGCAGCGGCGTCAGCGAAATATTAGTCGGAACAGGATTTGCGGCAATGATCGGCCTAGCCGGTGTAATTTTAAGAAAATTCGGCCGCGGCCAAATTTAAATCGTTAATTTAACATTTGACATTTAATATTTAATTCCGAGGAAATAAAAATGAATAATAAAGAAAAAATAATCAGAACAGGTTTAGCAATTGGAATTGCTGGTATGTTAACCACTGCCTGCAACAGAACTACCTGTGAATTTAGAGGAAAAAAATCCAGTCCGGGAGTAACCTTGGAGCTTAGAAGCATTGATGAAGAAAGCAGACAAATTACCAACCGTTCTATTTATAAATGCCAATCTGACGGTAATTGGGGTAAAAGTGATGCTTTATACGGCCAAAGGGTTGTAATATTAGAACCCGGCGAAAGCTTTGGTCAATAAAACAGATTTTAGAATAAACTCTAAAGATAGTAATACGATCGTGTTGCTATCTTTACAAAATAATAATTATTAAATATTACAAAAATAAGACGGAAGGAGGTGAAATAAAATGAAAAACTCAATAGAAAATATCGGAAGAGCTGCAGCTGCAGGCGCAATTGCCTTTGGATTAGCCGGATGCGGTAGCAAAGATAAAGAAGTCCAAGAGGCGGTTAAAGCAACTGTTGATGCTCAAGAAAAGTTTGAAAGTGAAGTAGAGGCAGCTGTTTCTACAAGAACAGCTGAACTCGGAATTGCTGAACAAGGCAAAGGAGAAGTTTTTACACCGACACCAAGGACAGAAACTACCCAAACAGTCACCCAAGAAGACCAAGAAGAAGTAAACACTGAGGAAGAACTTAGAATAACATTGGATGAATTTGGCCAAGAAACACGTTACGACGACCGTTTTCCTACAAACGGAATGATTTGGGACCAAAGTTATAACGCCGGAGAAATTTTTGTAGCTAACGCTTTTGCAATACACGACCATGACTTTAGAAGTCAGGAAGGATGTGTTGTCGCTTATTATCAAGCTCCTGAAAAAGGAGGTAGAATTAGATTCACCGGCTGGGACGGTATGGGATTTGAGCTAAATGCTGAATCAGACATTAGCTTAAACCAAGCGATTGGAGCAATGCGTGAAACCTTAACAAGAGCACATGAGTGCGATGTTGAGGATATTCAATTCCATGAATTAATTCCTCACGGCGACGCGGTTAAATAATTTCTATTAACCAAGGGTTGGACAAATTTTAGTCCCGCCCTTGGTTTAAGAATAAAATTATGATAAAAGAGAAAAGAAATATGCCATTAATTTCAGTTATAATGCCAGTTTATAATGCCGGTAATTTTTTAGTAGATTCCATTGAAAGCATTCTCAAACAAACTTACGACAACTTTGAATTTATCATTGTTGATGACGGATCGACAGATAATTCATGGCAAATTATTAAAGATTACGCTAAAGAAGATAGTCGAATAAAAAGCTTTAAAAATAAAAAAAATTTAGGAGTTAGCGTAACATCAAATTTTGCCATCAGTAAAACTAAAGGAAAATACATTGCACGGATGGATGCCGATGATGTTTCGTTTCCAACTAGGTTTAAAAAACAGTTAAATTTTCTCCAAAAAAATAAGGATACTATTGCTGTCGGCGGCCAATGCATTGTAATTGACGAACAAAACCAAATTATAGGCCGAAAAAGATTTCCTACAAAACACGAAAAACTTAAAAAAATGATTTTTAAGGCAGTTCCAATTCAACAACCGAGTTTGATGATTAACACTTCTCTACTCCCCAACGACTTTAATTGGTATTCGCCAGCATGCACTTCCGCCGAAGAAATCGATGTTTTATTCAAGCTTATGAAATTCGGACAAATTGCCAACTTAAACGACTGGGTTCTTTTTTACCGCTATCGTCCAAATAGTCTATCTCATATAAATCCCAAACGAACTTTTTGGTTAACTATAAAAAGTAGATTTAAAGCCGTCCAGCAAGGTTTTAGACCAACACCGGCGGCAATCTTTATAAACTTAGCTCAAATTATAATTATCAGTTTATTACCCAACAAAATAATAACTAAGCTCTGGTATTTACTAAGGGGAATTAACCAACTGCAATTTGACCTGCCCCTTACAGAAAAAAACATTAAATCTTCTCCCGCAGTAAGTTAAAATTAATTAAATGGTTAATAAAAAGCTGAAAAATTGGCTTGGCCCTTTAACTCTAAGTTTAATTTTGATCATTATCTTTGCCGCCAATTTTTCTCTCCGCACTTATTTAATCGGTTGGGACAACCTCATGCCGGAGTTGAATATTTGGATGAATATCAAGCGAAGTTTGTTTGCTGTTTGGCAGGAATACCAAGGTTTGGGACTAGTCGGCGGCATGGGCCATGCAACCGATTTAATCCGGCAGATTATTTTACTCCCCTTTGTCTTAATCCTTCCCAACAACTGGATTCGCTATTTATGGCACTTTGGTATGCTGGCGCTGGGAACTTTTGGAGTTTACTTTGGAGTGAAAAAAAACTCGGAGGTTTTTGGTCGCTCTGCTCTCATTGCAGCATTATTCTACTTACTAAACTTTGGCACGATACAAATCTTTTGGGTGCCGTTTGAGGCGTTTACCACTTTTTGGGGTTTTTTTCCCTGGCTGATTTTCAGTTTTTTATCCATTTTTAAAAAGCCGAACAAAAAAAATTGGATAAAATTCGCTGTTTGGAATATTTTGGCAATTCCAAGTTTTTATATCCAAACTCTATTTGTCGTTTATGGACTGTGTTTGGGAGTGATTTCTATACCTTGGATCCTGAAACAAGTTCAGGATGACAAGAGGCAGGAAAATTTGATTAAAGCTGGAGTAGTCATTCTTTTTGTCAATTCTTTCTGGCTGCTGCCTTTTGGTTATTTTTTGCTCACTAACAGCCATCATCCAACTGAAGTACTCATCAACCGAATGTCAACTGAAGAAACTTTTCTCCGCAACCAGAGACGCGGTTATCTCGGTGATTTTTTAACTCTCAAGGACTACTACTACGATTTTCCTGATGCCGGCCAGCCGTTAATGGCGCCCTGGCAAAATCATTTCTCCTCTACTCCAATAATAATCATTGGATATGTTTTTGGTGCAATTGTAATTTTAGGTTTAATTAAAGCGCCAAATTGGCTAAGAGGCATTTTTTTACTTTCAGCAATTGCTTTACTTTCCGCCACTCCCCCATTTTCTTGGCTAAACTACTTATTACGCCTGTCACCGTTTTTAAATCAAGTTTTCAGGTCGCCTTTCACTAAATTTATCATCCCCGCCGGCTTTAGTTTTGCCGTGCTTTTTAGTTACGGAATTAATTTTATTATTAACCAATTAAAATTTAAAAAACTAATTCTTGGTATTACCATTTTAGGTCTGATTACTTATACCTGGCCGGTTTTTCAAGGCAATTTAATTTACTCAAAAATGCGCAAACAATTACCCGAAAAATATTTACAGTTGATTGATTATTTTAAAAACCAGCCAAAAACCGGCCGGATTGCCAACCTACCCCAAAGCAGTTTTTGGGGATGGACTTTCTATCGCTTCGGCTCCAGAGGTTCAGGTTTTATTTGGTACGGTATTGAGCAACCGATTGCTGACCGTGCTTTTGACGTCTGGAATTTGAAAAATGAACGTTATTATTGGGAACTAACTTACGCACTTCAAAATCAGGATTTAAATTTACTAGAATCAATTTTTAATAAATATTCAATAGAATATATTGTTTTTGATGACGAGATAATTTTTCCGGAAAATAAAAACTGGGCTAAATTAGCGTTAAAAACAAAAGATTTAATTCAACAAGCGGAATTTTTGGAACACCAAACAACTTTTGATAATATTTTTGTCTATAAAAAAGTCAAAAAGAGCCAAACTAAGCCCTATCTGACTGCCAACAAAAATTATTATTCTGCTCTCGATCAAATACCTGATTATCAATTAAAAGAAACAGCGGATTTTCAGCCGCCGGCAAATCAAGAAATTAATCCTGGCCAACTTGAAAAAATAGATGAGATCAATCTCGGTCCTGAAGATTTTATTAATCCTCATCACTGCGCCGCAATTTTGGATGAAAGCGAAATCAATTACCAAACTAAAAATAACGAAATGATTTTAACCGCAAACCAAACGGCCCTCTGCCTTGACTGGGAAAACTACGACTACTTCAACCAATTCCAATCGCCCAAATTAATTGTTATTGAATTTGAATATAAGACGTCGACAGATGAATGGCCGCAATACTGCCTATGGGACATCACCAATAGTGAATGTAAAAATAGAAAAGATTTTCCTAAACAAGGATTCAGTCAGGAGTGGAACACATATTCCGAAACAATAATTTTTAACCCTGAGAATGAAAAAATTACTAATTTTTCGCTCATTGCCGATGCTCATCAAAAGGAAAACCAAGAAATAAAATACCGCAATATAAGCATGAAAATATATCAAGCTCCACCGGAAATAAAACTGCCGATGACAATTGAAAACCCGATTGAAACAAACCTAGTCCGGCTTCAACCCCAAACCTGCAATGAGTATCAACAAGGCGGATATGACTTAGACTTTAATCCGAATAAATATCTGCGGCTTTCATCAGTAAATAATAATTCTTGTTATACTTGGGCTTTCAACCACTTGCCTTTAAATCAATCATATCAGGTAAAAATTAAATATCGTAATGTCAATGGACATCCTTTGACTATTGCTGCCAGTAGTCTAGACGGCCAATACCAAATTTATCAAAATATTCTCAGTGATAAAAAAGACTGGCAAACAAAATACTTTGTCTTGCCCCCATATAATACTGAACAAAAAGGAATCCAAATTCGGTTCAATAACAACTCTTTTAGCTATCAAGAATCAATTAACGACATTGGCTCAATTGAAATCCATCCGGCTGATATTAAATATCCGAATCCACAACCACCAACCGAAAAGTCTTATCTAAAATCAAAATCAAGCATTTGGAAATATTCTGTTTCTTTAAATGATCAAATGTTAAATAATAAACCTGCCTCGTCAAGTCAAGGCGGGTGGGAAAATAAATACCTGGTTCTGCCGCAAGCATATGACAGCGGTTGGACGGCAATTTACTTTGACGGCTGGCGGCCTCGGATCTTAAAAAATCACGTGCTGATTAATAATTGGGCCAACGGTTGGTCAGTAGGCCAGTTAAAAGTTCAAAATGAAAAGTTCAAAGTCTATTTAGTATTTTGGCCTCAATTGCTTCAATTCGTCGGCTTTTGCCTGCTAGCCGGAACAATAGTGTATATTAGTATTAAGTGGTCAAAAAAAAGAAATACATCACTCTGACTCCATTAGAAAAAAAATACCCATATCGCTTGCAATTTATCCCTAATCCCCCACCAAACTTGTGGATCAAAGGCGATAATTTAGATTTGTTTAATCAACCCACTTTGGCAGTTGTCGGCAGCCGTAAACCGTCAAAATACGGGCAAAAAGTAACTCAAAAAATTGTTAGTCAATTGGTTAAACGCGGGTTTGTAATTGTATCTGGAATGGCTAGAGGCATTGACTCTATTGCCCACCGATCAACACTTAAAAATAAAGGTCAAACAATTGCTGTTCTCGGCAGCGGACTTAACGTTATTTACCCTCCCGAAAACAAAAAACTATTTAATCAGATACAACTGGTTGTTTCTGAATTTCCTCCGTCAACAAAGCCAAAAGGAAATAATTTTCTTTCACGAAACCGGATTATCTCCGGATTGTCTGACGGAGTAGTTGTTATTGAAGCCGCCCGCAGGTCGGGGACATTAAACACCGCCCGGCACGCCGCTGAACAAGGCAAGGAAGTTTTTGCTGTTCCCGGACCAATAACTTTGCCAACTTCCGAAGGAACCGCCTGGCTGATTAAACAAGGAGCGAAACTTATATATGACATAGAGGACATTCTTAACGAATTGCCTTAGTTATTTAACATTTACCATTTATCAATTAACATTTGAATATGAAAGAAATAATAATAAAAAGAACTTTTGATCTCTCTTGTCAAACAATAGACCTAATAAAATTACTACCGAAAAACACAACTAACTATGTACTAAGAAAACAATTGATCCGATCAGCTTCATCAATTGGAGCTAATTATCGTGAGGCGTTAGAGGCGGAAAGCAAAAGAGATTTTATTCATAAATTGGCAATAAGTAAAAAAGAAGCACGTGAAACACTTTACTGGTTAGGACTTATACTCTACAATAATAAATCATTGGAAAAAATATTAGACCCTTAGTAAAAGAAGTCAAAGAGTTAGTCAAAATTTTCGCCAGCTCAATCAAAACAGGTAAAAAAAATAAATAAAAATGATTTTCTTAAATGTAAAATATAAAATGAACAAATGACCAAATTAATAATCGTTGAATCGCCAACCAAAGCAAAAACAATCGGCCGATATGTTGACAAACAATTTAATATCGTTGCCACTATGGGTCATCTGCGTGATTTGCCGAAAAGTAAATTCGGCGTAGAAATTGAAAAGAAAAACGGCGGCTTTCAGTTTGAACCAAACTATACCGTTGGTAAAAACAAACAAAAATATGCAGCTAAACTAAAAAAAGCGGCTGAAAAAGCAAGTGAAATTTATCTTGCTCCCGACCCCGACCGCGAAGGTGAAGCAATAGCGTATCACACTCAAAAAATACTCGAAGGTTCAAAAGCTCAAAAGTTCAAAAAAGATGCCTTTAAGAGAGTGACTTTTCATGAAATAACTAAAACTGCAATTCAAAAAGCAATGGATAACCCGGGAAAAATCGATATGGACTTGGTCGATGCACAACAAGCAAGAAGAATTTTAGACCGCTTGGTTGGATACACTCTTTCTCCGCTTCTGTGGAAAAAGATACGTCGAGGCTTGTCAGCCGGCCGGGTACAATCAGTTGCCGTCCGTTTAATTGTTGAACGAGAAAGGGAAATCGAAAAGTTTAAAGAAGAGAAATTTTACAAAGTTTGGGCCAGTTTTGATAAAAAATTTGTTGCCAATCTGGTTAAAGTCAACGGTGATTCAGTTTCCGTCCGCAAAAAAACAGACCTTTTCGCCGGCACACATATTTCAACGAAAACAATCCACGACACACCTGAAAAAACTGAAAAAGTTATCAAGGACCTTAAACCCGAGTTTAAAATCACAAAAATTAGTAAAAAAGACAAGCTTCGTTATCCATTCGCCCCCTACACCACTTCTACTCTAACTCAAGATGCCGCTTATAAATTCCATTGGTCAGCTAAATACACAATGAGTATTGCTCAGTCCTTATTTGAAAACGGCCATATTACTTACCACCGAACCGATTCAACAAACTTAAGCAAAGATGCTATTTTTAAGGCCAGAGATATTATTAAGGATAAATACGGCAGTAAATACCTTCCTGAGAAACCTAAATTCTATAAAACTAAATCCAAAATCGCTCAGGAGGCACATGAGGCCATCCGACCTACGGATGTAAGTGAAAAGTTAAAAGTGAAAAGTGAAAAGTTAAATGAGAAAGAAAAAAAATTATATGATTTAATTTGGAAAAGAACCATTTCTTGCCAAATGGCACCAGCGAAATTAGCTAAAACCCGGGTTGATTTAGAAAATGGCAAATATCTCTTTCGCGTTCGCGGCAGTCAAATTAAGTTTGACGGATTTACTAAAGTTTATCCAGTTACTTTAACAGAAAACTTACTCCCTAAACTTGAAGAAGGTCAAAAAATATCTTCTGATACTTTCGGCATCACCGAGCACGAAACTAGACCGCCGGCCCGTTATTCTGAAGCAAGCTTAATCGCTGAACTTGAGGATTACGGTATCGGACGACCGTCAACTTATGCTCCAATTATTTCTACTATCCGCAGTCGTAACTATGTTGACAAAGAAAAACGACAGTTTAAACCAACGGTTATCGGCACGGTTACCAGTGATTTTCTAGTTAAACACTTTAAGGACATTATGAGCTTGGAATTTACAGCAGAAATGGAAGATTCTTTGGATGATATTGCCGCCGGTGAAAAAAAATGGCAACCGGTGCTCTCTGAATTCTGGGGACCTTTTCATCAAAAAACCGAAAAGGTCGAAGAAGAAGCTGACCGGGTTAAAATGCCGGTAGAAAAAACCGATAAAAAATGTCCCGAATGCGAAAAAGGAAACCTGGTAATCCGAGTCGGCAAATACGGCAAATTTTTGGCCTGCGACCGGTTTCCGGAATGTAAATATACCGCCGATTTTAATAAAAAAGCCGGATTTGAATGCCCGAAATGCGAAGCCGACGTAATCATTAAAAAGACTAAAAAAGGAGCTAAATTTTTCTCCTGCTCCCGTTGGCCATCTTGCGACTGGTCTTCATGGAAAAAGCCGAAAAAAGCGTAACATGTAACATGTAAGACGAAATATAATCAAAAATTAATTAAATTCAAGTCGGGGATACTATTTCCCGCCAAATTACACTTAAACCTTAACTCTTATCTCCAAATCTCGCTCTAATTTGTTCCTTTAAATTTTCATTACCAAATCTGCTTACCACACGTCTTGAAATTTCATAACGGTGATCAGCTAGTGCATGACTTGAGGGTCTTTCTAACAATATTGCTTTGGCACTATTCAAAGCTTGTTTTTCACTAGCCCCACGCCAACCAGAAGGAATTTTTCCCCAATCATTATAATTTATCTTTTCAGGCATTAATCTTTCAGTATTATTTGACGCCATAGTTTCAAATTATAACATAACCAATATTGACTTTCATCTTCTGGGCTGCCTTGCCATAATTTGTGAACCGCGATGCCATGATTCAACCGATCTCCCCCCTACTGCTTTTGCCACTTCACGTGTTGTTGTATCAAACGAATGTAATTCTTCTGGAACCGATCTGAGGCCAAGATTTCCTACAACGCGTCTTACTTTTCTCCTAAACCGATAAACCGGGGCACAATATGGAGTTTTCTGCTCGGCAACTTCACAAAGAGCTTTTCTAACTACAGGCGAAAGACTTTCTTTATTCTTACATCTAGC
>CAYXSV010000037.1:0-13724 GCA_964468355.1 uncultured Gammaproteobacteria bacterium
GAAGCAGTTTCCATTGACCCGCCGATAATTACCGGTTGATTTTCAAATGATCTTGTCGCCCCTTTTCTGTGCACAAGTATTTTTTTCTTGTTTTTTGCATTTGGCCCTAAGCCCTCAGCTTTTAGCTTTGAGCCGGCCGGCTCAATTTTCGCCATATTATGAGTAACGTCGTAAATTAGGTTTAAGCCCAGGTTTTTGGGGTTGGTTTGAAAAGTTTTTCCAAATGTTTGACGAGTTTTATGCATAATCAACTGGCGGTTGGCAAAGGCATAGTTGGCGGCACAGTTCATTGCCTTAAAGTATTCTTGACCATCTGAAGAATTAAAATCTGCATACGGCATAGGTTCTTTTTTTAATTTATTCGTGTAGTCGGTTGCTACTTGGTGACCAAGACCTCGTGAACCGCAGTGAATCATTACGGCTATTTGGCCGATTTTTTCTATTCCTAGTTTTTTTGCTTTTTTTTCGTTAAAAATTTCGACAACTTTTTGAACTTCCAGAAAATGATTTCCACTGCCCAGTGTTCCCAACTGCGGTCGGCCGCGGTCAATTGCTTTTTCTGAAAGTGTATTCGGATCAGCCGGGCTCATTTTTCCGCCGTCCTCGGTGTGGTCCAAATCCTCTTTACGGCCGTATTCATGTTTAACTGCCCATTCCATTCCTTTTTCAAGAACTTCTTTTAATTCTTCGGATGTCAATCTGATCCAGCTTTTTGATCCCAAGCCCGCTCCGGAAATTTTATATAATCCGTTAACCAAGTTGGCTAATTTAGGCCGGACTTCTTTTTCCATTAAATGCGTTGTCATTAAACGGATGCCGCAATTGATGTCGAAACCAACAGCGCCGGGAGAGATAATTCCGCCGTTGTCTGGATTAGTAGCAAAAACACAACCAATTGGAACATCGTAGCCAATATGAGTATCGGGCATTGCCCAAACCGGCTCAATTACTCCCGGTAAACTGGCGGCATCAGCCAGTTGATCAAAAACTTCCGGCTCAATCGCTTCAACAATCTTTTTCGTTCCGACTATTCTTGCCGGGACATTCATCCCTTTTTTAAAATCTTTTTTTAATTCCCAAATGGTTTTTGAAATTTTTTTCAACTCCACGCTTTATTGTTATTATAGTGGAGGAGGTTTACACTTACAAAAAAATAGCGTCATTGACAGAATGCGGTCTGTCGGTTAAGATTGGTTAACATGAAATTAGAGGTTTTACAAGAGGATTTAAATCAAAGTTTATCGGTAGTATCCAGATTTATTGCTTCTCGTCCACAACTGCCTGTTTTAGCAAATATTTTGTTTACGGCTGAAAAAAACAACCGGTTGAAATTATCGGCAACCAACTTGGATATTGGCATCCAATATTGGATTGACGCTAAGGTTAGTCAGCCCGGTGAATTAACAATTCCGGCTAAAGAAATTTCAGAGTTTGTTTCTTACCTTTCTCCCGGAAATCTTGTTTTGGAGACAATCAAGCAAGGCCAAATAGAAATAGATTCAAAGCAGGGTAAGACGAAGTTTGCCGGAATGGATGCGGAGGAATTTCCTGAAATGCCGAAAATTAACAAAAAAAAGTCGGCCGCTTTGCCTTTAAATAATTTAGAAAAAGCGGTCAGTTTAGTTGGATTTGCAGCGGCTGATGACGACACCCGTCCGGTATTGGCAGCCGTTAATTGGGAGTTTTTAAAGAACGGTTACCGAATGGTGGCTACTGACGGTTATCGGCTTTCCGTAAAAAAGGTTGAAGGGGTGAAGATAGATATGGAAAAAAACCAAAATTCAGGCACTTTTTTAATACCGGCCAGGAGCTTAACGGAAATTGTGCGTTTGGCGGCTGGAGAAGAAACATTAAAGGTTGGCTTAACCGAGGACGAAAATCAAGTAGTTTTTCTACTCCCGGGTTTGCAGTTGACTTCCCGACTGATTGAGGGTGAATTTCCTGAATACGAAAAAATTATACCTCAGGATTCAAAAACCAAAATTTTAGTTGATAAAGAGGAGTTACACCAAAACATACGGATGGCATCTGTTTTTGCCCGGGAGTCAGCGAATGTGGTTAAATTTAAAATTTCCGAAGGTAAAATTCAGATTTCTTCTAATGCTCCCAGTGTTGGTGAAAATGAAACAACCGTTGATGCAAAAGTGGAGGGTGACGACTTGGAAATCGCCTTTAATTACCGTTTTTTGCTTGATTTTTTGAAAAGTGTTCCCGTAAATGAACAACAGGTTGAAATGCACTTTAAAGAACCACTTACCCCCGGTCTTTTTAAAGCGCCGACAGATGAGGATTGGCTTCACATTATCATGCCGGTAAAAGTGGATTTATAAATTACTAATTACCAGTTACCTCCAAAAAATTTAGAATTTTTTGAAAATCTTCTTCAGTTGGATTTTCGGGGTCGATGTTTAGTTTTTTAAGAATTTTTTCGATGCCTTCTTCCGGATTTTCCGGATCTATGTCTAACTCTTCTAATAATTTTTTAATGTTTTCCTCGGAAAGAGTCGGCGTGGCGAAGACGGTTGGTCTGGGAGTGGAGATTATTTCAATGGTTGGTGTCGGCTCCGCCAGTTGGTTTTCTAATGATTTTACTTCACCTTCCGATTGAGCTTCCGGTTTGTAAAAGGTTTTAAAGCCGATTAAAAACCCGGCGGTGATTGATAACATCAAAACCAGTGAATATCTTTTTAAAAATTTATACATTTATGGTGCACTATAAGGAATTGTCGTTGGCAAAATTTGGTATTCAGGCATATAATTTTGAATTGAACCGTTTAAAAGCAGGAGCCAGATCGGCCCTTCTTTTTCAGTGACTATCAAGCCGTTTTTGTCGGGAGACAAGGCCGGTTTAACGGCGAAATCAATTTTGTTTCGTAATGGCGCGCTTAAAGCAACAAACTCTTTTCTTCCTGAATTTGGGTTGATTAACCAAATTTTATCCAGTCGACGGTATTTGTCTTGAGTATATTCTTCTTCAGTTTTTTCGATTAAAATTAATTGATTATCGGTTCTCCAAATGCTTAGCGTGGGTAAGTTTTTATTTTTCCTATTAAACTCGTAAACAGAATTGCCGTTAAGGTTGTAAATAGTTGTTTTTGTTTTTCCATCAACAGCTAAATAAGTGGTTTGAGGAGAAAGCTGAAGATTAACTATTTCTTCATCTAGGCTAATGATTTGTTTTTTATTCTCGCTGTTTAAATCAAGAAGATAAATTAAACTTTTATCCGATTTGGAATTAGTTAGACACCCTAACTGGTTACTGTTAGGCCAATTTAGCGAAACAATTTGGTTATCAAAATTAAAATTAGTAATTTGGTTGAATTCTAAATCATAAACGGTAACGGAGGTGTTTTTAAGAACGGCGATTTTTTGGCCGTCGGGAGAAAAATAGGCCTGATCAGCGGCAAGATCAACCTCTTTGACTTTTGGCGGTTTTTCAACAAGGAACAATTTATTTGCAGAATAAGTCAACGCCTTGCCGGTTTGGGAAAAGCTGATTTTATTGCTGGTGCTGAAAAAAGCAAGGGTTGTATTCCCGCGTGCTTCTTTTAGTTTGTTATCAACTTGGTAATAAATTTTGTTTTCGTTCCAGCCAAGCGATTGAATACCGGTTTCCGAAGGTATCCGGTAAAAATCGCCGGAGATGGTTTCTTTTTCCAATTCAATATCTAAATCTTGATTTGATTCCAATTTTAAAGAAAGAGTTTTTACTTTATATCCTTCTTTAAAAAACTGAAGAGTGTATTCTCCTTTTTGTATATTTAAGTTTGCCGGCAGTTTAATCGGCTGTTGAATATTTTCAATTTCCTGATCAATAAAGCAGTAAACTTGTGATTGGTTGGTATTTAGGTTTAAGCTTATCTTGTTATTTTCACTAATTTCAGTTGTCGGTTCTACCTCCGCCTGTTCTTGTTTGTCTTTTTGTTCATCAGTAGTTGTAACTAATTTTAGAATTAATAAGAACAGAGCAAGACATAAAAGTAAAATTATAATCCAGTTTTTCTTAATTATTTTTTTCATCTTAAGTTCCACATTGATTAATCACCGCCGGAATAAACCGGTTTTGTAAAAAATCCTTCCCCGGGTCTGATTTGCCGGCTTGCAGTTCATAATGTCCGTATATCTGGCTTGCCGGTATATTATACTGCCTCATATACCAACACGTTGAATTAACAGCACTTTTAAATTCGGCGTCAGGCGGCGGATTAGTGTCAAACCATGCTCCGACCATTTCATTGTTTACTCCGTATGGGTTTCCGTTTGGTCCGGCACACCAGCCGAACTCCGCTTTTTTCTCCCAGTGCTGCATCCACTGTTGGACACTTCCGTTTTGATCAGTGCCAATATGGCAGGATCGATTTCGGTTTTCCAAAACTTGACGAGTAACGTCGTTGTTTGACCAGCCCCCGCTCCAATGAATAATAATCATCGTCGGAACAATGCATCCTCCCGGACGGCCTCGGGTTAAGAGAATTTTTTGAACCGGATAACCGCCGGCACTAACCATAATTTCAGCTCCGGAATCCGGGCAGTCAACGATTGGGCCTTGCGGCGGTGACCCGATTGTAACCACATGATTTGCCTGGCTGGCTTCATTTTCAACTTGTTGAGTTGGAACGTTGGCGGCAATTATCACCGTGTCATTTATTCTTGAGTCTTTAAATTCGGGTTCGGCGGAAATAGTATAATTTATAGTTATTGGCGAGTCTTCAGGAGAAAGTTCTGACGGCATATCAAATTTTTCTATCCCTTGTCCGTTAATATCTTGTTTTATACTAAAAGATCCGTCTTCCGTAATTACTACTGTATCATTGGAAATGGTTAGCCCGGTTAGGTTATCAGTTGTAGCGGATATAGTTATTGTATAGGTTATTTCTCTGGGAAGCTGTGAATTTTCTAATTGGCTGACATTAGCAGATTTAGTAACTTTAATATAAGGGGAGTTTTCAACTTCCAGAAAAGTTTCTTCTTCCTGTATGGGGAGGCTGGCTTTATCGATTACCGACGGAGCCATTGTTTGGTTGGTTTGGGCAAGAGGGAATAGGTTAACAAAGAAAAGTATAATAAATACGGCGATTATTGCCGGAATAATAAGTGAGCTGATAATTGAAATCTCGGCAGCGCCTTCAAAAATACGGTTAAAAAACTTGATACCGTCCCGAAAAGCCGCCGGAACAAAAAAAAGTATTTTATCAACCGCTTTGTCCAGTTTCGGTGCTAGTCCAAAACTGGTTAACTGATTAAATTTATCAGCTGCCTTATCAAGTCCAACCGCTTTAATTCCTTTTTTAAATAAGCTGTAACCGGCTTTAAGTATTTTTTCTCCTACCCAAATAGCGGCGGTAATACCAAAACTGACTGTGGCGCCGGCAGCGGCTGCTGCCGCTTTAACTCCTTCCTTGACGGCTAATTTAAAACCTTCTTTAGCAATTTGCTCGCCTACTTTTTTTAGTGCCCATTTTTTTATTGGTTCAAATATTTTTTGTTTTAAAAAGTTTTTGCCTTGGTTCCAGACTGTTTTAAGACCTTTGCCGATTACAGTTTGACCGAGTTTGCGGAAAAGCTTGCTTTTCATCAACTGGGTAATTGGTTGAGTGAATGGGGAGATTACCTGTTTAAAATTTTGGTATATGCGGTATAAACGCGATTGATAAACTTGTTCCGCTACCCCTTGTTTACCGTATAAGGACTCGAACATTGACAAAAGTTTATCTTTCTGAAGAATCTCGGCTTGGCCGGATTTTTCTAAGTGGCGGGTAAATTCCTGCCAGGTTTCTATTTGGTCAACAAGTTGGTCGGGAGAAGTTTCTGTTAATTGGGCGGCAATAGCCGCTGCCATTACCGGGTCTTGTTCAGCGTTAAATTGGGCAAAGACTTCTTCGGTATTTCCGGCAGGCAGCTTTTTTAAAGAGACGCTGAGCGCAGTTTCGCCTTTTGTTTTCAACTCTAAAAATTCTAACCCGGTATCACTCGGCCTTTGGGCCCAAAACTCAGCCATTAGCTTGATTGCCTTTGCGTTGATTTTTTCTGATAGGTCAAATTGCTTATAAGTACCGTCCGGTCTTTTAATAGTTATTTTTTTGCCTAAATAAGTTTCAAGTTGTTTTTCCAAATCATTTAGAATAGATGTTTTATAATATTGTTCTTCACTTAAAGCAACCATTTTTAGAGTCGTGTCAGCAAGCCCGGTAATTACTTGTTTAACGGATTCTTCTTCGCCTTGGTCAATACTTACGCCCCTGGCGGCAAAGGAAATAGCTGTCGGCCCAATAATTGTCTGAGCAATTTTTTCCTTGGCCACATCTTGTGAGGTCCTAGTAACTACCAAACCGGCAATTTCGTCTGCAATTTGCGGATGTTTGTCTAGTTTGTCTTGAAAACTTTCCGGTATTGTCGGAGAAGATCGTAGCGATAAATTCCTAATCTGGTGGGCAACAGTTTCCTTTGCGGCTAGATAATCATTGGAAAGCGTTATGTCTTCTAAAAATTCTTTTTTTTCAGACTTCGGCAAAGCTTCCATTTTCTCTGTAATCGTTCTTATCTGTCCATATTCGTCGGATAAACCATGAGCAGTTATTTTTGTTTTTATTTCGTCATCAGCGGCGGGAAGATATTTGTCAATTTTTTTTTCGATTAGTTTTCTTTTTGCAGTGATTACTTTTTCAGCCGCTTCTTTGGCTTGTTTTGAGTCAATACCGCGCTCTTTTAATCTTGTTTCAACTTTTTTTTCAGCCGGTACTTGACGGAAAAGTATTTCCCGCTGATGTTCTAATTCAATAAGTATTGTGTCGGCTTGTTCCTTTTCAACTCCTAGTTGTTCCATTATTTCTTGGAACTCTTCTTTTTCTGGGGATTTTTCGGTTTCAATTTCCTTAGTTTGGGGGATAATTATGCTTAATGCGGCTAGTCGGCTTCTTGCTCGGGGTGAAAGTTTTATATTATTATCTTTTGCTATCGAATCAACCTTATTTGCTTGTCTGCTTATAATTTTTCCGGCAACAGAGGTGGAAGTAAAAATATTACTGCGGAGATTACTCGGTAATTGTGCGGTAATTTCTTCAGCTGCTCTTGATTGAAGAACAAAATTTTCTAAAATTTCAGGTTGATTTGCCGCTTCTTCTAGTTTATTAAAAACTTCTGTTTCTGACTCTAAAAGCGAAGTTTCCGAGTCAAGACTTTCTATTTGTTTTAGGTAAATTAGTCGCTTTATGAGTCGGTCGGCTTCGGTTTGGTTTACACCAAGTTGAGATTCTATCTTTTGGCGGACTTGTTCAGTAATTTCCTGTTTTCTTTCTTCTAAAGCTTTTTTTTCGGCAATCAAACTTTCAAGTTGGTCTTTTGACGGTTGTTTGGTTTCCAGTTCAATTTTTTTGTTTTCCAGTTCATTATCTTCGATAAAAAATTGGCTGATTTGGTGAAAAAAATCAGGCCATGTTTGTTTTGATTTTTTTTCAATGCCGTAATTAGCTTGAAAAAAGTTCAGAAGGTCTTTTAATAGCTTGCTGGTTATTTTTAGTTCCTGGATGACTTCTTTTTTAGTAGGGGGGCGCCCTTTGTTTTCTTTAAAATCATCAAGCTTAACTGCCCATTGATGGAAAAAGTCTGCTGGGGTCAATTTTTTTTCTTCTTCAGCCATACTTATAATTTATCACACGCACACCATTTTTAAAAACCGGTGTAAGTTTCGTGGTGGTAAATTATTTTTCTTCAGTAGCCTCAGAGGGTTTTGCTTTAAGTTCTTCTCCTTTTTTCATGGCGATGATATCTTCCGGGCTGGAGGTGATTAATTTGTGTTCATCAGGTGAGGCGATTACCCGGATAGCGACGTGGTTTTGGCCGGCAAAGAAAATTCCCTCGCCGATATCGGCACCCAAAAGCAGTTGTTTCTCGCCTTCCGATAAATAAAAGACTTCAGCAACCTGGTCTATTGCCGCCGGGTGTTGTTTTAGTAGTACCTGAATAGAGGAGTTGGTGACGATTGCTTTACCGTAGTCGGACCCTAAAAAGTCTTGTACATCTTGGGTAATTGTTGTTAAACCAAGGTAATATTTTCTTGCCCGCTTGGCTAAGCTGAAAAGATATTGAGCGGTGTCGGCATACTGCATTAAATACCATCCTTCATCAACTATCAATATCCTTTTTTTAAGTTCTTTGCGTATTTTATTCCAGATAAAGTCCAAAACTATTTGCATTGCAATTGGACGGAGTTCTTCTTCTAAATCTCGAATTCCAAAAACAATAAATTCGTTATCCAGCTCAACATTAGTTTGGGAGTTAAAAAGTCCGGCAAATGAACCCTTAATAAATTTTTCCAACCGGGCGGCAAGCGACGCTGCTTGTTCCTCTTCCATTCCAAGCAAAACTTTGTAAAGGTCTTCAACTAACGGCATTTCCGTATCCGGTTTTGGCGGTTTAGTCGGTGTAATACCGCGCATTTTATAAGTTTGAACTAATGCTCTGTCCAATAAGGCCTCTTCTTTTGCATCCATCTCGCCCATAACCAGTTTAAATAAACTGTGAAGAGCCATAATTTTTCGTCCTAGTTGATTTTTGACTTCCTCGTCTGGTGTAATTTCTAGGTCAAAAGGGTTGATTTTTGAACCCGATTCAAAACTGAAAGTTATGAATTGGCCTCCTACCGCTTCGGTTAAAGCTTTGTACTCATTTTCCGGGTCCAAAACCATTACTTCTGTTCCGAACATCAGTGATCTCAGCGCTTCCAGTTTAACCAAATATGATTTTCCTGCACCACTTTTAGCGAAAAGAACTGAGTTGGCGTTTTCCATGGAGAAGCGGTCAAAAACTACCAGCGATCCGTTGTGCTGATTCAGCCCGTACATTACTCCTTTGTCGTCGGATAAATCGGAAGAAACAAAAGGAAAAGTAGTCGCCAGAGAAGTGGTGTCCATGTTTCTGGTGACATTAAGCCGATCTTCTGCTAAAGGTAGAGTAGTAGTAAATCCATGTTCCATTTGCAAAGTGGCATGCTTTGGGATGATTAATAAAGAGCCCAAATTGGATTCCAGCTCCTTTGTTATTTGATTGAGCTGTTTTACCGATTCAGCACCGATGGTGATATAAAGGCCGAATTGAAAAAATTTCTCCACACCTTTTACTAATTCTTCTTGTAAACTAAGCGCATCTTCCAGTTTGGCTTTGGTTGACGGGTCAACTACTTTACCGCGTTGCACATCTGACGAAATTTCTGCTTCCATTTCAGCAATTTTTCTTCTCAGGTTGGATAGTATTTCTTTGCCTTCGGTTGGATAAACATTCATAGAAACATCTAAAGAGTGGTCAAAATTAATTAAAGAAGATAACCAGTTGGCGGAGACAAACCTCGGGTAATTCACTACAAATAAGGTTCGGTAGTAGTGATTATTTATTCGTATCCAGTCAAAATCAACCTCAATAGCTGAGGGAGCAATAATATCCTGAACAGAAACCAGGCCTTCGCCAAAGTCACGAATACTTTTTTCCAATTGAGAAACTTCCTTTTTATTTTCTTTTGGTTTTTCTTCTTTTTTCTTTTTATTGAAAATTTTATTAAATATCATTTTTGTTTTGGTCCGTGAATCATTACTCCCTGTTGGTTAAGCGCTTCGATATTTTCGCCTAAGGAGGATTCCGGGTTATAAATTTTATAAAATAAACGGATTAATTCTTTGGTTTCCAATTGTTTGACGGTTAACCCAAGCCGGCCAAAAAGTCGGGTTAAGTGTTCTTTTTTCGGTTCCAATGCTCCTTTTGCTTTTTCAATTATTTTTTCTTTACTCATTGGGAATGTTTGTTTTTCTTTTTTAAAAATTGATAACAGCCCTGGAAGAGTGGACTGGGCCGCCGCTGTTGCGCCCATTTCCACCGGATAAAAGGGGACGGCTACATAGAAAGATTTAGTTAATACATTGTTTTTTTCAACTACTTCCTCAATATAGTTGTAGTAGGACCGGATTTGTCTTTTTAATAGGGGGTTGGTGATTTTTTCTTGCTGGTTTTTTATTCTTTTCAAATAACTGGACACGTCTTTGGCTGTTGAACGGATAATTATTTCAATTGAATAAGTTAATGAGTTAAGCATGGCCGCATAGGCATAGATCATTGCGTCTTGTTCACCTTCGGAAAGAAGGTCGAAGTTGACCGACGAGGTTTGGAGGATCATTACGGCCGTCCCGTTTTTTAAAATAACTAAATCCTTTTGAATATCCTCAATTGGTAAATGTTCTTGACTGGTGCCTTTAATGGCAATTTTGTTTAAGTCTGGCATGTTTCATTTGTCGGTTACGTAACCGTATTACGTTGCCGATACGAGCATCTTAACCGTTGCCGTTACCGTTTTTCGCTTTAATTATTAACGGTTCGATTACTTCTCCTTTTGCTTCTAATTTCAGTATATCAAAATCATAACCTTCTTTCTCAACTGTAACAAGATATTCGCCGCTGGACAATGGGGTAGCGGTTTCAAACTGTCCAAGTTTATTAGTTCGCAGCGCCCTGACTGCATGTCCACTTTTGTCTTGGATTTCGATTATTGCGTTTTCAATTAGCTTTCCCTCTTGGGTAAAAACCATGCCGATAATTTTGTTAGGCGTAGATGGGGTTTGCGGCCTGGGAATTTCGCCGAATTTTGCTTCAGCAGTGGCCTCTAGTTTTTGAGGTGAAAAGTCGAAATCAAGTTCTTCTTTCGGCTGGGGGGGGGTAACTTTTTTTGGTTTTTCTTCAACCTCACTTTTTTCCTTTTTGGTTTCAAGTTCAGTTTTTTGGTCTTTAACTTCTTCTTTTTCATCAAGTGTGGCTAAAAATTCTTCTAGCTTCGGTTCTTTTTCTTCAGTGTCAGACACCTTGGGTGTTGACGGTTCTTGCTGAAATTGACGGTCTTCAAAATCAAATTTATGTAATTGTTTTTGCCAAATATAAATAGTTGGTGAATAGACGCTATGGAAGAACGTAAAAATCCACTTTTCCAACGGCTGTTCGTTTACCGGTAAAAAGGCAAGTGCTGCTCCTAGGCTGGAAATCCCGATGACCAACGGCCATTTTATAAGAAAAACAAGGTTGCTGTGATAGATTACAAAAGCCAGTATTAATCCGCCGGCAAGTTTAAGAAACTGCTTTAATGTCATGCTTCCGACTAGACGGAATTCGTAAGATGATATCTGCTGTGGTATTGGATGGTGTTCCATATATTTCAGTATAAAGCACTAAATAGTTTACGGCAAGTAGGGACAGGTCGCGACCTGTCCCTACAATGTTGCTATTGTTATATAATAGTATATGTCGAAATTAGTAATAATTGATTCCCATGCACTTTTACACCGGGCTTATCACGCTTTACCCAAGGACAGTTTGACGCAAGGTGGTATATCGGTAAACGCAGTTTACGGTTTTTTTTCCATGCTTATTTCAGCAATAGATGAATTAGATCCGGATTATTTAATTTGCTGTTTTGACGCTCGTGGTCCGACTTTCCGCCATAAAAAATTTATTGGTTATCAGGCCCACCGGCCGAAAATGGAAGATGAACTCTGTGGCCAGATTGATTTAACCCGGGAGACGATTGAGGCTGCCAGTATTCCGATGAAAATGGTTGAGGGCTATGAAGCCGATGACCTTGCCGGCACAATAGCAAAAAAAATCCAATGTTCAAATGTTCCAATGTTCAAAGATAATGGGCAAACAATAATTGTGACCGGAGATAAGGATTTAATGCAGCTGGTTGATGATCAAACCAGCTTGTATTTGCTTGGCCGGGGTATTTCCGGCGGGGAGTTGACCGGGCCGGAAGAGGTTGAGGAAAAATTGGGTGTCAAGCCGGATCAGGTTGTTGACTACAAAGCGTTAGTTGGTGATTCGTCTGATAATTATCCCGGAATTTACGGTATCGGTCCGAAAACGGCTGCTAAGTTGTTTAAAAAGTATGATACCGTAGACGAAATTTATGACCATCTTGATGAAATTTCCGACTCAATTCGAAAAAAGCTTGATAAAGGCAAGGAGTCGGCTGAGCTGTCGCATGAATTGGCTGAAATTGTGACTGACGCGCCGGTCGAAGTTGATTGGGACAAAGCGAAGTTTACCGACCGCAAATTAATCAAATTAAAAAAAGCTTTAGAAAATCTGAATTTCCGGTCATTGGTCCAGCGGATTGAGGATAAATTTGATTCCGGCAAGACGGAAAGTCAGATGAGTTTATTATAAATTAAATTACGCAGGCTAAAGCCTGCTATTACGAGCGTATTAGTTTGCAAATGTATTAGCAAACTTTAGTTTGCGTCTAGATTAATGAATATTGAACAACTAAAAGTGGCTCTTGTCCACGATTGCATAAACGAATTCGGCGGGGCCGAGCGGGTTTTGCTGGCTTTATCCGAGATTTGGCCGGAAGCGCCGATTTATACTTCTTTTTACAATAAAAATTCCTCGGCATACCAGCGCTTTAAAAATAAAGATATTCGAACATCTTGGGTCCAAAAAATTCCGGGGTTTACCAGCGGAAAGCTTCACAGCCCGCTTCGTTTTTTGACTCCTTGGATTTGGAACAGCTTAGATTTTTCAGAATACGATCTGATTATTTCTTCAGCCAGTTGGTATATTACTAAAGGATTTAAGCGGAAGGGTGAGGCCGTTGAGGTTTGCTACTGCCATACGCCGCCGCGGTGGTTATACGGCTATCCGACTTTTGTTGAACTTAAGAAATATTGGCCGGTTCGGGTTTACGCCGCGTTTGTCGGTCATTTTTTACGTTTGTATGACTATCAAGCGGCGCAAAGAGTTGACCACTTTATTGCTAATTCTAAAAATGTTGCCGGCCGGATAAAAAAGTTTTACCGAAGGGATTCAACGGTGATTTATCCGCCGATAGAAAAGCTTGATTATCCGGATGTGGCCAAAGAGGATTTTTATTTAATCATCGGCCGGATTGTCGGCGGTAAAGGGTTTGAGCTGGCAATAAAAGCGGTTAATCAGCTTGGTTTAAAATTGAAAATAGCCGGTAAGCCGGCCGGTTGGAAACAAGAACAGAAACGTCTAGAAAAATTGGCTGGTGATAATGTTGAGTTTTTGGGTTATGTTTCTGACCAGAAATTGGCTGAGCTCTATGTTAAAGCCCGCGGCTTTTTTGTTTTGGCCACAGACGAAGATTTCGGCATGACCCCGGTGGAGGCAATGATGGCCGGAACCCCGGTGATTGCCTACCGAGGCGGCGGATATTTGGAATCGGTGGTTGAAGGCAAAACCGGAGTATTTTTTGATAAACCGACAGATGAATCGTTGGTTAGGACAATAAAAAAATTTGAAAAAACCAAGTTTTCAAGTGAAGAATGTAAAAAATGGGCTGAACGTTTTTACAAAGATAGATTTAAAAAAGAAATCAAAAATTTCGCCCACTCCGCCTACTTAAGCTCACGACTCGCCTCGCGTCGAAGCGGGCTCGCCTCGCGAAGCGGGTCGTAACTCTAGGTAGACATTTTCTAGTTTGTTTACTGTTTTGGATAAAGAAAATTGTTTGATTTTTTGTCGGGATTTTTGACCCATTTTTTTTGCTAATTCCGGGTTTTCAATAAGCTTGACGGCGAATTTGGCAATTTGGCGGTGATTGTCAGGTGTAGCTAAAAAGCCGTTTTCTTTATCGTCAACTAGTTCGGGAATGCCTAAAGCGTCAACGCCGATTATCGGCAGGCCGAAAGCCATTGCCTCCATAACACTTAACGGTTGGTTTTCGGTTTTGC
>CAYXSV010000038.1:0-16211 GCA_964468355.1 uncultured Gammaproteobacteria bacterium
GGGTTGGCTTAACAACGATGGAGATTATTTAATTCTTAAGAATGCCAGTGGTACTGAAGTGGATTTTGTTGCCTGGGAAAGCGGATACGATAATTCTCATCAAGGTTGGAGTATTTCAGCCGGTGATGGTCAGTCAATAGCAAGGGTTAGCCCGGGATTTGATGATAATAATAATGTAAATGATTGGGAAGTTCTTGGAGATGATAGCGAGGAAAGTCCGAATCCGGGGACGAATCCGCACAGCCATATTCAGGTGGATATAAGCCGGAATGAACAGGATTTGATTGTTGATTTTGACAATGCGGAGGGATTTGACAAAGTAAAATATTCGGTTTTTTATCAATACCGGTATGAGGGCGAAGAAATTGACATGCAGATTGAGGGTGAAAAAGACAAGCCGATTGAAGTTGAACAGTTCAGTTTAGACTCGCTTTATTTTGGCTCATGTTCGTCTTTGGGAGTAGTCTGCACACCACACCGGCAGGTTGAAAATGTGGAGGTCCACTTGCTTTACAAAAACGGCAATGCAATACTTGGTTCAAGCAGTTATGATTTTGACTGGCAAAACTAAATAATGAAAAAGAAAATAACAGCTCTGGCACTGGTCTTGATTGGCTGTCTTTTTTTTATTCATCCGCCGGCTTGGGCAGCAGATTTGGAAGTTAGTTGCGGTCCTGACGAATGTACTTCTTTAGGAACGGAGCCCTTGTTTTCGGAAACAGGCATGTTTCCCGGAAAGGAAATTTCTAAAGTTATTAGAGCAATTAATAATTATGATGAAGCCCGAGAGTTTGCAATTGAAGCTGTGAACCTGGACAGCACTGGAGATTTAGACAAAGTGTTGGAAATAAAGATTATAGAGTTGGACAGCGGTACCGTGGTTTATTCCCAAAATGTATTGGCAAATTTTGTTGACCAATATCATATTTTGTCAGAGGTATCTAACTTAGATGATAATTTTAAAGAATATGAAATAATAGTTAATTTGCCAAGTTGGGTTGGTAATAATTATCAGAATAAATTGTTGGGATTTGATTTAAATTTAGGTTTCGAAATGATTGACGCCGAAGTAAATCCCACTCCAACTTTAACTCCAACCCCATCCGGTCCGTCAAACACACCGGGAGCCGGACCAACAAATACTCCCGTTCCGATCGATGGTTGTACCGCTGATATGCCTAGCGACATAACAAATTTAACTGCAACGGGTGGAATTAATACGGTTACTTTAAATTGGTCCGCTTCTTCTCCAGTTACACATTACGGAATTCGATACGGTATCAGCCCCGGAAGCTATCTTTACGGGAATGTCGATATCGGTAATACAACTTCTTACGTAGTTGGAGGGTTATCATCTGGATTTACTTACTATTTTCAAGTAGTTCCAATTAACGACTGCCAGGCCGGTAATTGGTCGAATGAAGTTTCAGCGTTTGTTTCGACCGGGGCTGTTTTAGGTGAAGAAGAAACACCGCCGCCGGCAACCGGTTTTAATGAAGAGGAAGTGGAAGTATTAGGAGAAGAAACCGAGCCGGGAGAAGTCGGGGGAGAAGGAGAATTACCACCCGGTGAAACAGAAGGAATAACAACAGAAAAAATCTGCTGGTGGTGGTTGTTGGCGATATCGGCTTTAATTATCAACATAATTTTTGTTAGAAAAAATAAAGAAAAAATAAAACAAAACAAACGGCTGTGGCTGATTCCGGCAGTAGTTTCTATTTCGGCCTTTTTCGGTGATTGGCTGGCTCACCGCTGGTTTGAACAGTCAGCATATTGCGGATGGATGTGGTTGTTGGTAATCGGTAGTTTTATTTTGCCGTTTGGATTACACTATTTTCAGAAACAATTGACAACTTCGTAGTTTTTTGGCGGTATTCTTCACTTTTTGTAAAAAAAAGTGTAATATGAAAGAGAAATGGGGCTTAAACAGCGAATAAAAAAATTATTTATTCCTCAAAAAGATAATAACTATCGGGCCGGATTACTTGACCTGCCCTTTTTGGCCTTTTTAACCGGCCTTTTTCTATTCAGCCAGCTTTCTTTAAATGTTCTTGCTTTAGTTCAGCCGGGTGTTTTAGGATATGCTTCCGATATTACTCCGGAAGGAATTGTTGAGCTGACTAACCAGGAGCGGGTTGAAATTGGTTTAGCGCCTTTGCAGTTAAATGAATGTTTGTCTGAAGGCGCTCAGCTAAAAGCCGGAGATATGTTTGCCTTTGACTACTGGGCCCATAAATCACCAAGTGGTCGTCAACCATGGGAGTTTTTTCGCGAGGCCGGATATGAATACCGAGTGGCTGGTGAGAATTTAGCCCGTGATTTTATGAAATCCGAAGATGTAGTTCGTGCTTGGATGGAATCGCCGACGCATAAGGAAAATATTGTTAATCCTAAATATCAAGAAATAGGTGTAGCTGTTGTTGACGGAACTTTGGGAGGTATTAAAACTACTTTGGTAGTCCAATTTTTTGGAACACCGTCGAAATCAGTCGCCGCAGTTCAGCAGGAGCCGGAAGCTGAGCCGGAATTGCCGGTTAAAGTAGCTGATGCCGTAGTTGTCCAGGAAGAAGAACCTGGGCAAGAACCGTTAATAAATCCGCTTGGGTTTACTCAAAAAATAAGTACTTTTGTTATTGGGTTAGTTACCGGCGCTTTGCTTCTTGACGGTTACTTATACTTGAGGAAAAAGATTTACAGAAGTACGGGAAGAACAACTGCTCATCTCGGTTTTATGGGTCTAGTTTTAATTTTGATATTACTAGGTGGAAAGGCGGGGATGATTTTTTAAAATGAAATTATTTGAAAAAGAAGTTGAATATAATCCGGTCAACTTTTGGGTCCTGTTTTTTGGATTTTCTTTGTCGGCCGGATTATTTTTTAGTTTTCCCTATCAATTACAAATTCAACGATGGATAATTATCGGTACTGGAGTTTTTTACTTCCTTTGGGGTTTGTGGCACCATGGCCAAAAAGGAAATCTGTGTGTAAAAACCGCCTTAGAATACTTACTTTTTGCAATCCTTGGGACAAGTATTATTCTTTCAACTGTACTTCGCGGCTGAAAATGATATAATTGTCGGCAATGAAAGCATATCTAAAAAATATTACCAAGGGTAAAGTCACCTGGTCTGAATTGGGAACAGAAATAAAAGATTTTATTTTGTCCGAACCTGATAAACAGTATCAGTTGATAATTGGGTCTGATTCACGTTCAAAAGACGTCAGGACCAAACCCGGAATTGATTTAGTTACGGCGGTGGTTATACATCGTAAAGGTAACGGCGGTAGATATTTCTGGTCTAAAGAGCGGATTGAAAATGTTTACTCGTTGAAGGAAAAACTTTACCGGGAAACAGTGGCTTCTTTGGAGGCGGCGAGGAAACTACTTGATATATTAAAGGATGATTTAAACGGTCATTATGAAGAATTGGAAATTCATATTGATGTCGGTGAAAACGGTCCAAGCAGACAGATGATAAAAGAGCTGGTTGGTATGGTCAATGGCAATGGTTTTAAAGCAAAAGTTAAACCGTCTGCTTTTGCCGCCGCTTCCGTCGCCGACAAATATACTTAAAAATATCACCTTAGAGGTGATATTAGGTATACACCTCTAATAAATTCATTATGCTATCATGTTTATATGCCGGGGCGTAAAGTTCCTTTGATTGAAGGTCACTTCTATCACATTATAAACCGGGGAGTGGGAGGTATTCCAATTTATAAAAATAAGTGGAATTACAAGAGGTTTTTAAATTATTTGATTTATTATCAAAATATTAACTGTCCTGGGAGATATTCTTATTTCCTAAACTTACCTTTAAAGGAGAGGGGGAGTATTTTAGAAGAACTAAAACAAAGAAAGGAGTTTCATGTTGATTTAATATGTTATTGTTTAATGCCTACACACTTTCATTTGCTGCTTAAGCAAAGTACAAAAAATGGTATATCAAAATTTTTATCACAAATAACCAATGCGTATACTAGATATTTTAATTCATCATTCAATAGAAAAGGTGGATTATTTCAGGGTAAATTTAAATCGGTAAAGATAGACAACGAGGAACAGCTCCTACATGTATCCAGATATATACACCTAAATCCTTATTCAGGGGGATTAGTTAAGGATTTTAAAAGTTTAATTAAATATTCTTACTCCTCCCTGCCAGAATACATTTCGGCAAAAGGTGATATGTGTCAAAAAAAAATAATTTTAGAATTATTTAAAACAAGAAATGATTACAAAAAATTTGTTTCTGATAGAGCCAATTATCAACGAGAGATTGAATTCATTAAGCATTTGGTATTAGATTAATAAATTACCAAAGGTGTAAGTATAAAATCACCTTAGAGGTGATAAAAGGTGATAAAATAGTTGACAAATTTGTAAATAAATTGTAAAAATTAGATTACACGCTTTATGAAGATATTAGTCACTGGTGGAGCTGGTTTTATCGGCAGTAACTTTATTCACTATTGGCTTTCCCAATATCCGCAAGACGAAATTATCAACTTAGATAAGCTTACTTACGCCGGTAATTTGGATAATTTAAAAGATATTCAAGACAACGAAAATTATGAATTTGTTAAAGGGGATATTTGTGACGCAGATTTAGTCGATCAGTTAACTAAAGATGTTGATCTTATAGTTCATTTTGCCGCTGAATCTCATGTGGACCGGTCGATTGAAGGTCCAATGGTTTTTACTAAAACCAATGTTTTAGGAACACAAGTTCTTCTTGAGGCGGCACTTAAAAATAATGTCAGCCGGTTTCATCATATTTCCACTGATGAAGTTTTTGGTTCATTAGGTCTGGATTCAAATGAAAAGTTTTCGGAAACAACCCGGTATGATCCGAGAAGCCCTTATTCCGCTTCGAAAGCAGCCGCTGACCACTTAGTCCTTTCTTATTTTCATACCTTTGACTTGCCGGTTACTATCACTAATTGTTCTAATAACTACGGCCCTTATCAATATCCGGAGAAATTTATACCACGGATGATAACTAGTTTGATTGAAGGTGAAAATATTTATATTTACGGTGACGGCAAATATGTGCGTGATTGGCTTTATGCTAAAGATCACTGCCGGGCAATTGATTTAGTGGTTAAAAAAGGTAAGCCCGGTCAAACTTACTGTGTCGGCGGAATGACTGAGGAAGTAAATAATTTGAAATTAGCTAAAATAATTCTGGATTTATTAGGAATGGGCGAAGATAGATTAGAGTTTGTCAAGGACAGGCCGGGCCATGATCGAAAATATGCAGTTGATTGGTCAAAAATTAAAAATGAATTAAGGTGGCGGCCGCAGAAAAGTTTACAAGAAGGATTAGCGGAAACCGTGGATTGGTATAGGGAAAATAAGGCCTGGTGGAAAGAATTAAAAAAAGAAGCGGAAAAATTTTACAGTAAACAAAAATGAAAGGTTTAATAACAGCCGGCGGGCGGGGTACACGGATGCGACCGGTTACATTTAGCACTAATAAACATTTTATTCCAATCGCCAATAAGCCCCTTCTTTTTTACGGCCTGGAAGAAATGATTAATGCCGGGATAAAAGAAATTGGAATTAATTATAATCCCGGACAGGTTGAAGAACTAAAAGCCGTTTTGGGCAGCGGCGACAAGTGGGGTGTAAATTTTACCTATATTCTTCAGGAAAAACCATTAGGTTTGGCAAATATTATTGAAGTTTCGCGCGATTTTATTGGTAAAAATAAGTTTGTAATGCATCTTGGTGATAATATTTTTTGGGGCGGGATTAAAGATCTTATTGATAAATTTAGACAATCCGACGCCAATGGAATGGTTACGGTAATCAAACATCCGGAAAATTTCCGAATGGGTGTTCCTTATTTAAATAAAGACGGTAGTTTAAAAGAAATAATTGAGAAGCCCGAAAAACCACCTCATAATTTGGCTGTTCCCGGTTTGTATTTTTTTGATAAACATGCGTTAGAGTGTTTTGACGGAAAAAATAAAATAATACCGTCTTCACGCGGAGAATACGAAATCGGCTCCGTTTATAACTGGCTGGTGGATAACGGTTTTCAGGTTGAAATTGCGGAGTTTAAAGGAACTTGGAAAGATCCTGGTAAATTTAATGACTGGTTGGATACAAATCGATTTATTCTCGATGAGTCTAAGGGTTCAAAAATAGAATCAAATTTATCCAAAGATGTTATAGTTGAGGGCCGGGTTTTTATTGGTGAAAATTGTCGGATATCTAGTTCTAGACTTCGCGGCCCTTTAGTAATTGGCAATAACGTAGAAATATCAGATTCCTTTATTGGTCCGTACTCATCGATTTTTGATCATTGTAAAATAGAAAAAGCGAAAGTAGAAAATTCAGTTTTAATGAAAAACGTTCAAATAAATTCTCCCGGTAAACCATTAGACAGTTGTTTGCTGGGAAGGGAAACCATAATTTCAGGTAACCATCAGCCGGCAGAATCAATAGAACTCTTTCTAGGTAATCACTGCCGAGTTAAAATGTAATTTAGAAAAGCGACATTGCTAGTCCCGAGAAAATTGGAATTAAGAGATTGTCGTCAATTTCTTTATTTTTTATTTTAGGAGCGCTGAACTCCAGCACAAAAGTTATTACAGCTCCGGAAGCTGCTTGGAGCAAATTTACAAAGGTTAAATTGAAAATAATTGTCGAGATTGCTGCCGCAACAGCCGGATAAATCTTTTTTTTGCCATAATTTGGATTATCTTTAGAGATTGGTTGAAAAGTAAACTGGCCGATTAAAGCATTAACCGAATCTCCAACAGCAAGATTAATTACTGCGGCGGCGGCGATGGCTTTTGGAAAAAATAACACTGCTGTAAAACTGCTGGCTAGATAAAACAAAGGACCTAAACCATAGTATTTTGGATTTGGATTTCTTTCAAAATAAGAAATTAACCGGTTTAGTTTGTTTTTTCTTTGGAAATGGCTGTAAACAACGTAAAGTGATAAAGTCCAAATGATTAAAATAAATGTTTGATGTGAAATTAATTCAAAGTGGATAACTAAAGCTAGTCCTATCCCGTAAATCAAATGAAATATTTTTCTTCTGACATTAGGATTTGCTTTTTTTGAAAAAACTTTATCAATGTTCATAAATGAATAAATTGACCAGAAGACAATTGTTCCTAATAAAAATCCGGCGCTAATATCACCAAAATAATGGACGCCTAAATATACTCGTGAAAGGGAAATTATAAAAGCTGTTATAAAACCAACTAATGTCAGCTTTGGTTTGGCTTTTGATAAAGACCAGGCAAAAACGGTTATTAAAGTTGTATGTAGTGACGGAAAAGAATAAGTTTTGGGAATGCTGGAAGTTATTTTTAACAATTGTGGGTTATTTACAAACGGCCGGTCAACGGCGGCTATTTGTTTAGTGAAATAACCAATAAAAAAAGCAAAGGCATAACTTAGGCCAAAAAGCCAAAACTGTTTTTTCTTGTTTTCAATCAAGGCAATAAGACAGGGTAAAACAGTGAAAAATAAAAGTAGTTCATGAGAATGTAAAATTTGATTAATCATTTTTCTTTTTAATTATTTTATTTTTTCTCCATTCGGCGATTTTTTGGTGGTCGCCTGATAATAATATATCAGGGACTTTCCAACCTTTGAATTCCTGCGGCCGGGTATATTGAGGAAATTCTAAGAGGGTGTTACGTGTTACGTGTTTCGTGTTACGTGTTCCTATAATTTTTTTTAATCCGGGAGAGAAGGATTCTACTTCGGCGGCCGATTTTTTTTCAAGGACACCGGGAAGTAAACGGGAAACAGCGTCAATAACGACTAAGGCCGGTATTTCTCCTCCGGATAGAACATAGTTGCCGATTGAGATATCCGTGTCAACCATGTGTTCTCGAATTCGTTCATCAACGCCTTCATAATGGCCGCAGATTAAAATTATTTCATCTAGTTTGCTTAATTTTTCGGCTATTTTTTGGTTGAAAGTTTTTCCTTTGGCGGACATAAGGATGACTGATGACTGATGATTAATGGTTGATTCTTGAATGTTATGGATAGCATTGAATACCGGTTCTGGGCGGAGGATCATTCCAGGGCCGCCGCCGTATGGCCGGGAGTCAACTGTTCCGTGTTTGTCAACCGCCCAATCTCGGAGATTATGCGTTTCAATGTTTAAAATTCCGATTTCCTCTGCTTTTTTAATCATACTCCACTCTTTAAACGGATTAATTACTTCCGGAAAAAGAGTAATGACTTTAATTTCCATATTTTAATCTTAACAGATTAAGGAATGTTATAGCAAAAAATTATTTTTTTTGTTATTATGAAATTAAAGTAATACATTATTATAAAAATATGACATATTTAGGTAAAATTAAGGTCTACTTAACTAGGCCGGTCTTTCAGTTGAATCGAATTCAATTTAATTTAATTGCTTTATTTTTTCTTTCTGTTGGATTAATAATCGGTTCGTATTTAACAGCGACAAAACTAATTCTGCCGAATATATTTGCCGCTGAATCGCCTTGGCAGGAAACGGACTGGTCGACAGCAACAGATTACTCTTCTAAAACCGATATTGATAATTCAACCGAGGGACAATTCAGCTTGGACGGAGAAGATGTTTGGTATGATTCCGGCTGGTCATATCGTAAAAAAATAGTAATTGATGCGGGGCAGGTTTCCGGCACGGAAAATTTAACAAATTTTCCGATTCTCATAAATACAACCGATTCGGATTGGGCGGATACTGTCAATGGCGGCCACGTATCACAGTCAAACGGCGGAGATATATTATTTACTGCCGGAGACGGTGTAACCAAGCTTGACCATGAAATCGAATCTTACACGAATACCAGCGGAGAAGTTGTTGCATGGGTGCGGATACCAAGCTTGGATTATGAGAATAATACTGATGTTTATATTTACTACGGCAATCATACCGGCGGGTTGGACGAATCCAATGCGTCAGGAGTTTGGGATGAAAATTATGTCGGTGTATGGCATTTGGCTGAAGAAGCGGCGGATACGGGAACAAGCAATGTTTATAAAGATTCTACTAATTATGGTAATCACGGAGACGATTATGCTAGTGCAACCGGTCAATCAGGGCAGATAGGAAATGGTCAGGAGTTTGACGGCAATAATGATTATGTAGATCTTGGTTCTCCGTCAGAATTAAATATTACCGGAAATATTACTCTCTCCAGCTGGGTTAATCCAAGTTCAGCTAATAATGACACTGTTATAACCTGGGCAAATGACTACAGCAGTTTTTCTTTCCATCATACTATTGAAACGGGTTATATACGTTTTAACGGTAATAATGCCGGCAATAAAACAAGTAATTCCGGGGTTACCTTAAACGAATGGAACTATGTCGTAGTTACTGTTGATGGAGCTACACTTAATTTTTATGTTGATGGGCAGCCGGATTCCAGTAACCCGCAAACTTTATCCACTGATTCGAGGACGAGCGGAGACGGTTATATAACCTTATCACGTAATGGTTCTCAGCTTTTGGATGCTTTTCTTGATGAGGTTCGTGTTTCAACTGTTCCCAGAGAAGAAAGTTGGATAAAAACGGAATACAACAACCAAAATGACCCAGGGAGTTTTTACAGCGTGGAAGCGGAAATGGAAAGATATTCGGCAACAGGGATATTAACGTCAACAATCTACGACAGCGGGCATCCGTCGGACTGGGGAGAGTTGACGTATACGACCAGCGGGAGCGGGACGGTAACCGTCAAAGTGCGTAGTGACAGCGATGAAAATATGAGCGGGGTAGATGGATGGGGATCATGCAGTGGTATCTCTTCAGGCACAGACCTCACCGGCACCTCGTGCGTAACCGACGAAGACCGATACATTCAGTATCAAGTAACTCTGGAGCCGGACGGAGCTGAGACACCGGTCTTTGAAGAAATCTCCATTGCTTTTGAAGCTTCTGACCAGGATCCACCAGGTACACAAGCAAGTGCAATTAAGATGTACACAGAAAGCGGTGGTACAGAAATTAGTGATGCAGATGATGACAGCTTCAGTTGGACCAACAACGACCAACCATATTTTTCCTGGACAGCAGGTGAAGACGCTGTGGATGGAACAAACCTTTACTACTGTGTGTATCTTGGTACAAGTAGTAGTGAAGATCCCAGATCAAGCAAGGGCCTTCTTGGTACTTCTCAAGAATCAACCACAGGCACTGAATGCAACGGATTCATTGCCAGCAGTAACAGCTTAGACCTATCCATTTCATCTAACAGAGGTAGTACATGGTTAGATGATTCCGGAAGTTACTACTTGGTTGTCACTGCTATGGATACATCGGGTAACGTGAAGGGATCACCATTTGCATCTTTTCATTTTCAATTTGATGATACACCACCCACTAACCCCTCCGGGTTATCAGGGCCGCAGACATACCAGTCGGACATAGAATCAATAACAATATACTGGTCGACAAGCGGGACAAGCGGGCCGACAGACAATGAATCGGGAATAGCGGGGTATCAATACCGGATAGGGAGTGAAGGGACATGGTACGGAACAAGCCATACCGGAGATGAAGACATCAATGACATAATCGATGCCGGGACAGGATATTACACTTTGAACAGTGACTATGACGAACTGGAAGAAGGGGAAAACACATTTTATCTAAGGACATGGGACAGTGCAGGAAACGTAACCGATACGAGTGTATCAGTAATCATAAAATACTCGGGGAGTGCGCCGACAGAACCGCAAAGCTTAGAAGTAACACCGGAAGAAAACGAAGAAAACGCATTCAGTTTCAGCTGGAGTGCACCAGCAACTTACGACGGGCAGGAATCAGGGATAGAATACTGTTACACGATAAACAGTGTACCGTCAGCAACCAGCTGCAGCTGGACAAGCGAAACAAGTTTAACAGCTGATGCTTATGCAACACAGCCGTCAACAAACACTTTTTATGTAGTAGCAAAAGACGAAGCAGGCAACATAAACTATGACGCTTATGCAAATGTAGATTTTGACTGCAACACCTCAGCACCAGGGGTACCAAGAAACATAGACGTATCAGACATAAGTATTAAAGCAACAAGCAACTGGAAGTTGGCAATATCATGGGACACACCGGAAGCAACAGGAGCCGGGGTAACCAGCTACCGAGTATTTAGGTCAATAACAGAAGAAGCGGATTGCAGTACAAACTTCAATGAATTTGAAGAAATAGGGACGACAGGTGGGACATCGTATTCAGATACAGGATTAAGTCAAGTTGACTATTACTACTGTTTAAAAGCATGTGATTCAGCTAACAACTGTTCTGCAATATCAACTACAGACAGCGGATATCCGGACGGAAAATACACAACAGCGGTAAACTTAACAGCCGGGCCGACAGTAAGTGGAGTAACAACAAAGAAAGCGACAATCAACTGGTCAACGGACAGGACATCAGATTCAAAAGTACAATACGGGGCAAGTTCAGGAGAATACAATGACGAAGAGATATCAAGTTCAACACATACAACCGACCATACAATAAAACTAACCAACTTATCAGCCGGGGAGACGTATTATTACCGGGTGAAATGGACGGACGAAGACGGGAATACGGGGATGAGTGAAGAAAAATCATTTACAACCGATCCGGCGCCGACGGTAAAAGAAGTGGAAGTAACCAATATCGGGTTGACAACGGCATTAATCAACTTTACGGTAACCGGGGCGTCCAAAGTGAAAATATATTATGGTGAAACGACCTCTTATGGCGGCTTAAGCGAAGTAACAACATCAACAACAGAATCGAGCTATTCAGTGCAGTTATCGGGGTTGGCTGATGGGACTAAATACTATTTCAAGATAAATGCTTTTGATACAGAAGAGGAAGAGTATGAAAACCAGATTAATGATTTTGAAACACTGCCCCGGCCGAGGATAAGCCAAGTTCGGTTAGAAGAGATAACCGGTACAGCCCAGCCGGCAGTGTTGGTAACCTGGCAGACGAACACGGCGATAAGCAGTATAATAACCTACTATCCGGCAGGTAAACCGGGAGAAGCTAAAGACAAAGTAAACATAGAACTAAAAGAAGGCCGACACCGGATGCTGCTAAAGGACTTGATAGCAGACGAGAATTACATATTAATAGTCAAAGGAAGAGACAAAGCAGGTAATGAAGCGGAATCAGGACAGCAGACATTTACAACAGCGACAGATACAAGACCGCCGGTAATCAGCAATTTAAAAGTGGAAGGGACGGTAGAAGGGACGGGGGAAGAAGCAAAAGCACAGTTATTAGTCTCATTCAATACGGATGAAGGAGCAACCAGCCAAGTGGAATTTGGAGAAGGAACAGGGACAACATATTCACAAAAGACACAGGAAGACAGTGAATTAACCAACAATCATTTAGTAATCGTGCCGAATTTAACACCGTCAAAGGTATATCACTTAAGGGCGATAGCTAAAGACAAAGCGGGAAATGAAAGCCGGTCAGTGGATACGGTAACCATAACTCCGAAAGCAACAGAAAACGCATTAAACCTGGTGATTACTAATTTGTCCGAGGTATTTGGGTTTTTAACTAGATGAAATTGATAAAGAATAGTTGAGAATTTTTTAATTTTAGATTATTATGAATTAAACACTATGCCGTATTCTAAAATATTTGAAGTAGATAGTTTAAAAAAATCCTTCAAGGTCGGTAATCAGATGGTTGAAGTTTTAAAAGGAATTGACTTTAGTATGGAGATGGAAGAATTTTTAATAATTTTTGGTCCGTCTGGCTGCGGTAAAAGTACTCTGCTTCATGCGATGCTTGGTTTAGAAATACCAACTAGTGGAACAGTAAAGTTTTTAGGTAAAAATCTTTATGAGAATAATGAAGATCAGCGTGCTGAGGTTAGAAAGCAAAAAGTAGGTATGGTTTATCAACAGCCGTACTGGATTAAATCTTTAAACGTAGTTGAAAATGTTGCTTTTCCCTTAATGATTCTAGGGAAAGATAAGGCGAAGGCAGCTAAAGATGCCGAGTATTATTTAGACTTGGTAGGCATGGCTGATTGGAGAAGTTATTATCCAACGGAATTATCTTCCGGACAGCAGCAAAAAGTATCTTTAGCTCGGGCACTGATTAATGATCCGGAAGTGGTGGTAACTGACGAGCCGACAGGAAATTTAGATACAAAATCCGGAGAAGAATTAATGAAAATTGTTGCTAAGATTAATAATGAAGAAAATAAAACGGTTATTATGGTCACTCACGACCTGGAATACTTGACATTTGCCACCCGTCTTTTGCATATGGTTGACGGTAAAGTTGACAAAGAATATTCCGGCAATATAGATAAGGAAGAAATTTTAGAAATCGCCTCCCACGGCAAGAAAGGAAATAATCATGGTTAATCCTTTTAATACTATTAAGCATCTTTATTTATTAGTAAAAAAAAGTATTTCGGAATACAATTAATGTTTGGCGTTTTTTCTTTTTACTTTTTGTTTATTTTTGGTTTAACCTTTTTGATTTTTTAAGCGGTATAAATTTTTTTCCGGGGTTTATAAAGTCATTATTTAGCCGTATAGCTGGAATTTATGATATATTGGCCGGATTTTTGGATAGGGCGGATTCGGGAACAATATCTCAAAGGAGTATTATTGATTTATCTTTTAAAAATATGCTCCAAAAAAGAACAAGAACGTTGATTACGGTCGGCGGAATGAGTATTGGTGTGGCAGCGATCGTATTTTTGGTATCAATTGGTTATGGGCTTCAAAATTTGGTTATCTCGCGAGTAGCGGAATTAAAAGAGATGCGCCAAGCTGATATTATGCCGAGTCAGTCAAGCAATTTATATATTGATGACGAATTACTTTCAAGAATTAAAAATATTAAAAATGTTAAAGATATTCACCCGCTGATTTCACTTGTCGGAAGGGTGACTTTTAAAAATTCGGTTGCCGACGTTGTTGTCCATGGTGTTACAACCGATTATTTGGAAGAGTCAGCAATTCAACCGGCTAATGGAAATTTTTTTGACAGCAGAATTTTGGCTAAAAAACTTCCTCTTGAAGACGAAGATTATGTTGAAAGTGACTATACCGGCGGCGAAGTTGCCGGAGAAACTACACAAAGCGCCAGCTATGGGGATGAAATAGGTGAGGTTAATTTTAAAATACATCCTGATGCCTGGATGAGAGTAAGGAAAGGGCCGAGTGTAGATAGTCAAATTTTGGGTTACACCCGGCGGGTTGTTGGCGTCAGAGAAGGATTGGAAGTTTGGGGGGGTACATATTATGACGAAGCGGGTTTGGGTGAAGCGGGAACAAATGGGAAAGGTAATTCTTTAGGTAAATGGATAGGATCAAAAGTTCCGATTTGGAAAAGAGTTGAATGTGACGCTGATGATTTAAGATGTGAAGAAGGTAATTATTTAAAGTTGATGGATAATGACGGTACGCAGGTGTGGAAAACCGGTTTTTTTGCTGAGATAAATGTAACTATTGATGAAAAGCTAAGCTCTGGTCAGGTTTTAGGCGAAACTGACACGGCTGTGACTTCAACCGATTCCGCGGAGTTGGAAATAATTGAATTTATTCAGCAGGCAACCCAGTCAGCCGAAGTGGAAAGGGAAATAGTTTCGCTTACGGAAAAGGCGGAAAAACAGGCGGTTATAAACCGTTCAATGCTTCAACTTTTGAGTTTAGAGCCGGACGAAGCGGTTGGTAAAAGCTTTGATTTGAAATTTGTTGTTGTCGGCGATGCAATACCTGATAAAAAAGGGAATAAAGTTGAAACTGAGTATGAGGCATATCAAATAGCCGGAATAATTCCCGGTGAACAAAATCCGGTTGTTTGGGTTCCTTTTATTGACATCAGAAGCATAGGGGTTGAACGGTATTCTCAAGCTAAAGTTATTGTTGAAGATAAGGGTCATCTTTCTGAAGTTAGGAAACAGGTACAAGTTTTAGGTTATAAAACATCATCAGTAGCCGATACCGTATCAAGAATTAATTCGCTCTTTTCAACTGCTCGGATGTTTTTATTGGCATTAGGATTGATTGCTTTAGTAGTTGCCGCTCTGGGGATGTTTAATACTTTGACCGTATCATTAATGGAACGGACTCGCGAAGTGGGTATTATGAAAGCAATGGGGGTTAAGTCAACTGAAGTTAAAGATTTATTTTTAACCGAATCAATGATTATGGGCATATTGGGGGGATTAGGGGGAATTTTAATCGGTTGGCTGGCCGGAAAAGGTGTAAGCTTGGTTTTAACTTTATTTGCAGTGTTTAAAGGAGCGGGTAGTGTTGATGTTGCCGTTATACCGATGTTTTTCTTGTTTATTATAATATTCCTTTCGCTTTTAGTAGGTTTTGTAACCGGTTTTTATCCGGCTAAAAGAGCAACTGATATTTCAGCTTTAAATGCGCTTCGCTACGAGTAATTATAAGCTTAAATTCGGCTTGCGGTCGAGGTGGTTAATGTTTTTTACAAACCCTTTGTCCTTAGCTCGATAGTATCCGGCAATTCCTATCATGCCGGCGTTGTCCGAAAAAAGTTTTTTTGAATGGGGAATAAAAACAGGTATTTTGTGATTTTGGGCTGTACCTCTTATCCGCTGTTTTAATTTGAGGTTGTTAATAACTCCTCCGCCGAGAAATATTTGTTTTGGTTTGGTTTTTACAATTGCTTTTTCAAGTTTAATGGTTATTGATTTGATAAGCGATTTTTGAAAAGAGGCGGTAAAATCTCGCAGGAAAGTTTTATCTTTTTTATGATCGGGAATTTCTTTAAGTTTATAAAGGCAGGCAGTTTTTAATCCGGAAAAGCTGAAATTGAGAGATTTGTGTTTGGCCATTGGAACAGGAAGTTTAAAACGGTTTTCATCACCTTTTCTAGCTAGTTCTTCTATAATCGGTCCGCCGGGGTACCCGAGGTTAAGCATTTTTGCCACTTTGTCAAACGCCTCGCCGGCGGCGTCATCTAGTGTTTGACCAATGATTTGATAATCGCCGATTTTTCTCATTAAAACTAATTGCGTATGTCCTCCGGAAATTAGTAAACCAAGTACCGGATAATGAGGTTTATCCGCAGGAAAAGGTCCGTTACCGTTGATGTTTAGTGCTAAAGAAGAAAGTAGGTGGCCCTCCATGTGATTAACGGCTATCAACGGTTTATTATATTTTTTAATTAATTTTTTTGCTTTGGCGATACCGACCTCAAGGGCAATCGCCAATCCCGGCCCTT
>CAYXSV010000039.1:0-18706 GCA_964468355.1 uncultured Gammaproteobacteria bacterium
GACGACGGTAAAGACGGCTTGCTGTTTGACCAGTCGAGTGTCAACGATTTAACTGCTAAAATTAAAAAACTAATTAATAATCCGCAATTAGCAAAAAAAATGGGGGAAAAAGGATATCAAAAAGTAATTAGGAATTATAAATTATAAATTATGAATTTTGAATTGTGAACCGAAGGCGGATTGCTAAAAATAGTTTATGGATGACCGGAGGACAGATTTTAGGCCGAGCACTCGGCTTTTTTTATTATGTTTTTCTTGCCCGATACTTAGGCGTTAGTGATTTTGGTGTTTGGAATTGGGTGCTTGGTCTGGGATATAATTTTTATCCACTGGCTGATTTCGGCATTCAAAGGTATGTTCTTAAAAATCTAGCCAGAGAACCGGAAAAAAGAAACCGCTATTTGTCTCGTCTACTGCCGCTGAGATTAGGTTTGGCTTTCGCCTCAATTTTTTTAAGTTCAATTTTTGCTTTGATTTTCGGGTCGCCTCAAAAAGCTTTTTATATGGCAATTTTCGGCCTAGCTTTATTTCCTTATAACTTAATCTTTCTTTATACCAGCATTAAAAACGCTTTCGAAAAAATGCATTTTTTTGGACTGGCGACAATCGGCTGCAGTTTGGGCTATACTTTGACCGGAATTTTAATGATTAATTACGGACTTGGGCTGGGCTGGCTGTTTTTAAGCTATTTTATCGGTACTTTATTAGTTTTTTTAATTTTCCAAACTTTACCAAAAATTAATTTCTTTACAAACTGGGAGTGGGATCCTAAATTTTACAAAAAAGTTCTTTCCGAATCATGGGCTTTTGCTTTTTTACAAGTAATCGGGGTTTTTTATTTAAGAATTTCTTTAATTTTAATTGGAATTGTCGGCAGTGATTATCAAGCCGGGATCTACGGATCGGCTTCAAAATTTATTGAAGCCGGAATTCTTTTCCCTCAAAGCATAGCTATTGCTTTTTTTCCTTCTTTTTCCAGGATATTTGTTAACAGCCGGGAAAAACTTAAAAAAACATATTTAAAAGTTTTATCTTTAGTAGCAGTCGGCAGTTTGCCTTTTGCGGCAACTATGTGGGCCGGTGCCGAATACATTATTCCGGTTATTTACGGTCCGGAATACATTGAAGCCGTTCCCGTTTTTAAATTAATGGGGTTACTGCTTGTTTTATTTTTTGTCAACAGCCAAGCGGATATTATTATCCAAAATTCGGAACAAGTGGTTGGTTTTCTTCCCTACCGGTTGGCGAATTTTATTTTTGCTCTTTTTTTCGGTTTAATTTTAATTCCAAGGATGGGTGCAATTGGTGGAGTTTGGACACTGATTTTTTCTGAAATTTTCGGTTTAATAATTAATAATATTTTTGTTTTTAAAATTTTGCATCAAAAAAGACAAAACTGACGCAATGATATATTTAATTTTAGGTTTAGGATTTGGTTTAAGATTGATTGGTCTAAATCAGTCATTTTGGCTTGATGAAACAATTCAAGTTTGGGCAAGCCGGCTTCCGATAGATCAATTTTTTAATCAATTCCTGCCGACTGATTTTAATCCGCCCGGATATTATTTAATTACCCGGCAGTGGATAAATCTTTTCGGAGAAGGAGAAGCGGTTATCCGGCTGACCTCGGTTGTTTTCGGTGTCGGTTCGATTTATTTAGTTTATCTAATTTTAAAAAAGTTAGTAATTACTAATTACCAATTACTAATTACTATTCTTTTATTATCAACTTCGCCTCTGCATATTTATTACTCACAAGAGGCAAGAATGTATTCAATGGCCGTTTTTAGTGTTTTAGCGTCGGTGTTGTTGGTAATTAAATTTGTGGAAAATAATTCATGGCTACATGGCCTTTTGGTTGGATTTGGTTTTATTTTAATGGCGATGTCGCATTATTTGACACTGCTCACATTACCGGTTTTTTTGGGTTATCTTGGATATAAACAAAAACTTTTCAACCGGAAGTCGGCGGTCATTATTTTAATTTTAGTTTTGTTTTCGGCCGTTTACCTGCCCGTTTTTCGATCGCAACTGACGGTTGGTTCCGGTTTGAAAGAACAAGCTCCAGTGTGGCACCAGATTATCGGCAGTCCCAGTTTAAAATCAGCTCTCTTGCTTCCAATTAAATTTGTTATCGGCAGGGTAAGCATCCGTCCGCAATGGTTGTATGGTCTAACCAGTGTTATTTTAGTTCCTCTTTTTTGGGGGATAGCCGGATTAGAGGTAAAAGAAAAAAATAAATACATCGGTCTATTTGCCGGATTGTTATTGTTTCCACCGGCTTTAGGATTTTTAATTAGTTTTTGGCTGCCGGTATTCAGCTATTTTAGGTTTGTTTTTTGTCTGCCTTTTTTATATTTGCTTATCGGCTTAAGTCCGGTTACCGATAAAATTAAATACGGGCTGGTGATAATTAACTTGATCTTCACCGGAATTTATTTGTTCAATCCAGGCTTTCACCGTGAGAATTGGCGTGGATTATCTGAATGGCTTAACAATCAAGATAAACCGCCGGTTTATATTCTCAACCAATTTAAGATTCCTTTGGACTATTATTATGACGGCAAAATCTGCAGTTTAAACCACTACAATGATTCGAATGATTGTAGTGTTGATGGTAAGGTGTATTTGGTCAGCTACGGCTTGCCTATTTTTGATCGAGAGGATAGAATAAGAGAGAAGCTGAAGGCAGAAGGCCTAAGGCAAAAAGCAGGAGAAAGTTTTCGGAAAGTAGGTATAGAAGTTTGGGAAGTTAGTAATTAAAATTTAGAGAGGAGAAAAAATGTCTAATCCAAGAAACCCGGAATATCCAGGCGATCAGGTTGGCCGACCTGAAGATGAAAAAGACCAAGCAGCAGAAAATTTTCAAATTGATCCGGAAAAAGATAGAGGAAAGACAAAAACTGTTATTGTTGGAAAAGAGCCCACTTTTCCGGGTGAAACAGCTGAAGAAAGGTCTAAAAATTACTGGAGAAGGGTAAGAAATACATCAAAAACAGATGAAAGTCGGGATTGACGTTTCACCAATAGTTTACGGCACCGGGGTGAGTATCTACACCCAAAATTTGGTTGAAAATCTACTTCAAATTGATAAGGAAAATGATTATAGACTTTTCTTTTCGTCTTTAAGACAAAAATTTCCGGGTCTGAAGGCAGACGGTTATGAGCTTCGGGCTAAAAAACTTCCGCCGACACTGCTTGACATTCTTTGGAATAAACTTCACATTATTCCGGTTGAAACTTTTGTTGGCGATGTTGACGTTTTTCATTGTTCGGATTGGACACAGCCGCCGGCAAGAAATACGAAATTAGTAACCACTGTCCACGACCTGTCCTTTTTGCACCGGCCGGATACCGTCCACCCGAAAGTTCTGGCGGCTCAGAAAAGGAGATTAAAATGGGTTGAAAATGAAGCCGATGCGGTTATTGCTGTCTCCGAAGCAACCAAAAAAGAGATTGTTCAGCTTTTAGATATTCCTGAAGATAAAATTACGGTTATTTATGAAGGAGTCCCGAGAGATGTCGGAAATTTTCAATTTTCGAATTTTCAATTTTCAAAAATAAAGAAAAAGTTTAAGATAGAGAATAGATATATTATGGCGGTTGGGTCGCAGGCGCCGAGAAAAAACATTGAAAATCTGATTAAAGCGTTTCAACTACTAGCTACCAGATACCAGCTACCAACTACTAATCTTGTTATTGCGGGGAGGTATGAAACGGAAAAAAATTTGCCTGACGGAGTAATAACCACCGGATTTTTAGACAGAAAGGAATTGCTGGCCTTAATAAAAAAGGCGGCTGTTTTTGTTTATCCGTCCTTGTACGAAGGATTCGGCCTGCCGATTTTAGAGGCGTTTAGTTTAGAAACCCCGGTGGTAACCAGCAATTGTTCAAGTATGGCTGAAGTCGGCGGTGATGCTGTTGTTTTAGTAGAGCCGGAATCGGTTGACTCTATTGCCGAAGGAATAAATAAAGTTTTAAAAAGTAAAAATTTACAGAAAGATTTAATCGCTAAAGGGAAAACACGGCTGAATGATTTTTCTTGGCAGAAAACTGCTCAAAAGACCCTGGAGGTTTATAAACAATGTTAATTGCAATTGACGGTAATGAGGCGAATATTACAAAAAGAGTTGGGGTAAACCAGTTTGCCTTTCAGACCCTTCTCGGTATATATAGAACGCTCCAGGAGCGGATAAAGAAGCGGGAAATTAAAGTACGGGTTTTTTTAACAAATCCGCCGTTGGATGATTTACCACCGGAAACCGATTGGTGGCAGTATGAAGTATTTGGTCCAAAAAAGTTTTGGACCTGGACCGGGCTGGTTAAGCGCTTATATGTCGGCAAACCGAAACCGGATGTTATTTTCTCACCTTCTCATTACGGCCCTCTTTTGTCGCCGGTTCCGTCAGTTGTTTCCATTATGGACCTTGGTTTTTTACGTTGGCCGGATCAGTTTACTAAAAAAGATTTTTTTAAGCTGCAACATATGACTAAGTTATCGGCAAAAAAAGCAAAAAAGATTATTACTATTTCGGAGTTTTCTAAAAAAGATATTGTTGATACTTATAATTTGGCTGAAGAGAAAGTGGTAGTGGCATATCCGGGATTCAAGAAGGTTAAAGGTGAAAAGTTAAAAGTGAAAAGTGATAAAGAAGTATTAAAAAAATATAATATTAATTCAAAATATATATTATATTTAGGGACGCTGAAGCCGAGTAAAAATATTGACGGACTAATCAAAGCTTTTAACCTACTAAATACTAACTACGAGCTGCCAGCTACCAAGTTGGTTATTGCCGGGAAAAAGGGGTGGATGTATGAAGATTTGTTTGACTTGGTTAAAAAGTTGAATTTAGAAGATAAAGTAATTTTTACCGGATTTGTTGATGATCTGGAAGTTACACCGTTGATGTCAGCGGCTGAGGTTTTTGTTTTGCCCTCCTACTGGGAAGGATTTGGAATACCGGCTTTGGAAGCAATGGGCGCCGAAACGCCGGTTGTCTGCTCTAAGCGGGGATCTTTGCCGGAAGTCGTCAGTAAAGCGGCACTACTAGTTAACCCGGACAACCATGATGAGATCGCTGAAAAAATAAGTGAAGTTTTAACAAAGAGCAAACTTCGCCAAAAACTGATAAAATCAGGCAGGAATCGGGTTAAAAAATACAGTTGGAAAAAATGTTCTGATAAAATATTAAATAGTTTAGTAAATATTTAAAATATGAAGTTAACTAATAATTTAGAAATACAGCTGCTGCCGCCTAAAATTATTTTTACCGATAAAATGGGTCAAAAAATAAACTTTAGCGAGGGACTGAATAAAATTAAAAATCGCTTTTACAATATTTGTCTTGATTTTTGGCTGATGGTTTTACTTTGGATAAGCTGGATTCCTTTTTGGATTATTAGAAAATTTTTCTTTGAAGTTTCGGGAATTAAACTAGGAAAGGGGTCAAGAATACACGTCGGAACTAAGTTTTACCTGCCGAAAAATATTGAAATCGGCGAAGATTCAATTATTGGATACCGGTCTTTTCTGGACGGACGTGATAAATTAAAGATAGGAAGCCACGTTGATATTGCTTCTGAAGTAATGATTTATAATTCTGAACACGATTTGGAAGCTGAGGATTTTAAAGCAGTTGAGGAACCGGTAGTTATTGAAGATTACGTATTTATCGGGCCGAGGGCAATTATTTTACCCGGTGTAAAAATCGGCAAGGGAGCAGTAATTGCCGCTAATGCCGTGGTTACTAAAGATGTACCGCCAATGACAATAGTCGGCGGAATCCCGGCTGAAAAAATAGGGGAGAGGAAAGTAGAAAAATTGAATTACCGCCTCGGCCGACCCCGCGCCTTTCAATAACCCCTTGTCTATCCTTAGCGCTACGATCGTAGAAGTTAGCGTAGAGATTAGAGGGTGTTAAGAAGCTGCTTATACTTGGCAGCTACTTTTTGACGAATATGTGGCTGAGTAAAAAATTGACCCGGTAATCCAGAATCATCAATAATCAAATTTGGAAAATTATCTATCATTGATTTAATTTTATTTTTATTTTTATGTTTAATTGCAAGGTTAGCTTTAGTAATATACCGCTGGTATTTTTTCTCAAAATTTTGCGGTTTGAATAAACTTTTAATCATTGACAAATCCTTTTCATCAAACATATTTTGGGCAGTAAATACAGTAATAAAGTCTCCTAAATTTAATTCCTCTATTAATTGACTAATCAATCTATCAACCGGATTAATCGTCAGCCAAACAGACCTCTGCCAGCAGGCAAAACCAATGTTTTCTATGACCTGTCTAAAATTATCTCTAGCAAATCTGTTTTTTTCCGGAATATCATAAATAATGACAATCCATTTGGCGTTCCACTTTTGAGGAGCGGTAAAAAATCGAAAACGATAGTCTAAAAACTCCCGCCACCAAGGCGAGTTAAAATTAATTTTAATTTTTTCCGCTTCCTTTGAGAAAACATTTTGCTGTTTCAGGTGATAAAAGGTTGAGGTATCTTTGGGTTTTTTTCCAGTTATTTTTTGCCAATATTTAATTGTTCTGCTGTAGGGAATAAATTTTGAGGGATAACCATACCAACTGGTGTGATAACTTTCACTCCCTTCTTCCATAAAATCAACTAGGAATAAAAGGCATAACGCCAAACCGTCCTTTAAACTTAGTCTTTTGTTAATACCAAACGACACTAGTATATTTATACCATAAAATTTAAAAGTTGACATTAAAACTTTCTATCCTTAGCGCTACGACTCGCCTCGATTCGGGCGAAGCGGGCTCGCCTCGCGTCGAAGCGGGTCGTAGAAGTTAGCGTAGTAAGATTTAGAGGGGGTTGATTTGGAGAAAGCAAAATTGATGGTAAAATTGTTTAAATATGAAAAAAATATGGTTTGGACTAGGAGTTTTGGTAACCATTTATTTAGTTCTTCCCGGACCGAAGCTTCCTCCACCGGATTTACCGGAAAGTTTAAAATCAACCGAGATTGGTGATACGGTAGAGATTGAAAACCTTTCGGCATATTTCACCGATAAAACCAGGGAAGAAGTAATTGATTTTTATGAAAGTTATTTTTCCCGGTCTTCGTTTTTAAATATTCCATTACCAACTATCAGGTTAAATCATCCGCCTGAATACGCTAGAGATATTATCAAGGGAACAATCAGGACATATTATTTTGAAGAGCTGGTTCATCCTTTTCGAGAATCATTGTATATTAATGGGTTTGACTGGCAGAAGGATGTTTTTACGCCGGAGAAATCCCGAGATAAAAACAGAATTTTTATCGAAGGTAAAGTTTGGCGGGCAAAAATTACTTTACGCTGGTTTCCCTCAAGCGTACTTGTAAGAACGGGTATTTTTTGGGCCACCTGGATTTTAGTCTGGCTGATTGGTAAACAATTTTACCGGGAGTTTAAAATTATAAATCACGAATTAAAACGGAAAAAGTGAAACTAAAATTATCAATCATTATTGTCAACTGGAATACATGTGAACTGTTAAGACGATGTCTTAACAGTTTAATTTCCAATTTTCAATTTTCAAATTTTCAAACAGAAATAATAGTTGTTGATAACGGCAGTTCAGACAACTCGGTAGATTTTGTCAAAAAGTTTAAAGTTCAAAATTCAAAGTTCAAAATTCATCTAATAGAAAATAATAAAAATCTTGGGTTTGGTAAGGCGAATAATCAGGGAATGGAAGTTGCTCAAGGTGAATATATATTGCTCCTTAACAGCGATACAATCGTTAAAAACAAGGCGATTAAGAAAACGATTGAATATTTGGACTCAAATCCGGAAGTCGGAGCGGTTACTTGTAAGTTGTTAAATCAAGATGGAACCACTCAGCCGACCGGGGGTTTTTTTCCGAACTTATTAAATATTTTCACTTGGGCTTTTTTTCTGGATGACCTACCGTTTATAAATAAGGTTATTAAACCTTTTCACCCCCACACTGAAAATTTTTGGCTTAAGGAAAATTGGTATACTCAAACAAGAGAATTAGATTGGGTAACCGGAGCTTTTTTAATGGTGCGAAGTAAAGTAGTTGATCAAGTTGGAAAACTAAGCAATGATTTTTTCATGTACGTTGAAGAAGTTGAATGGTGCTATCGAATTAAGCAGGCCGGCTGGAAAATAGTTTTTTTTGAACCGGCGGAAATTATTCATCTCGGAGGAGGCAGCGGTAACTCAACAAATTCAATTATCGGCGAAGATAAGGGGTTAAAATTATTTTTTAAAATTCATTATTCAATTTGGCAATTAAGATTATTGAAAGTTTTATTAATATTAAAAAACATATTTAGAATATTATTATTTTTTGTAATCGGAAAACCGAAAAAGTCATTTGCCTACGCTAAAGTTTTATTTTTTAAAAAACATATTTAATGAATAATATATTTAATTGGTTTAAAGACCGCGCCCCTTATATCGCTACATTGATTTTAATTTTTGTCATACCGCTATACCCAAAGTTTCCGCTGCGCTCAGTTGGCGGAACTTATGTCGCCATCCGATTGATCGATATTATTGTCGGAACAAGTATTTTAATATGTTTTATTTCACAAGCTCTGAAAGGTTTTCCCCTACTTAAATCGCGTATTTTCAAGCTTTTCTTAATCTATTGGCTGGTAACTTTTATTGCTAATTTATCCGGTTTAAAAATAACCGATACTGTTCCTTTAAAAATCTCATTTTTACACTGGCTGAGAAGAATTGAATACATGAGTTTGTTTTTTATTGGTTATCAATCAATAAAAACCGAAAAGGACTTGAATGATATCAAAGTATTTGTCGGTTTGGCGCTTTTCGGAGTTTTCTTTTTCGGCTTTGGTCAAAAATACTTGCATTTTCCGGTTATTTCGACAATGAACGAGGAGTTTTCTAAAGGAATTCTTTTGTACCTTGATAAATGGACGCGAATTAGTTCAACTTTTGCCGGCCACTACGACTTAGCTGCCTGGCTGGTAATGATTCTTGTTTTGATACCGCCAGTAGTTGGTGAACTGAAAAGCAAATTAATTAAATTGATCACTTGGACATTGGGATTTCTAGGTTTATATCTTCTTATTTTAACCGCCTCCCGAGTGTCGTTTGTTGCCTATTTAATTGGAATTACCGTTTCTGTTAGTTTACTCCGCCGATTTAAATGGCTGATTCTAATTCTCGGAGTAAGCATACTCATGGGACTGACTTCCAAAGAATTAAACGCCCGGTTAAGAACGACTTTAAAATCATTTCCTGAAACAGATCAAAAAATCGCTCAAATAAGCGATATCTGGATGGATAAGTCGGAAGAATTTTATCAACAAATAGACCAAATCAAACGAAAAAGAAAGAAGCCGACACCAACTATTGTAATTCCGACTGAAGCCCCTGAGCAAACTGATCAACCGGATAAAAAAACACCAACGGCTAGTGCCGTAAAAGAACCAAAAGAAAAAATTGATAAAGAACTAAGAACCTGGCCGACAAGAGAAGAGGCGGAAATAGCAGCCGCCCGGTCATCAAATATTCGTTTTCAGGTTGAGTGGCCGAGGGCGGTTAGAGGGTTCCTTAAAAACCCGTTGACCGGAACCGGTCTGTCTTCGTTGGGGTTAGCAACCGATAACGACTATTTAAGACTGCTCGGCGAATCCGGATTAGTTGGCTTTACCAGCTTTATGTTGATAATTTTTCATCTTATCGTCAGTTTCTGGAGAAGTATAAAAAATAAGAATAAACACTGGAAATATTCGGCCGGCTTGATTGGAGTCTCATTTGGAATTTTAGCAAACGCCATTTATATTGACGTTTTTGAGGCCTCTAAAGTTGCTTTTTATTTCTGGCTGATTATGGGAATAGGGTATAAATTAGTAAACAATAATAAGTAATAAAAAATGAAAAATAAATTAATTATGATAGCTGTTTTCAGTTTAGGTTTTGCTTTTCGGTTATATCAAATTAATGCGCCGCTGGCTGATTGGCATTCATTTCGTCAAGCAGACACAGCCAGTGTATCCAGGGAATTTGTCAATCATGGAATTTCCTTGTTAAAGCCGCATTACCATGATCTTTCAAATATACAGTCGGGAAAGCCGAATCCCGAAGGATACCGGATGGTTGAGTTTCCAATTTATAATACTTTGCATGCAGTTTTAGCAAAATTTAATTTTCCTTTTTTGAATTTCGAAGGCGCCGGGAGAATGGTTTCCGTCTTAGCCAGTTTAACAACTGCTTACTTTCTTTACTTAATAGTTAAAAAACAAATCAACCGGGTGACGGCGATTTTCGCCGCCAGTTTTTTTCTTTTTCTGCCGTTCAGTATTTTTTACTCACGGACAATTTTACCTGATTCGCTGATGATTTGTTTAAGTTTGGCAAGTATACACTTTTTATTAAACTCCGAAACCTCAATGTTCAATGTTCAAAAAATTATTGGTGTTATTTTGGGAAGTCTAGCTTTACTAACTAAACCGTATGCTCTTTTTATAATTTTTCCCTGCCTTTTATTTATTTTTCTTAAAAAAATCAATTTTAAAAATTTGTTGTCAATTACAAGTTACGGTTTATTAATTATTATCCCTTTAATTGGCTGGAGAATGTGGATTCAAAGGTTTCCGGAAGGAATTCCGGTCAATCAGTGGCTTTTAAACCAGAATAACATTCGCCTGAGGCCGGCTTGGTGGCGGTGGCTTTTTGAAGAAAGAATCGGACGGCTTATTCTCGGGTCATGGGGGTTGATTCCTTTTGGCCTCGGCTTAATCACTAAAATTAATAAGAAAATTAGTTGGTATTTTTATTTATGGAGCTTAGGAATTTTGACATATTTTGTTGTTTTTGCCTGGGGTAATGTCCAGCACGATTACTATCAAATAATCACTCTTCCGCTAATTTCAGTTTTTTTAGCCAAAGGTAGTTATTTACTTTTAAATCCGCCGTTAAAGTTTAATAAGTATTTAAGTTATATTTTATTCATCGTCAGCTGTTCGTTTGCTTTTGGTTTTTCTTGGTATCAAGTCCGCGAATATTATAAAATAAATCACCCCGAAATTATTGCCGCCGGAAAAGCCGCCGATAAACTTCTTCCCAAAGAAGCTAAAGTAATTGCTCCTTATCAGGGAGATACCGCCTTTCTTTATCAAACCAAACGCCGGGGCTGGCCGGCAGTGACAAGAGATGTCAGCCAATTAGTTGAAATGGGGGCTGATTATTATGTCAGTGTTAATTTTGATAAAACAACCGCCAATTTAAAAAATAAATGCCCTGTTTTAGACAATAATGAGAGTTGGATTATAATTAATTTGAAGGAATGCCAAAACCTTAAATGAAAATATTAATGATCACACCGTATCTGCCGATTCCCGGTTTTTCAGGCGGCCAAACACGGTCATATAATCTAATTAAACATCTTTCAAAAAAGTGTAAAATTACTTTGGTCAGTTTTATTCTTCCTGATCAGGATAAAAAGTTGATCAAAAAGTTGGAACCCTTCTGCCAAAAAATCATTACCGTCAACCGCGGTGAAACCTGGCAGTTTAAAAAAATTCTTTTAACCGGATTCAGCCCGTATCCCTTTTTAGTAAGTAATTATTTTTCATTACCGCTAAAAAGACTCATTAAAAAGGAGTTGGCCGGTGAAGCATATGATTTAGTTCACGTAGAATGTTTTTATTTAATGCCGAATATACCAAAAACAAATATTCCCGTTTTACTGGTTGACCAGACAATTGAATTTGCCGTTTATCACCACTACGTTGATACATTACCAATAAAGTTTTTGCCGATTAAGCCGTTTCTTTGGCTGGACGTCATGAAATTAAAGTTTTGGGAATTTAACTATTGGAAGCAAACTGACTGTTTAGTGGCTGTTTCTCCGGAAGATAAAAAATTAATGGAAAAAAAGTCCGGTCGAAAAGTAAAAATTGTACCCAATGCAGTAAACCAGGAACTTCTCGGGGAAACTAATTTTAAAAAATATGACCGGCCAACCGTCCTTTTTGGAGTTGCCAATTTTAAGTGGATGCAAAATAAGGAAGCGGCTTTTAATTTGCTTAAATACGTTTGGCCGGAAATTAAGAAAAAAATGCCTGAGGCCAAACTTAAAATTGCCGGAAGGTATTCTAAAGAGTACGTTGAATCTACCGGGCTAGTTCAACCGAATGACTCGTCAGTTGAATACGGCGAAATTGACGACCCAAAAGAAGTTTACACGAAAAGCTGGATTCTAGCGGCGCCGATTAGAAGCGGCGGAGGAAGTAGAACTAAGTTTTTTGAAGCAATGGCTTGTGGACTGCCGATAATAACAACTCCTTCCGGTATAGAAGGGATAGAAGCGGTAAATAATCAACATGTAATCATTGAAAAAGATTTTCAACAATTAGCCGAAAAAACTGTTCAATTTTTAAATAATAAGCAAAACTTAAAGGAAATTGGTCAAAATGGACGAGATTTAATTAAAGATAAGTATTCGTGGAAACAGAGCGCACAAAAATTGTTATCAATCTATAAGAAAATTAAATAATATATGTCAAAAGTTGATTTATCGATAATTATTCTTAATTATAATACTAAAGAACTGCTTAAAAATTGTTTAGAGTCAGTTTTTAATTCCAAATTAGATGATTATCAAATGGAGGTAATTGTTGTTGATAATAATTCTGTCGATGGAAGCAAAAAATACCTTAAAAAAACTGAGGAACAAAAAAATCAACTGAAAGTTATTTTTAATGATAAAAATATCGGCTATTCAGGCGGAAATAATGTCGGTCTTAAACATGCAGTGGGAAAATATATTCTATTTTTAAACTCTGATACGATAGTTGAGCCGGATGGTTTTAGAAAAGTTCTGGATTATATGGAAAAAAACCCGAAAGTTGGAGCTTTAACCCCAAAAACTATTCTTTTTTGCGGCGGTATGGACCCGGATTGCCACCGGGGCTTTCCGACACCGTGGGCATCTTTAACTTATTTTCTCGGACTGGAAAAGTTGTTTCCAAAAACAAAACTCTTCGGCCAATATCACCAGCATTATAAAAATCTTGACGAAATACACGAAATGGATGCCGGATTTGGCACCTTTCTACTTACTCGGAAAAAAATCATCGATAAACTAAACGGTTGGGGTGACGAATATTTCTTTTACGGCGAGGACCTTGATCTTTTTTACCGGATTAAACAAGCCAACTGGAAGGTTGTTTTTTATCCGGATCCAATTGTCACCCACTATAAAGGTGCCAGTTCAGGTTTACGCAAAGAATCACAAAAATTGGGAGTAGTAAAAGCGGATAAACAAACCCGTTTAAGAACTGCCCGCGAATCAATTCGGGCAATGAATATTTTTTATAATAAGTTTTATCAGGATAAGTATCCGCGATGGGTTACAAACTTGATTCTTCTGGCAATAAAAATTAAGGGCTTTTTTAGGATTTTAAAACATAAGCTGAGATGAAGAAAATTGTTTTTGACGCTAGAATGTACGGCCTTGAACACGCCGGCATCGGCAGGTATGTAATGAACCTAGTTCAAAAATTAGGAATACAAAATAGTAAATTTGAAATAATCTTATTGGTAAATAAAAAAAAGCTAAAAAAAATTCGGCGTGATTTAGGAAACAAATTTAAGTATATTCCGGTTAATTCAAAACATTATTCTTTTTATGAACAAGTCGAAATTCCTTTGGTTTTAAGAAAACTTGATCCTGATTTGGTTCACTTTCCCCACTTTAACGCTCCAATTCTATGGAGAAAAGATTTCGTCGTCACTATCCACGACTTGATTAAACACTATTTTACCGGCGTTAATACAACAACCAGATCAAAATTGTTTTATTGGCTTAAACATCTCGGTTATAAAATTCAAGTGAATCATGCTTTACACCATTCAAAAATAATCTTTGTTCCTTCAAATTTTTGGAAAGAAAGACTAAGAAATGATTTTGGAGTCAGAAAGTCCAAAATAATAGTTACTCCGGAAGCAATTGACCCGATTTATTTAAAAAAATATCCACTTAAAACAAACCAGGAGCGTAAACAAATTTTAAAGAAATATCAATTAAAACGGCCGTATTTAATCTATACCGGTAGTGTTTACCCCCATAAAAATGTAAAAGTAATATTTAAAGCGCTGAAAAAGATGCCTGAAGTTCAGCTTGGCATTGCCTGCAGCAGAAATGTTTTTACCGATAGAGTTGAAAAAGAAGCGGAAAAAATAGGTTTAGCTGAACAAGTTAAATTTTTAGGGTTTGTTCCGGATGAGGATTTAATTGAACTTTATAAATCAGCCCTGGCGATGGTCCATCCATCTTTAATGGAAGGATTTTGGCTGTCCGGATTAGAAGCGATGACAGTCGGCTGTCCGGTTATTGTTTCTAACGCTTCATGCTTACCGGAAATTTATGAAAAATCGGTTTTGTATTTTGATCCCTATGACAGCGACCAACTTTTACTACGGGTAAAAGAATTAACTGAAAATAAGGATCTAAGAATAAAAATGATTGATCAGGGAAAAAAACAAGTAAAAAAATACTCATGGGATGTAACTGCAAAACTAACCTTAGAAGGTTATCAAAAAGCATTAAAAGATTGAGGTTTATGAAAGTTGCAATTGTTTATGATTGGGTTAATCGAAATAGAGGCGGGGCAGAAAAAGTGCTTCTTGCACTTAATCAAATTTGGCCGAAAGCACCGCTTTATACTTCTGTTTATAACTCCAAAACTGTTCAATGGGCAGATAAATTTCCGGAGGTGAAGACAAGCTTTGTTAACTCCCTACCGGTGTCAAAAAGACAAGCTTTTTGGTATTATCCATTGATTATTATTGGCTTTGAGCAATTTGATTTTGATGAGTTTGATTTAGTAATTTCGGTTACCACCGGCCCGGCCAAGGCGATTATTACCAAACCCGAAACTAAACATATTTGCTACTGTTTAACTCCACCCCGAGGTATTTATAACAAAAGGTCGCTTGGACTTAACCTGCTTCAAAAACAAGACTTTATTATTGGTCAAAGGCCGGATATGTATGTTGCAACCTGCAACAATGTGGCTGAACGAATAAAAAAACACTATGATAGAAATTCCAAAGTTGTTTATCCCGGAATCAATCTGAATAAGTTTAATTTAAATCCTAACCAGAAATCAAAAGATTATTATTTAATTGTTTCACGGTTGGTGCCTTATAAAAAAGTCGGGTTGGCAGTAAGGGCTTTTAATCAGCTAGGATGGCCGTTAAAAATTGTCGGCAAGGGGAGAGCAGAACTTAAACTTAAATTATCCTCCGGGAAAAATATTCAATTCCTCGGTGATGTCAGCGACCAGGAATTAGTCAAACTTTACCAAGAGTGTAAGGCGGTTATCTTTCCTCAGGAAGAAGATTTTGGTTTAGTACCAATTGAAGCCCAGGCCTGCGGCCGGCCGGTAATCGCTTTTAAATCCGGGGGAGCACTGGAAACAATAATTCCCGGTAAAACAGGTGAATTTTTTTCGCCTCAAACAACCAATGCTTTAATTAAAAAATTGAAAAGTGTTAACCCAAAAAGTTATTCACCGAAGGCATGCCGCCAAAATGCAGAAAATTTTTCAGTTAAAAAATTCAAGAAAGATTTTTATAACCTTATCTCTTCTCTCAAAATTTAATTGAACATATGTTTAATTAAATTTTTGTCACCAGTCGAACTTATTCTCTATAAAAGTTTCAAATATGTCTTCTAAAGGCCAATTTTGGGGCAATAAGTCTTGAGGTACTTTTGGGTGTTCAATTATTAAATCCCAAAATCTCTTTTGTAATGATTTAGTTAAATTTTTTGTTTCTTCAAGTTTAGAATTCCAATCTCTAGCTTTTTCTTGCCATTTTTCGATTTCCCATTTTTCTTTAACTAATTCTTTTGGATTTATCCGTCCAATTCTTCCTTCAATTACTGTCAGGTAATCAGTATCACCGATTTGTTTATCCAATTCTTTTATTTTTTTATTTAACGGCAAAGGAGAAAACCAAACGGATCTTTGAAAAAATTTAAAGTCCCATTCCTTTAATCGACGGCGAATTATGTTCCTAATTGTATTATGTTCTGTAGGAATATCAAAAAGGATAAATCTCCATTTTTTATCCCAAGGTTTTTTTATAAGCTTTAAAATAGAATCTGGTTTTTGTTTAAACGACAAATCAGGGTTTAATATGCCTTTTTTAACAAAATAAGATGAAGTTGAATCAATACCAGCATACAACCAATCTTCTATATTTGTTCCTTTTCTCGGATTTTTATCAAAATAATCTGAAAAGATAATAAGCAAATCTTCTATAGTATAAAGAGTCTGAATTAATCGAGATTGCCTTTTTCTCATTATTTATTATTATTCCATAAGACGATTTATGTCAAATTTAATTGAACATATGTTTAATTAAATTTAGGTTTTTTTGGATTGTGGTTTATGGTATAGTAAAATCAATATTATGAACCCGGTAATTATGTGCGGCGGAATCGGAACTAAAATGTGGCCGATGAGCCGTAAAAAACTACCCAAGCATTTTGTGCCCCTCTTTGAAGGTAAGTCGCTGTTTCAACTTAACGTTGAATCTTTAACCAAGCTTTTTCCATACGAAAAGATTTTTGTTCAAACTAATTTGGAACAAAAATCTTTGGTTAATGAACAAGCTCCAAAAATTCCCGAAAAAAATATTTTTATTGAACCGGAATTACGCAACCACGGACCGGCAACTGGATTCATGGCCGCTAAACTTTATAAACTTGATCCTGACGAACCATTTGTACTTGTCCAAGCCGATGTTTTGCGACGGCCTGAAAACCTTTTTCTAGAAACAATAAAAGAAATAGAAAATTTAATTTTAAAAGAAAAAAAGCTAGTTACCGGCGGACTAAGACCTGATTACGCTATTATGGGAGTTGATTATTTGATAGCCCATGATAATCCGGTTAAACACAATAGTATAAATTTTTACAAAATGGAAAAATGGCTGGGCAGAGATTCAAAGGAAGGTGTTGAAAAGTATTTAGAAAATAAAGCGGTTTTCACACACGCCAACCACTACGCCTGGACGCCAAAACTTATGTTGGAAGCTATCGAAAAACATAAACCAGATTGGTACATTCCACTGACAAAAATGATTAAAGCTTTTGGCACCGATAACGAGAAAGAAATGGTTAAAGAAGAGTATTCTAAAATGCCCAAAGGCCCGATTGAAGAAGTTACAAAGTTAGTTTTGGAAGATGGATACGTTTTTGAAGCACCATTTGAATGGATTGATTTCGGCACTTGGGAATCACTAGCCAATTATTTCAGGATCCACCAAAAAGAACGTCTTTTACCGGATGAAACAGTCCAAATAGATTCTAGGAATTGTTTCCTAAAGCTGCCGAAAGGAAAGTTCGGAGCAACAATCGGCGTCCAGGATTTGGTTATTGTTGACAGCGGCGACGCTTTGCTTGTCTGCCACAAAGACAAAACCGGAGAAGTGGGTAGAGTTGTTGATCAGCTTAAAGAAACCAAGAAGGATAATTTATTATGACAGAAAAGGTTTATTTAACAGCGAAAAGAATTATTGATTTGATTCTAACAATTGTCATTGGTCTTATTTTTTTACCGGTGCTTTTAGTTATTGGGCTGTTGATTAAAATCCACGACGGCGGCCCGATTTTTGCCGATATACCACCCCGGGTCGGTAAAGACGGTAAAAAGTTCCATCTTTATAAATTTCGGTCGATGATAGAAAACGCCCACAATATCCTCCGTGAGGATCCGCAATATGCAGAGCTTTACAAGAAGTATAAAGCAAATAGCTATAAGTTGTCCGTTGATGAAGACCCTCGGATTACTCCAGTCGGCAAATTTATTCGAAAACATTCACTTGACGAGTTCCCCCAATTACTTAATGTTCTTAAAGGCGAGATGAGCTTAGTCGGACCAAGGGCCTATTATCCTGACGAACTCAAGGCCCAACCGGAAAAATTCCCTCAAGTTAAAAATTTAATTAATGATGTTCTAAGCGTAAAGCCGGGGATTACGGGTTTATGGCAGGTTTCGGGTAGAAACGATATTGATTTTGATGAGCGGATTAAACTTGACGCTTGCTATGCAAATAAAAAATCGCTATTATTTGACTTATGGATATTAATGAAAACACCCTGGGTGGTAGTGACCGGAAAAGGGGCAGAGTAGCCCTTGACTGGATAAAAAAACATTGGATATTAGTCGGTCTCGGTATTTTTGGCGGACTTTTAGTCAGTTTTTCACTTGGAATTGGACTTCAGCTTAAAGCGGTTTATGGTCAGGCCCAAGAACTTAAACCGTATTTTTTTGAAATCAAAAGCGCTGCTGGTCAAAAAAATTTATCCGAACTAAAGGTTAAGATTGAAGAGACAGAATACGAACTGGGCGAATTTAAAAGGCGCTACCAAAATCTTTTTTTGATTAAAAACGCGCCTTATCTGCGGAAGTATTATCAAGACGGCGAACACGGTTTAACCGCTCTTGAAGAAGGTTTAGAGGCGGGAAAAATAGTTGTGTCGGCAGTTGAACCTTACCAGGATTTTTTAGGATTAGAAGAAACAACTGACGGTTCCGAAATTGCCGAAGCGGAAAAAACAGCCGAAGACAGAATTGATTTTTTAGTCGAAGGACTGGTAAGCATTAAACCGGAACTTGAAAAAATCAGCCAAAAATTAAATTCTATTTCCGAACACCTTGACGAAATTAATCC
>CAYXSV010000040.1:0-12151 GCA_964468355.1 uncultured Gammaproteobacteria bacterium
ATTTCGCGGATTAATGTTTCAAAATGTTTGTCATGAATAGTTATTCCTTGTGATTCATAAACCGCCTGCACCTCTTTAAGTAAATAAAGCTGAGCTTCACGGAAACCACGGGTTTCTAAAACTTGTTCTATATCCAATGAGCCGGTAGCCAATTTTGTACCTTTTTTAACGACATCGCCTGCTTCCACTTTTAACTCGCTTGTTAACGGAACGCGGTAAGAAACACTTTTTTTATTTTTTCCTTTTCCTCCAACAACGCTTATATTGTAACCCTGCTCGGTTTCATTAATTTTTACTTTACCTTCAATTTCAGCTAAAGGTGATAAGTTTTTCGGCGTTCTGACTTCCAATAATTCTTCAACCCTAGGCAGTCCCTGGGTTACGTCTTTACCAACAACTCCTCCGGCATGTTTTGTTCTCATTGTTAACTGTGTTCCCGGCTCTCCTATCGACTGGGCGGCAACTACTCCAACCGGGGTACCAATCTCTACGACTTTTTTATTAGCCATATCCCAACCGTAACATTTCGAACAAACTCCATATTTAGTCCGACAGTATAGAGGAGAACGTACAGCCGCCTGTTTAACACCTTTTTCTTCAATTAATTCCGCCTCGTCTTCGTTAAGTAAGCGACCTTTTTTAAATAAAACTTTTCCTGTTTCAGGATCTTTAACACTATCCGCCAAATAACGGCCTAATAATCTTTTAGCAAAAGATTTCTTTCGCTCACCGCTGTTTTTTATTATTAATTTTCTTGATGTTCCACAATCATCCATCCTTATTAAACTACTGTGTGCAACGTCAACTAACCGGCGGGTCAAATAACCGGCGTCGGCAGTTTTTAAAGCAGTATCAGTTAAACCTTTTCTGGAACCTCTAGCCCCGGTAACATATTCAAAAACCGATAGACCTTCTCTAAAGTTTGATTTAGTCGGCAGTGGAACTATTCTACCCATCGGGTCAACAACCAATCCTCTCATCCCTGAAACTTGTTTAATTTGGTCTCTTGAAACTCGGCCGATACCGGCGTCACTAATCATTTTAATCGGATCGTCCGGATTAAATCTTTCCCATGTTAAATCAGCTATTTCCTCGGTTGTTTCGATCCACATGTTTTGCGTCAATTCGCTTCTCTCACTTTTTGTAATTAATCCTTCACGATAATTGTCTTCAATATCACTTGCTCTCCGATTGGCCTTATTAATAATTTTTTCTTTTTCCGGCAGCAATTTACAATCAAATATGGAAGGAGAAATACCGGAATAAGTAGCGCCAAAAAAGCCGATATCTTTCAAGCCGTCAATAAGATCAACTACCCGGTCAGAATCCAAGTTTTCATAAGCAATATTAATTAACTTTTTAATCTCATCTGACTGAACGGGCTTATTAATAAACCCTAATTCCTCCGGTAATACCTGGTTAAAGATAATTCTCCCCACTGAAGTTAAGACAATTTCATCCTCAATTTTAACTCCAACCAACTCTCTCAAATCTATTTTGCTTGATCTCCAAGCAATCAATGCCTCTTCCCTATTTGAAAAAAGAGACACTTTTTTAAGAGCTTCTTTTTCATTCTCTAGTAATTCCAAATCTTTTTCCCTGATTGAAGTTATAAAATAACTACCTACCACCATTTCCTTAGCAGGAACATTTATCGGTTTACCGCTGGCCGGCTTAAGTAAATTTTTCCCCGGCATCTTTTTTTCGCCCGCCTCTTTCTGTGCTCTTTTAGATAAAGGTAAATGAACCGCCATTTCGTCGCCGTCAAAATCAGCATTAAAACCGGAACAAATACAAACTGGAAGCTGTATCGCTAAACCGTCAACCAGTTTCGGTTTAAACGCCTGAATGGAAAGCTTATGCAAAGTCGGCGCTCTGTTTAGCAAAACAAGTTTCTCTTTAATAACTTCTTCTAAAATATCATAAACTTCAGGCGGTTTATGGTCAAGAATATTTTTTGCACTCCGCACATTCGGAGCTAATCCACGTAAAATCATTTCGCGAAGTATAAACGGCCGGAATAATTCCAAGGCCATTTCGCGCGGAAGTCCGCATTCATTTAATTTAAGTTTAGGACCGCTTACAATAACACTTCGTCCGGAATAATCAACACGTTTTCCTAAAAGATTCCTTCTGAATCTACCCTTCTTGCCTTTTAGCAAATCGGATAGAGACCTCGGCGGCCTTTTCGAATAACGCTGACGGCGGCTTTTAGACGCATCAATAAGCATATCAACCGATTCTTGAAGCATCCTTTTTTCATTTCTTAAAATTATTTCCGGCGCTCCAAGTTCCATTAAGCGCTTTAAACGATTATTTCTATTAATTACTCTCCGATATAAATCGTTTAAATCACTTGTCGCAAACCTCCCCCCGGTTAACTGCACCATAGGCCTTAACTCCGGGGGTATTACCGGCAAAGTTTTTAAAATCATCCATGTCGGCTCAATATCCGCCTTAATCATTCCATTAATAACCCGGATTCTCCTCATCAGCTTTTTCTTTTTTTGTTTACTTCTGGTCTTTTTCAAATCTTCCCTTAAATTACGAATAGTTGACTTTAAATTGAAATTTTTAAGAATCTTTAATATTGCTTCCGCCCCGACTTCAACTTCAAAAAAATCGTCAGCTCCAAATTCTCTCAAATGCTGTAATTCCATTTCAGTCAAAACTGATAATACGTCAATTGATTCCGCCTTACTTATTAAATTCTTTTTTAATTCTTCCAATTTTTCGTGTTCAACTGCCTCTTTATTCTTCAAACGCTGTTTTTTCTGACGGAATTTTACTGATAATTCCTCTTTAGCTATAGCCAGCTGATCTTCTGATTTAATCTCCTTTTCCAGCTTTTTTTCCTCATCTTTTTTCGACTCCCGAAGTTTAACCATTTTTTCCTTTATTTTTTTAGTTACTATTTGCTTTCGATTATCAACGCCTTCTTCAATTTTAGAAGCCGCTCCTCTTTGTACACGGCCGTCGCATTCTAAAACCATATAACGAGCAAAATAAATTACTCCTTCTAAATCCTTACGTGAAATATCAAGCAAATAAGCTAGGGGTGAAAACGTGTTTTTCCAATACCACAAATGGATTACCGGTGCCGCCAAATTAATGTGGCCCATTCGTTCCCTTCGTACCCGGGAATGAGTTACTTCAACACCGCATTTATCACAAACTACTCCTTTATAGCGGCGCTTTTTATACTTACCGCAATAACATTGATAATTTTTAGTCGGACCGAAAATCTTTTCACAAAATAAACCGTTTTTTTCCGGTCTCCAAGTTCGATAATTTATTGTTTCAGGTTCAGTTACTTCGCCGTGAGACCATTGCTGCATTTCTTCTGGCGAAGCCAACTTTACTCTTAAACCGGCAAATTCGGATAAATCTCCAAAATTCTCAATTGCCATATCTCGTTTGTTTTTGTTTTTATTTGCCATTTATTCTTCTTGGACGGGATTAACTTTTAAGCCCAAACCGGCCAGTTCTTTTACCATTACCTTAAACGATTCCGGGATTCCCGGTTCCGGTATATCCTTACCTTTAATCATTGATTGAAACGCTTGGCCGCGGCCTTCAATATCATCTGACTTAATAGTCAGCATTTCCTGAAGCCCTTGAGCAGCTTTGTGTGCTTCCAAAGCCCAGACTTCCATTTCTCCTAAACGCTGGCCGCCCATTCTGGATTTTCCTCCTAATGGCTGTTGGGTTACCAGAGAATAAGGTCCGGTTGACCGGACATGGACTTTATCTTGTACCATATGAATCAATTTCATAATATAGGCAATACCGACAACCGTCTTCTGGGCGTAAGGTTCACCGGTTTTACCATTAAATAGTTGAGTTTTTCCATCCACAGGAAGACCGGCTTTTTCTAAAGTTTTCTTTAAATCATCCTCCGATACTGATTCGAAAACGGGAAAAGCATATTTTTTGTCAAGCTTTTTACCTGCCCATCCCAAATGCGTTTCCATAATTTGACCTAAATTCATTCTAGCAATAACTGAAAGCGGTGAAATTACAATATCAACCGGCGTGCCGTCCTCTAAATAAGGCATATCCTGTGCCGGAACAATTTTAGAAATAACGCCTTTGTTTCCATGTCGTCCAGCTAATTTGTCTCCTACTTTTACTTTTCTAAGCTGAGCAACTGAAACTTTAATCACTTTATTAATACCCGGATTAAGTTCGTCACCCTCTTCACGGTCAAGAATGTTGACATCAATTACCGTGCCGCCTTCTCCGTGGGGAATTTTTAAACTGGTATCCTTAACGTCTTTTGCTTTTTCACCAAAAATGGCTCTTAATAATCGTTCCTCAGCGCTTAACTCTTTTTCACCTTTTGGTTCTACTTTTCCGACTAAAATGTCATGAACGCCAACATTAGCTCCTACCATAACTATGCCCTCTTTTGTCAAATTAGCTAAATCCGATTCAGCAACGTTCGGAATATCACTTGTTACTTCTTCCGGACCTAATTTAGTTTCAACAACTTCCGCCTCATATTCCTCAATCTGAATCGAAGTAAAATCGTCATTTTTTAATATACGATCAGAAATTGCTATCGCATCTTCGTAAACTAAACCTTCAAACGGTGCGTAGGCAATCAATAAATTTTTACCCGGAGCAAATTCTCCTCCTTGACAGCCGGGACCGTCAATTATCATTTGACCTTTTTTAACTTTATCGCCGACTTCGACAACCGGCTTTTGCGTATAACAGGTTCCATAAGGGCTTGTTCTTCTGTATTTAGTCATTCCATAAACCCTGGCTTTACCACCGTCTTTAGGTTTAACAACAATTTTATCGGCATCAACATAGTCAACTTCTCCATCCTCTTCAGCTTCTTTGACCCATCCCATTGCGCGGGCGATTGTTTTTTCAAGACCGGTACCCGTAATCGGCGCTTCCGGGTTTACCAATGGTGTACCTTGACAAAGCATGTGCGCTCCCATCAAAGCTCGCTGCGGCTCGTCATGAGCAACAAAAGGAATCAAAGCGGCGGCTACACCCAAAACCTGCTGTGAAACGTAATCGATCATCTGAACATTTTCAACTGCCGCCTCAAAAAATTCTCCATCGTGCCTTACCGGAACCCACTCCTGGGTTATAAAACCGTCGTCATCAATTTCCACACCGGAATGAGTGATATAGTATTCTTCCTCATCATCAGCAGGTAAATAAACAACCTCATCAGTCACTTTCATTTTTGTTTTACCTCCGGATTTTACTTTCTTAACTTTCCGGTAAGGTGCTTCCAAAAATCCGTACTTATTAATTTGGGCAAACAAAGCTAAATAGGTAACTAGGCCGATATTCATTCCCTCCGGAGACCGGATCGGACATATTCTGCCGTATTGTGAATCATGGATATCCCGAATTGAAAAAGAAGCCCGCTCCCGACTCAACCCGCCCGGACCAAGAACAGTTACTCTCCTTAGTAAATCAAGTTCGGATAAAGGATTAGTTTGTTCTAAAATTGAAGATAACTGATTAGTTCTAAAAAATGAATTAATTGAATTTGTAAACACTTGAGATGAAACTAACCGAGTTGGAGTTGTTCCTTCTTTTGTCGGGCTGGCTAAACTCATCCGTTCCTTAACCATTCTTTCAAAACGCATTGTTGCCGAACGCAGGGCTACTTGAACAATAATTTCGCCAACTTGACGAATCCGCCGATTGCCCAAATGGTCAATATCGTCAACTTTCTCCACCTTCCCCTCTTGAAGTGAAATCAAATATTTAACCGCAGAAACAAGGTCTTCTTTTTTTAGAACCCAATTTTCTTCTTTTTCATCATCAAAAGACAATCCTAATCTCTTATTTATTTTATATCTTCCCACCTGACCCAGCTCATATGAACGAGATTCAAAAAATTTCTCGCGGAAATTATTACGAGCAGTCTCTAAAACAGCCGGCTCTCCGGGTCGAATTTTTTGATAAAATTCAAGCAAGGCCTGTTCTTGATTTTCAGTTGAATCCTGTTCAATTGTCGGTTGGATAAATTTACCAAAAGTATCGATTAGTTCCCGATTCGACTGAATACCCAAGGCACGAAAAATAACTGTTGCCGGGAATTTTCTTCGTCTATCAACTCGGGCATATATTATTCCTCGACTGCTGACTAAAAACTCAAGCCATGATCCCCTCAAAGGTCTTATTTCAGCTTCATGCAAAGTTTTTCCGGTTCGTTCATCTTCCTCTGCCGTAAAATAAGCACCGGGCGAACGAACCAATTGGTTTAAAATACACCGCTCAATTCCGCTGACAATAAATGTTCCCTGTTTAGTCATCAACGGAAGATTCAGCAAGAAGACGTCCTCGGTTTCCGTCTTATTTTTTCTTTTATTAGTTAACTTTGTTTCAATCTCAACCGGAGCTGAATAAGTAAGGTCTTTTCTGAAGGCCTCCTGCGGACTAACTGACGGCTTTCCAATCTTAACTTCACCAAATTCAAGCAGCCAATTTTTACCGGTATAATCTTCTATCGGCGTTATTGACCGAATAGTTTCACCTAAATCCTGATTTACAAATTTCTCCCATGATTCCTTTTGTACTTTAGTTAAGTCGGTTGGTTTTGGAGTAGATGGTTTTTCACCTAAATAAATTCTTTTATTTGCCATATGGTTTTTATAGACCAAAAAAATACACGGACCTAAGTCCGTTGCCTAATTGGTGGCTCTATTATAACACAATAGTTTTATTATTCAAGAAAAAGTTTATTTTAAATAACGATTAATATTTTTATTGTGTTCTTCCAATGTTTCAGCGTAACGCATTTTTCCTTGATTGTCGGATATATAATACCAATATTCTGTATCTTGATAGTTAATTACTGATTTTATTGAAGCCAGTGAAGGATTGCAAATCGGCGCCGGCGGTAATCCCTTATATATATAGGTATTATAAGGGGAATCAATATTTTTTAAATCATTACCGGTTACTTTTGGCCACCAAGTACACTCTTCATTTAACATTTGGCCATTGACCATTTTACATTGGTTATTGGCTTTGGCATACTGAACTGAAGCGTCTATTTGAAGCGGCCAACCTTCTCTTAACCTTTTAATTAAAATACCGGAGACAATTTTCCGATCCTCGGCTAACTTAACTTCTCGCTCAATCAACGAAGCTAAAATCAAAATTTTTTGTCTGTCTAATTCATTGTCAGTCTCTAATGTCTGCCATTTTTTTTCAAAATTTTCAGACAGTTTTTTTATCACTTCCCCAACAACGACATCGGTTGGAAATAAATAAGAATCAGGAAATAACTCACCTTCTCTATTAGTTGTTAAGCTGATAAATTCTTTTGCAGATAAGCCCAATTTTTCTTCTAAAACTAAACCGTATTCTTCTCGGCGCTGACCTTCAACAAAAGTTACCAGAACATCAACACGGCCTTGGCGAAGCTCTTTTACTAAATGCGGTACACTAAAATTTTTAGACAGCTGAAAAGTACCTGCTTGAACTTTACCAATTTGATTTGTTAGGTAAAGATATAAAAGAAAGACATTTTGGTCTCTAATTAAACCCTTGGACTGCAAACGTTTAGCAATCGATTTAGTTGTGTCCCCTTTATTAATAACAAAGACGACATCCTCGTTTTTACTTTCTTCACTAACCGACTGTAGATTAGTATAATAAAAAATCGACCCACCTATAACCAACAAAACCAATAGGAAAAAAACTTCGACGAAGACTTTTTTCATCACTTTTTACTTATTACTACTTTAAACCTCTTCAAATAAAGCTCGGCGATATGAATCTTTTTTCGGATTATAAATAAAAATTCTGCCGCATTTACAAGTAACTTTTTCAGTACCGTCGTCGCGTTTTTCACGCTTACCACTTTCTAAAGGAGTTCCACAACCGACACATCTACCTTGAGATAATAACCAGGCCTGAATTGGTGCAATAATATTTTTAAACACCTTCCACCTCCTTTTTTTTGTAATTTCAGAATTCCGACCAAAGAAACTGAAATTAAATTATTAATTAAACTAATTGTATCACGGCTTGTTTAATCAACCAAACGCGCTTTAACAATTAACCGCCGCAAATAAGTCCCGGGCGGCGAGCAGGTAATCAAAGTCAAATATCTTCCGTCATATCTTTGTTCCAAAACTGATACGTCAGTAGGAGGCACTTCAAACATCTTCTCAACCAAATACTCATATTTTATTCCGTCATAATCAAGAATTATTTTATCTCCGGAGTCCAAGGTGTGCAGTGTAGAAAAAATTGAGACATAATTTTTGGGATTATAAAATTGCGGTAGTATTGAATGTCCAAAGACAACAGAATTACCCATTTGACCCGGAGGAGCTGTGTCGGGATAATGAATCAGCTTCTTTTTCAAATCCTCTCCGCCAATACTTACCCAGGCATTATCAATATTCAGTTTCGGAATTGAAATACGATAATCGGTAATTCCGGAATCTGAACGAACTGCCGTTTTGGGTGTTTCTTCAAACCAGGAAGTAATTAAAGTATAGTCTTTATCTTCTTCATGAGCTGAAGCGGCAATTGAACCTAATGTTCTTGATCTTTCCTGAACTAGCGGACTAACCATCTTTGTCTGTCTGAAACTTGTTGAATATCTAAATTGATAATTCAAAAGGGGAATAATTGCATTACCGACTAAAACTAATCCAAAAATTGAGAAAAAAAGCGATAAAAGCTTTTTCTGGCTTTTATTTATTTTACGATTCGGCTGATGACGGATTTTTGGCTCCGCTTTTTGGTAACAATAAAGTGACATTTAATTACTCCTCTACACTAATAATAATATTTTCTGACCGCGGTGGCAAATAACCAAATATTTTTGTTAAAGGAAGTTGATAAACAATTTCATCCCGGTAGATACGAGGATATGTTTTTCTAATTAACTCTTTTGCAGCCGTCTCTTTTTTACTCGTTAATTGATTTTTTAAATCCTCAATATTAACTTTTGGATAAACTTTACCTTTTAAAGTTAATCTGCCGGCTGTTTTTTCTCCGTCTTGATTAGTATCAATATCAAGTTTGGCCGTTAAACTTCCCTCTTTTAACTCATATCCTTCTTCTGTCTTATCTCCCAAAACTTTTCCGGCAATTTCAGTTAAACTTTGGTGATTAATTTTAGCAGCGGTCAAATTAATTGTCAGATCCAAACCTACCTCGTCTACCTCATCACCAACATCAGCAGTATAATCTTCCTCAACGACCGTTGACTGAAAACTGCCTTCAATAATTCTAGTATCAGCCAACTTTGTCTTTAATTCTTCCTCCGCCTGATTTTTTAAATCTTCAATCAAGTCGTCTTTTAACTTTTGTTGATCATCTTCCGAAACAACACGAATTTCACGGCTGGTGCCGCCGGACATTGCCTCCGGATTCCGGGCTAGATAATCATCTTCAGAATAATCTCCAATTGTAAAAGTGGTATTTGAGGCCAAATTATAGTCGGTTCCTATATTACCTGCGGTTACTGAAGCACTAGTTTCTCCCCAGCGGTCAACTCCGGTTTCCAAATCAGCTGTTTTTGAAGCAACAAAAACGTCATTATCCAAAACAAACTCTAAATTATCAGGTCCAATTAAGCTGGTTCCGGCTTCAAATTCCGCCCTCTCCGACGTCCGATTAAAAATTTTAACCTCGCCGACAGCTTTTTCACCAATTAATTTTTTTCCCGTCGCCGCTATTGTCTTTGAACCACTTTTTTCTACCATAACTTCTTCAACAGGCAGAATTCCTTTTTCGGCGTCAAAATTTTCAGCACCGGATTCTAAACTAACCTCAATTTCATCGGATAGTTCATCAGGAGTTACATAGATTTTCACTGTTGCTTTTGAAAAACGATATCCAAAAAACAAAAATCCCCCTAAAATCAAAGGCAAAGCTAAAAAGGCGTACGCCTTTTTAGATTTTAAAAAGGCAAAACTAAATTTCGGCAGTTTTATTTTCGGTCGAGTAATCGCCGCTTTTTTACGTTCTTTTTTTTCAATTTCCTCTTCCACTACCGGCTCGGGTGTACTGGTAACCTCTTTTTCCTCCTGCCAATTAACGTCTCCGGCAACATCTTTACTGGTAAAACCAAATACCGGCGCTGATTGGCTTTTTTCCGGTTCATAATTTTCTTCCTCCAATTCATCGTCTGCTTTTTCAGTACTTTTTTCTTCAACAATATTAAGCTCTTCATTTTTAACCTCTTCTTCTACCACTTCAAGCTTAACTTCCCCTTGAATCATCTGCGCCGCCATTTGAAAAGTATCCGGCCACATAAGAACTTTTACTTTTGGTGTTTTATCAAATATTTTTTCTTCATGCCATTGATAAGAAAGCAAACGTTCCTTGTTGCCTTCACCAATTCTCCCCCAAAATATCAGTTGGTCAGGTAAAATGGCTTTCCCATTCAACTGCCTGAGAAAAACTGCAACGTCTTGTGGGTCAATGTCTTCACCGTTTTCCAGTTCTTCTTGAACCTCGACACTTTTTTCTCTTAAAACCGAAAATCTAAGATATTCTCTACCAAAATAAACACCAATAAAATCCTTATAAAAATTAGTTAAAACTTCTTCTCCAACTAAAAACCCCTCCGGAGTTAAATTTAAGTGTTTACAGACAAACTGAAGTATTTTTTTACGGGAAGGCAAAACTTCACTTTGCCGGCTGACCCATAAAGGCGGTAAAATAAATATTGTTTTTTCAGGCCGAGGTATACTTTCTTCACGGGCCAAACAACTGCCAATCCCCGAATCAAGCGCAGCTACTAAACTATTTGGATCATCTCCATCCCAGCCCTTTTCTTGGCTTACTAAAAGATTACCGGATTCCGTAAGTATACCGACAACTGTTTCTTTTTCTTCAATAAGAATTATCCATTTATTTTCTCCTTTACCCATACATAGAATATAGCATAAATTAATTTCAAATTCTTTTTTCCGTTAAGTGGCACACTCAGCATTAAGCCTTTAGCCTTTAGCCCTTAGCCTTTAGCCCTTAGCTGTGCGTATATTCGTCTTTTACCGGCGCCGGAAGATTCTTCTTTTATAATTTTAAATTTACCAAGTTCGCCGGTACGGTTAACATGTGGTCCACCGCATACTTCTTTTGAAAAGCCCTTAATTTCATAAACCTTTACTTCATCGGGGTATTCTTTCCCCGGTATTACAGACGCTCCTTCTTCCTTAGCTTCCTCCAACGTAACATTTTTTTGTACAACCGGCAAATCCTGTTCAATTTTTTTATTCACTAGGTTCTCTAGCCGTTTCAATTGATCATCGGATAAGCTTTCAGAATGCGGAAAGTCAAAGCGCAGCTTTTCTTCAGTAATTGCTGAACCGGCTTGATAAACATGGTCTCCCAAAACTTCTTTTAGCGCCTGATGTAAAAGATGTGTTGCCGTGTGAAGTTGAATTGTTTCTTTTTTTTGTTCAGCTAAACCGCCCTTAAAAATATCTTTTGCCGCCCGACGTGATTTTTCTTTGTGGTCGGACAACTCTTTTTTAAAACCGTCAACATCAACTTTAACATCCGGCCTCAGCCGTTCAACCTCTTCAATGGTTATTTCTAAAGGAAAACCGTAACTTTGATAAAGGTCAAAAGCAACCATACCGCTTAAACTGCCATTTTGGTCAATTTCTTTAAGTTCTTTTTTTAATAAATTCAGACCTCGGTCCAACACGCGCCAAAATTTCTCTTCTTCTTTAACAATGTTTTCCAAAATAAACTGTCTATTTGATGACAGTTTATGATAGCCGTCTTGATAGATATTAATTACCTCTTTGCCAATATAACTGGTAATTTTTCTTTCTATTGATAACAATTTACCAAACCTAACCGCCCGCCTAATTAATCGACGTAAAATATAACCCTGCTTTTTATTACTCGGAACAACTTCTTCACCCAAAACAAAAACAGCCGCCCGTAGATGGTCGGCAATAATCCGCATCTCCCTGTCAATATCTTCATCTTCTCCATAGCGCTCATTACTCAACGCTTCAATCACTTTAATTATTTTTTCTAAAGGCCGAATCCGATAGTCGTCATAATGTCCATTTAAAACAGCGACCATCCGCGCCAATCCCATGCCGGTATCAACATTTTTTTGACCAAGTTTTTCATAGCTTCCGTTTTCTTTACGATTATATTCAATAAAAACGTTATTCCA
>CAYXSV010000041.1:0-5495 GCA_964468355.1 uncultured Gammaproteobacteria bacterium
GCAGTCGTGTCAAGGTTACTCGACCGGGAGATTCTGATTTCCTTATCGGAGAATTTGTTGAACAGCCGATATATCAGGAAATTAATCAAGAACTTAAGGATGAAAATAAAAAGCCGGCTAAGGGCAAGAGAGTTATTTTGGGTTTGATCAAAGCAGCTTTGAACACTTATTCCTGGTTATCAGCGGCTTCATTTCAGCATACTACCAATGTTTTAACCGAGGCGTCGATTTTAGGAAAAGTTGATCCAATGATTGGATTAAAAGAAAATGTAATAGTCGGACGTAAGATACCGATAACTCCGGAGAGAGCGAAATTGGAATAAAATTAACCTAAATATGTTATAATTATTTTCAGTCAAATTTCAAAATAGGTTTTGAAAATTCGAAAATTGAGTATTTGAAAATTTTTATTATGCCGACAATTAATCAATTGGTCCGTAAGGGCCGTAAGAAATCAAGTAAAAAATCAAAAAGCCCGGCTTTGCACGGCAAGCTTAATAATATCAAGGGCCGGTTAATTGATATTAATTGTCCTCAAAAACGTGGCGTGGTTACTCAAGTTAAAACCATGGCTCCTAAAAAACCGCATTCAGCTTTGCGTAAGGTAGCCAAAGTACGTTTATCTAATCAAAGAGAAGTAACCGCTTATATTCCCGGAGAAGGACATAACTTAGCGGAACACGCCGTTGTTATGATTAGGGGCGGCCGGGTAAGGGATTTGCCTGGTGTTAAATACCATGTTGTTCGTGGAGTCGGCGATTCTACCGGAGTGGTTGGTAGAAAAACCAGCCGAAGTAAATATGGTACACCGAAAAGCGGAGTTACGGAAGAGGCCGTTTCCGGAGGCGAAGAAGAGTTATCAGAAGCTCAAGGAACAGAGGAATAAAATGCCAAGAAAAGGAAGAGTTAAAACCAGAGAAGTTGAAAAAGACCCTGTTTATCAAAGCCGGTTAGTGACAAAGCTTATTAATCGGGCAATGAAAGACGGTAAAAAGTCAACAGCCAGAAAACAAATTTACAACGCTTTCAAAATAATAAAAGAAAAAGAAAAAACCGATCCGATGACTGTTTTCCGACAAGCGTTAAATAATATTAAACCGGATAAAGAAGTGCGGTCTAGGCGGGTTGGGGGTGCCGCTTATCAAGTGCCAATGCCGGTGAGAGGCAAACGCAAAGACTCTCTTGCCCTTCGGTGGCTGGTAACTTCTGCCCGGGGCAGGCCAAATTCCGATTATCACACCTATGCTGAAAAATTAGCGGCAGAAATAATCGATGCCTATAACCAGCAAGGCGGAGCTTATAGTAAAAAAGAACAAGTTGAGCGAGCGGCAGAAGCCAACAAAGCTTTCTCCCATCTCCGCTGGTAAATTTCAAATTTAATCTTGATATTACAAAATTTATCTATGCGATCGCATAGATAAATTTGACTATTATAGGGCATTAAAGAATTCTGTGTTCATATCATGTTCGAGAAACATCGTTTACACTCCTAGTTTAAATCTCATCAAACTTGTGTAAATTATGTCATTTCAACTAAACGAAGTGTTCCCCTGTCATTTCGACCGAGCGTAGCGAGTGGAGAAATCTCTTTTGGAATATAAAAAGGGATCTCTCGACTACGGACAAGTTAAACTTGTCTTCGCTCGAGATGACAAAACAAAACGCAAATAAAATATATCAAGTAGTTTTACTTTGTGTTAACGATGTATCCGACCAGGATAGGCAGGTTGCTTCTTAGGGGTTCTTATGTTATTATAATTGTTGCATTGCCTTGGAAAAGGCAGTTTCCCGCCATAAAGCCGAAAAAATATGGCTTATAACGGCGGGGATATTTTTGTTATTATTAGTAGTAAGTAATTATGGCGCAACCTATTCAAGTAACTGAAAATCGAGATGTTCCGATGGATTTAATTAGGAACATTGGTATTATCGCTCATGTTAATGCTGGTAAAACAACAACCACTGAACGGATGTTGTTTGAAACCGGCAGAACTTATAAGTTGGGTTCTGTTGATGAGGGGTCTACGGTTACTGACTGGATGGATCAAGAAAGAGAACGTGGAATCACGATTGTTTCAGCGGCAGTAACGACTTTTTGGCGGGACCATCGGATTAATATTATTGATACTCCCGGCCATATTGACTTTACGGCTGAAGTAGAGCGTTCCTTAAGAGTTTTAGACGGTGCAGTAATGGTTTTTGACGGTAGAACCGGTGTTGAAGCCCAGTCGGAAACGGTTTGGCACCAAGCCGGTAAGTATAATGTACCGCGAATTTGTGTTTTTAATAAACTTAATTTAGTTGGCGCTGATTTTGACGGATCAGTTGAAAGCATTAAGGATAGATTAGGGGCTAATGCTTCTCCAATTCAGCTTCCTTTGGGTTTGGGGCATGATTTACGCGGGGCAATAAATTTAGTGACAATGAAGGCCTATGAATACGAAAGTGTTGAGGATAATCAATTAAAGGAAATTGAAATTCCGAAGGAATTTGAAGAACAAGCGGCCAATTACCGAGAAAAATTACTCGAGAGTGTCGCTGAAGTTGATGAGGGAATCCTGGAAAAATTTTTGGAAGGAGAAGAAATTAGTGTCGATGAGCTTAAAAAGGCAATTAGAAAAGGTGTAATTAATAATGAATTTTTTCCAATTATGGGGGGGGACAGTAGGTCAGTCAGCGTTCAGTTGATACTTGATGCAATTGTTGATTATCTTCCCTGTCCACTTGATTTGCCGCCGGCCGAAGGCGTTCACCCAAAAACAGGTGAAGAAATTACCAGGAAGCCGGAGAAGGAAGAGCCGCTTTCCGCTCTGCTTTTTAAAATACAAACTGATCCCCATGTCGGTAAGTTGGCTTATTTAAGAATTTATTCCGGAAGTCTTGAGGGATCATCTAAAGTTTATAACGCCTCTCAAAATCGAACGGAGCGTGTAGGGCGTTTATTATTAATGCACGCTGATAAACGTGAAGGAATTGACGAAGGTTTTGCCGGTGAGATAGTAGCGGCAATTGGCTTAAAGGATTCAGTGACCGGAGATACTTTATGTGATCATAACCGGCCAATTGTTTTTGAAGAAATTGAATTTACCGACCCGGTGATTTCGCTTTCAATCGAGCCGGAAACAAAAGCTGACCAGGAAAAATTAAGTACTGCACTGAATAAATTTATGGAAGAAGATCCAACTTTTCAAACTAAAGTTGACCATGATACGGGCCAAACAATTATTTCTGGAATGGGTGAACTTCATCTGGAAATTTTAGTGGACAGAATGAAAAGAGAATTTGGAGTTAATGTTAATGTTGGTCGTCCCCAAATTGCTTACCGCGAGGCGATAACAGAAACTGTTGAAGCGGAGGGTAAATATATTCGGCAAAGCGGCGGCCGGGGACAGTATGGTCATTGTCTATTGAGATTAGAGCCGTTGGATCGTGGAGAGGGTTTTAAATTTGAATCGGAAATAAAAGGAGCGTCGATTCCCGAAAACTTTATACCGGCGATTGAAAAAGGTGTTGAGGAGGCAATGGAAAAAGGTATTGTCGCCGGCTATCCTTTGGTCGATGTTAAAGCGGTGGTTTACGATGGAAGTTATCACGAAGTAGATTCGTCGGATATGGCTTTTAAAATTGCCGGGTCAATGGCGGCACAAAAAGCGGCTAAACGAGCTAATCCGGTTTTACTTGAGCCGATTATGAAGTTGGAAGTAAATGCACCGGATGAATTTTTAGGCCAAGTTATTGGAGACCTTTCATCTCGGAGAGCAAAGATTTTAGGTACTGAAACTCGAGGAAAGATAAAGATAATTAACGCCTTAGTTCCTTTAGCCGAAGCTCGGGGATATGCAACAATAATTAGAAGTTTGACTCAAGGTCGCGGGTCCTTTTATATGGAGCCGTCTCATTATGAGAAAGTGCCGACAAATATACAGGAAGAGATTGTTGCAAATAGTAATTTATAATGTTAAAATCTAAAAGAATTGCCAGTTTAATATTGGCGGTTATTAAAAGTTAAATTTTTAAGTTAAGGGAGGATAATTAAATGCCTAACGACAAAAAACAGTTCGAACGAGAAAAACCACACGTAAATGTGGGAACAATTGGTCATATTGACCATGGTAAGACGACTCTTACCGCAGCAATTACTAAAGTTTTATCAGAAGAAGGGAAAGCCGAATATGTCCCTTATGAAGAAATTGCTAAAGGAGGAGTAACCAGAGAGTCAAATAAAATTTTAACGGTGGCCGTATCTCATCAAGAGTATGAGACTGAAAATCGCCACTATGCCCATATAGATTGTCCGGGTCATACTGATTATATTAAAAACATGATTACCGGAGCGGCTCAAATGGATGGGGCAATTTTAGTTGTTTCCGCTCCTGACGGCCCAATGCCTCAGACAAGGGAGCATGTTTTGTTAGCTAAGCAGGTAAATGTTCCTGCAATTGTCGTCTATCTAAACAAAACCGACCTGGTTGAGGATAAAGAATTTTTAGAATTAGTTGAAATGGAAGTCCGTGAACTTCTTAATAAATATGAGTTCGACGGAGACAATATTCCAATTATTTCCGGGTCGGCTTTAAAAGCAGTCGAAGGAGATGAGGAAGCGGTTAAGTCAATTAAGGAATTACTTGACGCTGTAGACGAGCATATTCCTACTCCGGAAAGAGAGCTTGATAAGCCGTTTTTAATGCCGATTGAAGACGTTTTTTCAATTAAAGGGCGGGGAACGGTTGTTACCGGAAGAATTGAACGGGGCAAAGTATCCGTCAATGATAAAATTGAAGTAGTTGGTCTTGGTGACACTCAAGAAACAGTTGTCACCGGAATAGAAATGTTCCATAAACAGCTTCAAGAAGGACAAGCCGGAGACAACGCCGGGATTTTGCTTCGCGGCATAGAAAAAAAGGATGTTGAACGCGGAATGGTTTTAGCTAAACCGGGTTCAATAACACCGCACAGCGAATTTCAGGCAGAGATCTATGTTCTTAAAAAAGAGGAGGGGGGTCGCCACACACCTTTCTTTACCGGATACCGGCCGCAAATTTATATTCAGACCACCGATGTTACCGGTGAAATTAAATTGCCGGAAGGAGTAGAAATGGTCATGCCCGGTGATAATACGGAAGTGTCTGTAAAACTTATTAAAAAGGTGGCTTTAGAAGAAGGATCAAAATTTGCTATCCGAGAAGGCGGTAAAACCGTTGGAGCAGGAGTAGTAACTAAGATTGAAAAGTAAAAACTTTGAAAATTTAATATACCGATGGCACAAGCAGGAAATAAAATTCGGGTAAAATTGAAGGCGTGGGATCATCGAATTGTAGATGAGGCCTCGGCAAAGATTGTTGAGGCGGCAGTAACCACGGGTGCTCGGGTAAAAGGCCCATTGCCTTTACCGACAGATAGAAAATTATTTGTGGTTACAACCAGTCCCCACGGCGACAAAGATGCTCGAGAACATTATCAAGTGTTGACTCATAAACGGCTTATCGATATTGATG
>CAYXSV010000042.1:0-43758 GCA_964468355.1 uncultured Gammaproteobacteria bacterium
GCCGATTCGGGACCTTTTTGGCGGGGTAATGAACTACGCGGTGAGCACAAAAAACCGCAGTCCTTACCGGTTAGAATAATGCATAATCAGTATCTGGAATACTGCCGAGAATTTGCCGAAAACTATTTATCCCATTTTGATTTTAATTTTTTGCTTATATCCGGCGACGAAGTTCCGAGAAGCAAAGTGCCCGGTATCGGGGTAATGCATTTAGTAAGCGGCTTATTTCTGCCTATCGGCGCTTGGTACTGGATAAAAAATAAAGTTGATCATAAATATTTTCCGGTAATTTTTATATTGGTTTCACCTATTGCTTCGGCAATGACATTTCAAGCTCCGTCTGCTCTTCGTTCTTTGGCAATGGTTATTCCACTTACTTTTTTTACTGCTTATGGTATTAAAATTTGTTTAAAGGTTAAACAGTTACGGCTCATGTCCGGCACTTTATTGATTATTGGCTACACTTTCAGTTTAGTTTTTTGGTTTAATGCCTACTTTGTCGATTATTTTCAACAATATCCCACTGCCTGGCCTTTGGGTTATAAAGAGGCGGTGGAATGGATGGAAGCTAATCCTCACCAGGACTATACTATTATAACTGAACATGACCAGCCCTATATATTGACTGCTTTTTATATAAAATATCCGCCAAAGAAAATGCAGCAAGAAATTAAGCTTACTCCGCCTGACGAATTTGGTTTCTCAACTGTTAGACAATTCGGCCGTTTTAAGTTTCGTGATCAACCGCCTGCAAATGGTACAATTGTTAAAGAATTTAACGCAACTAAAATTTATGACCAAAATTAAATTATCAGTAGCTCTGGCAACGTATAATGAAGAAAAAAACATCGGTTTTTGTTTAAAAGCCGTTAAAGATATTGCTGATGAAATAATTGTTGTTGACGGGAGTTCGACTGATAATACCAGAGAAATTGCCAAAGAACATGGGGCAGAAGTAATCAAGACAACTAATAAGCCGATTTTTCATATTAATAAACAAATGGCAATTGATAAATGTCAAGGTGAGTGGATACTTCAACTTGACGCCGACGAAGTCGTCAGTGAAAAATTAAAAGAAGAAATTAAAAGAATTTCGTCTGAAGGCGAAATGCCTAATGCTAAAAGCTACGTTGCATTTTATCTGAAACGGAAAAATTTCTTTCTCGGGCGGTGGATGAAGAAAACCGGACAGTATCCGGACCCGGTGATTAGATTTTTTAAAAGGGGCAAAGCACGATTGCCTTGTAAATCGGTGCATGAACAGATGGAAGTTGACGGCGAAGTGGGAACTTTGGAAGGACATTTACTTCACTATCCTTATCCGGATTTTTCAGAATATTTAGTTAAATCAAATCGATATACTAGTTTAACCGCTCAGGAGATGATTGAATCCGGAATAAAACCGAGTTTTTGTCAGTTTGTCAAAGCCTACCTTAAAGCTGAAAAAACATTTTGGTCATTATTTCTGCGCCATAAGGGTTTTCTAGACGGTTTTCCCGGATTTGTTTTTTCGGCTTATTCCGGCCTTCACCATCTTACCGCCTATATCAAATTCCGGCAACAGTATAGTAAAGAACAAGGTTCAAGTAGCAATTAACCTTGAAGGTTGTTTAGGTTTGAACCTTGGGAGGATAAGACGGGTTTTTCTAAAATAAGGTGCTTGATAATTTCTATTTTTCGCTGGCAGTCGGCATAATTATATATGAAATCTTTAAGTGCCTTTTTACTTGTAAAACAATTCAAGATAAGTTCTTTACTTAGTGTGTCTTCATTGACAGAATTTTGAAGATAGTTTTTTAAAGGAGTCCAAGGATATTTAATCAATTTTTCTATTTCTTTAACTATTGCGCTGGAATATGGATTAAGAATAATATATCTAAAAACATGTAATAGTTGAGCTTCAGATTCGATTATTATTGATTTAAATCTACCTTGAAAGAGAGAGCCATATCGATTATTACGTTTATTAAAATATTTTGTATAACCATTCTGTAATTTACTCATGAAGTTTGATATGCCATCAGGTTCAGTTTGGTTCAGAAGCAAATGAAAATGATTAGGCATTAAACAATAGTTAATGATTTCTACTAGTGGTTTATGTTTTCTTTTTAAATCATTCATTACTTTGGTTCGTGTTTCTTTGGGGTAATTTTTGAAGTTTGAAAAACTAGTAGGGGGATCTTGAAAACGGTAGTAACTAATTAGGTTTAAAAATCTTCGATATTCTCGAATTGAAGTGTAAGTAGGTCGTCCTTCAACACCGCGGTTATAAACGTGATAAAAGTAATTTGTTACAAGTGGGATTTTTCTTCCAGGCATTAATTAAGTATATCCTATTATCTAAATAAGGTTCAAGTAGCAATCAACCTTGAAGGTTCTTTAGGTTTGAACCTTTTGTTTTTATTGATGGTAGAATTAAGTAATGGTTGTTGGAATTGATGTTAGTCCATTACATACCGGGCATAAAGTGAGGGGAATTGGGTTTTATGTTCAACGCTTAATTAAAGCGTTGAAAAAACTCGAAAACTCAAAAATCCCCGCCGCAAGCTCCGCAAGCAAGGCGGGCAAGCAAATAAAAATAAAGGAATTGAAGAGCAAAGAAGAAATTAAAAGGCAGGATTATGATTTGCTCCATATTCCCTATTTTAATCCCTATTTTCTAACCATGCCCTGGCCGTGGCAGATAAGCAAACCAATAGTGGTGACAATTCACGACTTAATTCCGGTTAAATATCCAAATTTATACCCCCCTGGAATAAAAGCAAAAGTTTATTGGCAGATTCAAAAATTACTTTTAAAACAAGCAAAATTAGTTATTACCGATTCTTTTGCTTCCAAATATGATATTGCTGATTTGACCGGTTTTCCATCAGATCAAATTTTTGTAACTTATTTAGCAGCAGGAGAAGAATTTAAAAAGTTAACAACGAACAGTGAACAGTTAATAGCGATTAGAGAAAAATATGATTTGCCGGATACTTTTGCGCTCTATGTTGGTGACGTGAACAGAAATAAAAATATTCCGGGTTTAGTCAAAGCGTGTAAAAAGATTAATTTGCCTTTGGTAATTGTCGGCAAGCAAGCAGTAAGCAAGAATTATGACAAAAGTCATGTAGAAAATAATGATTTGGTTTGGCTGCAAAATTATTTTGAAAATTGTAATTTGAAAATTGAAAATTCCAAGTTTTTAAACTTGGTTGGTTTTGTAGCGATGGAAGATTTGGTCGCCCTTTATAATTTAGCCAGGGTTTACTGTCAGCCGTCATTTGACGAGGGATTCGGTCTGCCGGTTTTAGAGGCAATGGCCTGCGGTTGTCCGGTGGTCAGTTCAAATCGGGGAAGCTTGCCCGAGGTAGTCGGCGAAGCAGGATTGTTAACTGAGCCGACGGTTGCCGGATTGGCAAAGGCATTAAGAAAAATACACTACAATGATTCGAATGATTATAATAATCTAATTGAAAAAGGGTTAAAAAGAGCGGCAGAGTTTTCTTGGGAAGAAACCGCCCAAAAAACAGCTGAAATTTACCAAACAGCTTTAGAAGCTCACTCCTTGCAAGTAGAATAAAGGCAGATTATAATCATAATTATGTGGAAATTAATTTTAAAATTATTTATTCTTCTTCAAATAGTTTTAATCGGCGGTTGGCATGTTGGTTCACGGTTTCTTCCTTTAAGAACGGAAACTTTTTTAGGACGGGGCTTGGGCGGTAAAGTAGTTAATCAACCCTTGCTTTGGTCCCGGGCTAACTACGACGGCTTTTATTATGCCAAAATTGCCAGAGACGGTTATCAGCATCTTCAACAAGCTTTTTTCCCTTTTTATTCAAAATTAATTAGTTTATTTCAAAGACTTTTCGGTGGATATGTTTTAAGCGGCATTATTATTTCGTCAGTGAGTTTTTTAATTTTTTTGTTTCTGCTTACCGAACTTATGCGTCAATCCGGAGAAGAAGAATCAGTTATTCGAAAAACGATTATTTACTATGCTTTTTTTCCAACCGCATTTTATTTTGTAAGTGTTTATACGGAATCGATTTTCATGCTTTTAGTTATTGCCAGTTTTTATTTAGCAGCTAAGAAAAAATGGCTTCTGGCCGGTTTAACTGCCGGATTGGCTTCTTATACCCGGGTAATCGGAGTTTTTCTAGTTCCGGCCTTAATTTACGAATACTATGAAATTGAAGCTAAAAGGGACATGAAATCCAGATTTGATGCTGCTAAAAATGCTTTACAAAAAAGATTTAGTTGGGCTTACTTAAAGTATTTGGTAAAAACACGTTTGCCTCATATCAAGAATATTGGATCAATTTTGACCGGGGTTTGGGGTTTCGTTGTTTATGGTTTATATTTGCACAAGACCAAAGACAACTTTTTCTATTTTATTGAGGCCCAATCCGGTTTTACCGCCGGCCGTCAGGTAAACAAAGTAGTTTTAATCTATCAAGTTTTATGGCGTTATTTAAAAATGATATTTACCGTCGATATTGCCAGCTATACTTACCTTATCGTTTGGTATGAGCTGTTAATTACGCTTGTTTTTATATTTTTACTCTTATACGCCTGGCTGGGCACTAAAATTTCCCGATCCTGGATTATCTTTTCTGCTTTTGCTTTTGTTTTGCCAACCCTAACAGGAACTTTTACTTCCATGCCCAGGTATGTTTTGGCTTGTTTTCCTTGTTTTATTACCTTGGCTAAACTTAAATTGCCAAGATATATCTATTGGTTTTCATTTGCGATTCTTGTTTTATCTTCAATGTTATTTGTCAGGGGGTATTGGATTGCTTAAGTGTTAAAAAAAATACTTAGATTAACAAAGCATACTTTGTTTAAAGGGAGCTTGATAATATTAATTGGGACGGCAGTTGGTAATTTTTTAAACTACCTTTATCATTTTGCCAGTGCCCGTTTTTTAACTCCGGGCGAATACGGATTGCTTCAAAGCCTGATCTCGTTAACATATTTTCAATCTGTTTTAATTGGTGCTTTTTCTATTTCAGTAATTGAAAAAATCGGTTCGACTCATCCGGAAAAAATTACCGGTGAAGTGAAAAAACTAGAAGCGGCTGCAGTGAAAATTTCAATTATTTTATGGTTGGCGGTTCTTTTAACTTATCCATTAATAAAGAAACTGCTTCACCTTGACGGTTTCTATTTATTTTTAATATTTTCCGTACAAATTCTATTTGCTTTTCTTGCCTCTGTTTATGGTTCAACTCTACAAGCGCAATTAAAATTTTTGTCAGCAACATTAGTTTCCGTGTCGTCAACAACAATAAAACTTATTTCAGCGCTTATCTTGCTTGGTTTAGGCGCCGGAGTCATCGGAGGGTTAAGCAGTTGGCTTATTTGGAGAATTTTCAGTTTAATTTTATCAGCATATTTGGTTCGCAGATTATGGACAAATAAAAAGTTCAACTTTAGTTCGAAATTAGATTTGAGCTTTCTAAAATTTTCATTTTTAAGTCTGATTGTAAATTTATCTTTAACATCCTTATACACCTCGGACGTGATTTTTGCTCGGTATTATTTGACTACTAATCAATCTGGAATATACGCCGCCCTTTCTAATCTTGGCAAAATAATATTTTTTGGATCATCAACAATAATGACAGTGGCTTCTCCAATGTTTGTAAAAAACCGTAATAAACTAACTAAACTTAAAGAAATATTAAAATTAAGTCTTTTGTTTTGTCTATTTTGCTGTACCGCCGGATTATTAGTTTATTTTATTTTTCCGGAGTTAGCAGTGAAAATTCTTTACGGTAATGATTACCTCGGGGCGGCCGGTTATCTCTTTAGATTCGCAATGTTTATTAGTGTATATTCACTTTTTAATTTACTAATCAGATTTTTGTTAGCGCTCAGATCTAAATTTTCAGCGGTTATTTCTTTAGCAGCAGCGCTTGTTCAAATAATCCTGATTATATTTTCACATCAAAATATTTTTTCATTAATTAATGTATCTTTGATTTCTGTTGCCGGTGGGTTAATTATTTGTTCTTTAATAGTGGTAAAATTTAATTATGGCCGGAATCTGCAGTAAGTTATCAGTAATTGTTCCTGCATATAGACAGGAAAAAACTATAGTTAAAGATTTAAGAAGAATTAATCGTGTTTTGAGACAACTCAAGAGTGATTATGAAATTATTTGTGTAGTTGACGGTAAAAATATTGATAAAACATTTTCTAAAGCTAAAAATACAAAACTAAAAAAATTAAAAGTAATCGGCTATCCTGTCAATAAGGGAAAAGGACATGCAGTCAGGTATGGAATGGAAAGATCAAAAGGTGACTTGGTGGCTTTTCTGGACGCCGGTATGGAAATTCATCCCGAGGGTTTAAGATTGCTTCTTTCCCACATGGAGTGGTATGAATCGGATGTTATTGTTGGATCAGTCCGGCATTCCGCTTCAAAAGTAACGGGGTATCCCTTAATCAGAAAAATCTTAAGCTGGGGGTATCATACGATGACAAAAACTCTATTTGGTTTAAAAATAACTGACTGCCAACGGGGTATTAAAATATTCAGGCGTGAGGTTTTAGAAGATGTTTTACCTAAACTGTTGGTAAAGGCGTATGCCTTTGATATAGAAATGTTGTCGGTTGCTCAGCGGTTCGGCTATACGAATATTCATGACGGTCCGGTGGAAATGGATGCCCGAAAAATTAAATATTCCAGTGTAAAAGCATTTACGGTTTGGAGTATGCTTAGAGATACTTTGGCGGTTTTTTATCGGTTAAAAATTCTAAAATATTATGACAAATAAGCTGGTTTCTATAATTATTCCGGTCCGGGAGATAAATAAATATATTACAAATGAAATAATTCCGGCCTTAAAAAAACAAACTTATCAAAATTTTGAGTTGATTATTGTGCCGGATAAAACCGGCCGAAAATATAAATTTCCAGATTGGGTAAAGATTATTTCCTCTTGGCCAAAGACAGGTCCGTCTGATAAACGTAATCTTGGAATAAAAAAATCAAAGGCGGATATCCTAGCTTTTATTGACGACGATGCCTATCCGGAAAAAAACTGGTTGAAAACAGCAGTTCAGGTTTTTAAAAACAATCCCCGGGCAGCCGGTGTTTGCGGGCCGGGTATGACACCTCCTAATGACTCTCTTTCAGCAAAAGTTTCCGGGTGGGTCTGGTCAACTTGGTTGGGCGCCGGCGGAGCTGGAATTTACCGGTGTTTACCGGGTAATCAAAGAGAAGTTGATGATTATCCAACATTCAACCTGTTCGTCAAAAAAAAATATATAAAAAAAGCAGGTGGCTTTAATTCGAAATTTTATCCTGGCGAGGATACAAAACTTTGCTGTGATTTAGTTTATAAGTTTAATAAAAAAATAATCTATGATCCGGGGGTTAAAGTTTATCACCACCGGAGAAAAATCTTTCCACCCCACTTGAAACAAGTTTCACGATACGGCCGACAGCGGGGACTATTTGCTCGCATCTTGCCGAAAACATCAAACCGTATTGGCTATTGGATTCCGCCTTTGTTTGTTATTGGTCTATTAACCGGATGGACTACATTTTTTATCTCCAAAATACTTTTTTATACGTACCTTGGATTTATCAGTGCTTATATCTGGATGTTAATTTTAACTTTTTGGCAGGTTTGGTTATTGAGTAAAAATTTACTGATTGCTCTTTTAACGCTTCCTTCAATATTTTTAACCCATCTCGTTTACGGACTAAACTTTATAAAAGGTTATCTAACCAGCAAATAAAATCACCAAACACCAATTTTATATATTTATTTACGAACGTTACTCAAATTTTATGTATAAAATACTTGTAACGATCGTGAATAATAGTTCTGATTTTGGTTTCTAAATTTGTATTTGGGTCTAACTTTTGTGGATACAAAGAATGGTTCATTTTATTTAAGACATAGTTCTTAAGCAGTTGTTGAAAATTTGTTTTGGTAGTTTTTTTTCTTTTAAGTAATTCTTTAAACCTTTCCTTTTGAATATTTAACCCCGAAATTTGATAGAATTGATTCATAGAATTAAAAGGGTTGTTTGTTGCTCTAATTATAAAAACATATCTCCTTATTTTTTCTTCGACAAATTCAAATCCAAAATCATAAGGTGATATAAATACACTCCTTTGCAAATTTATAAATCCAAAATGGAGCAGTTTTCTTCTAAAATTATGTCTGGCTGTATTTAGCTTATTGGGAATATCAAAGTTTATACAAGTCCATTTTTCATCCCAGGGATTTGTATATAAAAACCAAGTTGGAAATTTACTCTGTAGGAAAGTTAAGCATTTGTTGTTTAAAAATAATTTATTATCTTCAGTTGTGGTTATAAATTTTTTTTGTTTCCAATAGTATAGTTTACTTTTGATTTTGGCCCTGGGCGATGAGGAAATGCTAAATAAATTATCAATTTGCAGTTCAATTTTTAGATTATTTAACCAAAATAAACTTGATAAAAAGTAATATCTTTTAGTCATTTTTTACGAACGTTACTTAAATTTTATGTATAAAAAATGTATAACGTTCGTGAAAACAAGTTACTGGGACTGTTGGTTTTGCAACTGTTGGGATTTAGCGGCGGCATTTTGGGCTTTTTCTTCTTCGCCCAGTTTGGCATACATTTTGGCAAGATTGGCGTATAAATTTGCATCATTCGGATTGAGCTGGACGGCTTTTTCCATCTGTTCCAGCGCCTTTTCCTTTTCGCCTATTTCAAAGTAAAGAATTCCCAGATTTTGGCAGGTCTGCCAAATATTCGGATTAAATTCCTGAGCTTTTTCATAATTTTGTATTGCCGTTTCCACCTGGCCGCTGCGCCAGTAAACATTAGCTAAATTATGATAAGCGTCAGCATATCCCGGTCTAATCTCAATCGCCTTTTTAAAATGAAAAATAGATTTTTCAAGATTTCCGTGACGGGCATACAAATCACCAAGATTATTATGGTTTTGGGCGCTGTGCGGCGAGTATTTAGCTGCCGCCAGCCAAAGTTGGTCCTGGTTCTGCCAGATATTGTTGCGGACAATTGTCCTTAAGGTTAAAACAGGAATGATAACCGACAAAAAGATTATTAAGGGAATATTTTTAATTTTATCTATTTGATTAATCCGGTCCAATACCCAAGCGAAAAGAACAAAGATTCCAAACATTGCTAAGTAAGCGTATCTTTCCGCCACAAGCCAGGAAACACCAAATGGGGTAAGCATCGGCCCAAGAGCAAAAGCGGAAAACATAAACCAAAAAAATATCTTTTTATTTTTAATAAGAGTATAAATTCCTAGAACGGCAAAGATTAAAAAGCCAGCCGCCCTTTTAATAAATTCTCTTTCCTTGATGAGATTAATCTCAGTATGGTAAAGGGTTAGTGCTTTGGGCCAGAAAGTTAATTCTAAATATTTGGTAACGGCAGTTGGGACTTGATGAAAAGGATTAAGCATTTGGGGATTTTGATAATACCGGGTAGTTAAGGTTTCTAAACGGTGAGGAATTAAGGTGGCGGTGTAAATAATCCCCGTTATCCCAATTGCCCAAGGAATAATAATTTTTTTCCATTCCATCTTAAATTTAATATCAGGTCTGAAAATAATTAAGGAGGTTAAAATAAATGGATAAGACATTGCCTTTGCTGAGGTTGCTAAACCTAAGAGAAAGGATATTACCGACAGCCAATTAAAAAGTTTATTTTTATAACCGAGAAGAAAAAAGGTTAAGGCCAAAATTACAAAAAAACTATAAGTAGAATAAGGTCCGCCCGATATCCAGGTTACAGCTTCAATCATTATTGGGTGAATGCCGGCTAGAATTGATGTAATAAAGGCAGTAGTTTGGTTATGCAGTAAATAGACAAGCAAATAAATGGTTAATACAGATCCGAGATGAAAAAAAGTATTTAAAATATGATAAGGTACCGGGGTCAGTCCGAATAATCGGTTTATTAGGAAATATAAAAAAGGTCTAACAACAAGTGGAAATCTTTCTGTTATATATTTAAAACTGTTTAAATTGGGATTTTCTGCAATAGCTTTAATATCGTCAGATAAAAATTGATTGTTAAACGTAGAGGCATAGGCAATGGTTGTCAGTAAGAATATAACTAATAATTGAATTTTGTTTTCTTTAAACCAATCATTGAATTTAAATTCTTTGATTTTATTAATCACCATAATTAATATTAGTATATCAAAATGTTATACTTTGACTAGTGGAAAATGTTTCTTTTGTTGTACCGACCTTAAATTCCGAGCGAACACTTAGTCACTGTCTTCAATCAGTGGCTAATCAGGATTATACCGGTGATATAGAAATTATTGTCGCTGATGGCGGTTCTTCAGATGAAACATTGAATATCGCCAAGAAGTATAAGGCAAAAATTGTATCGAATAGATTGAAGACAGGAGAGGCGGGAAAGGCAGTTGGATTAAAAAAAGCCGGTAATCACCTGATTTGTTTTTTAGATTCAGATAACGTTTTACCAAACAGAAAGTGGCTTAATAAAATGGTGGAACCATTTTCAGATGACGAAATTATCGGCAGTGAACCTTGGAAGTTTAGTTATTTTGCCAAAGACGGAATAATAGATCGCTATTGTGCATTGATGGGAATGAATGATCCGCTTTGCTATTTTATCGGCAACTATGATCATTGGAATTATATTGACCAAAAATGGACGAGGATGAAGATTGTTGAAAAAGATAACGGTGGTTGGTTAAAATTAAAACTAAATAAAACAAACCTACCGACAATGGGGGCAAACGGACCTATTTTTAGAAAAAATTTTCTTGAAGAATACTTTGAGGGCGACTATTTTTTTGATATTGATTTTTTGCCTCACGTTATCAGCCAAGGGGAAGTAATTAATTATGCTAAGGTAAAAATAGGTATTCAGCATTTGTACTGCGGCAGTAACTTTAAAAGGTTTTATCGAAAACAACATCGTCGTATTCGTGATATGCTTGCCCGCCGAAATACTGCTCAAATTTTTATTTCCCCCAATTACCAAAAACGTCAATATCGTTGGGGAGGTAATTCAACTATAAACTTCGGCTTAACTATATTTGAATTTATACTAAACTGTTTGCTGATTTTTCCTTTATTTATACAGGCTTTACGCGGATATTTAAATAAAAGATCAAACGCCTGGTTAATTCACCCACTAATGTGCTGGCTGACTTTAATTGCTTACGGGCAAGGAACAATAGAAAGTTTCTTTTTTAGGTCTGAAATTAATCGAGATAATTGGAAACAATAGAATGAAAAGAAAAATAGATTTTATCGGTATTGGAGCGGCTAAATGTGGGACAACTTGGCTGGCCGATTGTTTGGATAAACATCCGCAAATTTTACTGCCGAATAAAAAAGAGCTGTACTTTTTTTATAAAAACCACGGTCATATTTTTTGGAGAAACATTCCGTCGAAATATACTAAAGGGTTAAAATGGTATCTGGATCAATTTTCTTTGGCTGAAAAGGGAAAAATAAGGGGTGAAGTTGCAACCAATTATTACCGCGATACACATGCCCATAAGAGGATAAAAAAGCATTTTCCTCATATAAAATTAATTGCTGTTCTCAGGAATCCGGTGGACATGCTTTATTCATTATTTTGGTTTGGAAAAAGTACAGTAAGTGCCAGTGTACCTGATAGTTTTAAAAAATTTTCTAACCAAAAGGAATACTTGGAAAGAGGTTTGTTTTATAAGCACTTAAAAAAATATTATTATATTTTTGATAAAAGACAAATACACACTTTACTGCTTGATGATATAAAAACAAACCCCTCAAAAGCGTTGTCTGCGTTGTATAATTTTTTAGAAGTTGATTCCGATTTCATACCTAAATCCGCGGACAGGAAAATTAATCCAACTATGAAGGTTAAAAATGGAATATTGAAAAAAACTTTATCTCAAATTTATAGTAATCTTAGCCAGTTTTTACCTCATAATTTGCAACAAAAGTTGGTTGGCAAAAATATAATTTATCAAATTTACAAAAAATACGGTCTAACTAGATCTTCTTATCCTACTATTGAAAAATCGCTAAGATATAAATTAATAGAATTTTACCGAGACGATATAAAAAAATTGGAGGAATTAATTAACCGTGATTTAAGTGGGTGGTTAGAATGAAAATAGTCGTTGGATATCCGCCGTTGGGGTCAAAAAAAGGCGTTGCTTTGCTTGGTCAAAACCGACAGTTCCAGTGGGCAAATACCAATTGGTCTGCTTACCCGGTGGTTCCAGCTTATGCGGCGACAATGCTCAAAAATGCTGGACACGAGGTCCTTTGGCTTGACGGCATCAACGCCGGCTGGACATATGAAAAGTGGGAAAAAAGACTTATTGATTTTAATCCCGATGTTTTAATTATCGAATCCAAAACCCCGGTTATTAATAAACACTGGAAGATTATTAACAAACTTAAACAATTAGTCATTAATCATCAGTCATTAACTATTATTTTAGTCGGCGACCACGTGACGGCACTTCCGGAAGAATCACTTAAAAATTCTAAAGCTGACTATGTCATCACCGGCGGAAATTATGACTTTGGTTTAGTTAACCTAATTGATAATTTGCAAAAAGGAGTAAGCACCTCGGAGGTGTTAGAAACTAACTCCTGCAAGGTGATCTTAGATTCCCTGCCTTATATCGACCGCGACTTAACTCAGTGGCAGTTGTACGCCTACAAAAACTCTAATTACGGTCGTCTGCCGGGAACTTATACTATGTTCGGCCGTGACTGCTGGTACGGCAAATGCACTTTCTGTTCATGGGCAAACACCCTTTATCCACCTGAAAGCTATCAGAGAATGAGTGTAAAACACGCTCTGGATGAGATTGGCCACATTTTAGAAAATTATCCGGTCAGAGAAATAATGGACGACTCCGGAACATTTCCGGTAGGGGAGTGGTTAAGAAAATTTTGCCGGGGGATGATTGACCGCGGCTACAACAAAAAAGTTAAAATAAACTGCAATATGCGGTTTAATACGGATTTAACCGAAGACGATTACCAACTAATGGGCAAAGCAGGTTTCCGATTTCTGCTTTACGGATTGGAATCAGCCAATCAAAAAACACTTGACAAACTTGATAAAAATTTAAAAGTGGAACAAATTATACCGAGTTTGAAAAAGGCCAAAAAAGCTGGATTAAAACCACATATTACGGTAATGACCGGCTATCCCTGGGAAACGGAAAAGGATGTTCAAAATACTTTAAAATTCGTCAAAAAGTTATCTCGGCTAAAATTAATCGACAGTTTACAGTCAACAATAATTATTCCCTATCCGGGAACACGGCTGTTTTCCCAGGCGGTAGAAAACAACCGGCTGAAAACAACTGATTGGAATGACTATGACATGTCCAGGCCGGTATTAAAAACAGATTTAGACGATGATCAGTTAAAGGCCTATGTCCGCAAATTCTATACGGCGGTATTTACACCGAATTGGCTGTTGATGAAAGCAAAAGAGGCGGTTACTAATTGGGATACATTTAAATATTATCTCCGCTTCGCCCGGCGTTTCTTTTCCAAACAGCTGGATTTTAGAGGTTCAATTTAGTTTAATTATGATAATATATTATTATGAATTATTTAAAAACCTACTTAATTGCCGGTGGAGTATATTGGATAGTTGATTTTATTTGGCTGGCACTTGTCGCCAACAATTTTTATCAGAGGCAGTTAGGTGGCTTTTTAAAAGACAAAATAAATATTCCGGCGGCGGTAATCTTTTATTCGCTTTTTCCAATCGGGGTAATAATCTTTGCCGTTGTCCCCGGTGTAAAAGAAAACAGTTTAGTCAAAACATTAATTTTAGGTGCCCTGTTCGGCTTTTATACTTATGCGACTTATGATTTGAGCAACTATATAACTTTAAGGGGCTGGCCGTTGAAAGTGGTTATCGTTGATATTCTTTGGGGAATCGTATTGTCAACTCTTGTCGCGTTAGTCGGTTATTTAGTACGGGGTTAAAGATTACCTATTACTTATATTTAAGCTTCAGAAACCTGCGAGGTTAATTCCTTGAAACCTCGGAGGTTGTTGTTTAATATCCATCAGGATGTTTTTTATGCCACTTGTAAGCTGAAGAAATTATTGTTTCCAAGTCGGAATATTCCGGCTGCCAACCGAGTTTCTTTTTAATTTTTGTTGAATCGGCAACCAGTTTGTCCGGGTCACCGGGCCGGCGGTCGGTTATCGGGACGTGGAAATCATTTCCGGCAACCTTTTTTACCATCTCAACCACTTCTTTGACCGAATAACCACGGCCGGTGCCGACGTTAAACGGTTCAAAAAAAGAATCTTTATCCTCCAGGTATTCCAAGGCCTTTAAATGTGCCTCGGCTAAATCCAAAACATGGATATAATCACGAATACAGGTTCCGTCCGGTGTTTTGTAATCGTCGCCGAAAATAGCAAAATTATATTCCGGGTCAAGAGCTTTTTTACATGCTCTGGTAATTAGATGTGTCGGTCTTTCATAATCCTGGCCGAGAGACCCGTCTAGTGTGCCGCCGGCGGCATTAAAATATCGTAGTGGAATAACTGCAAATTTTTTGGCTTCAGCATAATCTTTTAAAATCCATTCTACGATAAGTTTAGTTCTGCCGTATGGGTTAGTAGGTTTTTTAGGATCAGTTTCTTTAATCGGTATTTTTTTGGGATTCCCGTATAAAGCGGCTGTCGATGAAAAAACTAATTTTTTTACGTTAAATGAGTTCATAATTTTAAATAGATTTAAACTACCGCAGACATTATTTCGATAAAATCTACCCGGCTCCCGGACGGAGATGCCGGCCTCAATATAAGCGGCAAAGTGGATAACCGCTTCCGGGTTTTCTTTTTTAAAAACCTCTACAAGTTTATCAACGTCAGTTTTTAAATCCCCGGTATAAAGTTGAATTGAAGGAACCGCCTCCCGGTGGCCGTTTTCCAATGAATCAAAAATAACTACATCGTATCCGGCCTCTTTCAATACCCGGACAGTAAAACTTCCGATATATCCGGCCCCGCCGGTAACAAGAATTTTCATACTATAATTTTAACATATCAAAAACATCAGCTAATCTTTCTTCACTGTGGCGGAGGCGGAAATTATTTTTCTCAATAACAGCAATGTCTTTAATTAAAGTTTTTATTTTAGAATCATCAGACGGTTTTATCGGATAAGAATTTTCCAATTCGTATAATTTCATCGCTTCTTTAAGTGCCTTTTTATCAAACTTATCAAAATCGTGCATTAAAACAAGATGAAATGGTTTTTTAGTATCAAGATAATCGGCAAATACGTCAAAATAATCATTCTGGCTGAAATGATGAGTGGAATTAGCGGTGGACATTAAATTGGTAATTAAAATCTTTTTTGCCTTGGATCGGTTAAAAGCTTCTGCCATTTTTTCCGGAAGCAAATTAGCGATTATTGAACCGTACAAACTGCCGGGAGAAATAATAATTATATCGGCTTTTTTCAGACACTGAACCGCTTCCGGATTAGCTTCAACCTGCGGTTCAAGCCAGACTTCTTCAACCATATCAAAAGACATCCGGTAATCATCGAGCAGATGCTCGCCGCAGTATTCTTTTCCTGACTTTGTTTTAAAACAGATATTGCTCGGAATCAGTGAAACAGGAATTACTTTACCTTTAAAATCCGCTCCCGCCAGGGAGACAAATAAGTTATCCACTTTGCTTAAATTTCCTGTTTTTTCCGCCATAAATCTAAAAAATGTATTGCCGAAGTTGCGATTCCGGCCGTCGCGGAATTGAAGCATTTCCTGCCAAAGTTTTTTCCGAGTTCCGTTCTGCCACAGCGATATCAGCGACCGCCAGTAATCGGAAAAAGCAAGCAGATTGCCGCGTTCGTCGGTTCGCAGCCGTCCGGTATGGCCGCCACTGTCAAAAGTGGTGACAATTGAGTTTATTTGATTAAACCCGGCTCGGACTAAGGCCTGGTTGACAACCGGCATGCCTGACCCGCCGCCGATAGTGCAGATATTCGACATTTGTTCATTATACAATAGGGTTTCTACAAAGACACTTCATACATTTGGTAAGGAGTTTTTTCAGATTGGATATTAAAATGCCGATCTTCAAGAATTTCATAATCAGTCCCGAAATAATGATTAAAAACAATCCGGAAAGAATTTACCGGTGAAACCGACGGATATAAATCTTCCTGGTCAAACCCGGGCAGATAATAAGCATTTAAAATGCCGAACTTTCTTTCAATTTCTTCTGCCTCTAATTCGCCGTAGGCCTTTTCCCCCGACCAAATCGTTTTTGGAAACGGGCCTTCGTCCGCTTGAATAATAATTACCGGCTCGGTCGGTGAAACGGATAAAATCCGGTCAATTTTTTCTTTAATCAGCCGGTTGGTGCATTGTAATTGATTAACGAATTTCTCATCTCTTTCCAAATATTTTTGGGCTTCTTCTTCAGCCGGTTGGCAGTCGGCGTCAAAAATAAACGGATCATGTGGTAGTAAAATATGGGCAAATACAAATTTCGGCCCGGCCAGACCGGCTGTTTTAGTAATTTTACTCATCCGGTAGTCGGTTCTTTGAATAACCTCCTGTTTCGGCGATACATAAGAAAACTCCTTATCCGGAACTATCCGTTGTCCGGTTTGGTCTGACGGCTGTATGCTGTGTAAATAACGGCTGTATAAGGGGGCGGCTAGAGTTGTGCCGATCAACTGTTTGGTAAATTCATTTAAGTTGACGATAAAATAATTGTAGTTGAATTCGGCATAATGATTTAATCTTGTCGGCTGCCACCAGTCGCCGAAATGATAAGTGGTATAACCGTTTTTTTCTAAAAATTGAATCACTTTGTTGTTGTTAATTAGGCGATAAAAGGGCGACCGGTCGGTGTAATTTTCACCAAACTCATCAACTAAAAAATCAAGATATTCCAGATTTAGCGACGAGGCCAATGAGTTAAATGTTTTCGGATAATTAGCATAACTTTGATTAGCAACGTAAAAGCCGTAATCTTCCAAATCGGTAAGAAACCGGCTGTTGTCAAAATTAAAATATTTTTTAAGAACATCTGCATTGGGATAACGGTCAAATATTAGATAGTAGATATCGGGAAAACGGTTATCGGTTTTTTTAGCCGTTTTTACCGGTTGCAAACCCGTTCGATCCGATTTTCTTGCTCTGGCGTACTCGTAAGGCAGAATTTGAATGAGTACACTTCCAACCAAAACCAAACCGAAAACATTAAAAAATAGGTTTAGTTTTTGAAAATCACGGTTCGAATTTAATAAAAATAAAAAGCCGGCGGTAATCAGCACTAGTGATATTGTCAATAAAATAATTGGACTGCCGACGGGGATACGGCCGAAAGAGTAAAAAATCAACAAAAAAAAGCTTGTCCAAAGAGCACTTTTAATCAAGCTTTTGATTATCAGTCCGGACAGGCCCCAAAAAACAAGTCCGACGAGAAGACCGGCGCCTAGCGGAGGTAATAAAGAAGTAAACTCAACTTGGTCAATGTTATATAAATAAAGTGATAAAACCGGAAAGATTGATATTAAAATCGGATGATAAGCAGTAAATATCTTTTTTACGGTCACTTTTTCTTCATTAAATACAGAGTACGGCGGGCTTCTTTAATTTTGTCAGTTTCTAATATGTCAAAATAATTTTTAAACGCCGCTTCAAAATTATTCTGATCATAATTATCAAAAATGTCTTCACGTGAAGCAAGTAGTTTTTTAACCTGGGAATCGGTTTTCGGAACAAACTCAATAATCAAATAATTACTAAGCCGGCTGAAAAACTCAGCGATTTTATCAAACGGTAGATTATTGGAAATTGCCAAATGATGGATTAAGGCCAAAGCCATTAATGTATCCGCCGGACCTCGGTCAACCAGTGATTTTCTTTCCTGATTAGCCCAACCGAGAGAGGGTGGAGGATTGGTCAAATCCAAAATCAAAGGCAGTATATTAGTCTCTTTTTTTTCTTTAACCTGAAGATAGTTTTTTTCAACCGCCGCCGGGTCAATGTCAAAACTGATGCCGTAAGCTTTTTTATTTATAAGGCGGGTAAACTCGCCGTTGTTGGCTCCTAAATCCCAAATAGTTTTCGGACCGGCTTTTTTTAAATATTTTTTAACAAGTTCTTTTTTATTTTTAAAAGCGCTTTTCGAATAATTAGTAAAAGTGTAATATTCGCCCCATTCGCTGTCAGTTTCCTTCCACTTCAGCTTGTTGACTGTATTTTCTAAATTATCGACCATTGCCGTCAGCGAGTGTTTATTCATTTTTAAATTTATTTTTTTAGTTGATTCCGGCTGGTCGGCAAACTTTTTCTGACTTTTAGAGTGTAAATGCAAATGAGTCAACAAACCAAAATTAAGTTTAGTTTTTATCGGCAACAATTTAGCCGCTAAATCCAAAGGAACGCCGTCTATATTTGTTCTCATTAACTGATTGAGTCGGATGTCGGTATATGAACAAAGTGCGAGCGGAGCTAAAAAATGCTGGCAAAACTGACGGTAGCCGACCCAAGGACGGCCGGATTGATATTTTTCAAAGGAAAGAGTGTCAATAAATACCGGTCTGCCGTTTTCAAATTGAATATTATATGCACTGGCGTCTTTTAGAACCATATTCTTTTCAAGGGCAATTTTTTGAATTTTAAGCGTTGCTAAAGCGGCGTCTTTAAGCTGGCTGAACGACCATTCATAAGGATAGGAAATAAATTTTATTTTTTCCGGGCTGATTATTTTATATGCTGTATCGGCATCAAACGGCTGAACATCAACCTCTTGATGGGGGATTAATAAATTTTTATCAACCAGTGTTTGGTAAAGATTGGACGATATAAACAAATCAAAGTCATTTTGGTATGACTTGTTTATCTGCCGGTAAAGCTGATTATTCCGGTAAAAAATAAACCCGCTTGGGTCACGGAATGACCCGGAGTCGATATTTTTACTCTGTAATTTGGTCGTCATTCTTAGATTCTTTTTTAGTCATTTGGTTATACTTGGCTTTTATCTCCCGCCAATAAGTTTTTACCAAATATCCCCCGCCGAGAAAAGCGCCGATAATTATTTGGATAATATAACTGCCGGTTCCCGGATCAAGATAAGCATTAACCGGACGAGGCAGTAATAAACCACTGAAAAGCACTGCTGATGTCAGTTTAATAAACCGTCTAATTTGCATTTAAATATTGTATCATATTTCACGCCAACATCCCTGACCCGGCCATCCCCGCCTTGCCTGGGATTAACTTTTGTCTTATAATATAAAATGGAACGTTTAAAAAAGGCGGGGGAATGGCTGTCGCCGGTTAATAAATCCGAATTTGACTACCGGGCTGATTTTCCGGTAATTGAAATTACACCTCAGGAAGCAAAATCAGTTCCCCAGGCCCTTAATATGGGAATAGAAACTCTTCTTTCATTTGCAGAAACTAAAAAAATTAAACCGGAAAAACTTTGGACAATGTATGACGTTGATTTTGTTCTCCGTGACCCGCCGGAAGAACTCTTTTCTATCTGCCCGGGACGTTTGCCAAACCAATCAATAAGATTATTAAAAGAACTTGAAAATAGGGGAGTATCTATCGGCGCTTTTGCTACCAACCAGCCGGTTGAAGGCCACCAGATTGCTAAGGCGGTTGGGAAACTGAAAAACTACCGCCCGATATCGGAAGTATTGAAAAAGGAATTTCCCGACAGTTTATTAATTTCGGCTGAAAAAGCGTGGAGTTTTTTATGGCAAAGGCCGAAAACTAACCCGGAAAACGCACAGACAATTGCAGATGTAATTAATAAATCAGACTATCAGCTTTATGCTTTTTTCGGTGACCGATACGATGTTGACGCCGCTTTTTGGAAATCAGTTCAAAAATTAGTTCCGGAAAAAGACAATCAGTTTGTTTTTGTAAAACTTCCTAATCCCGGTATGAAACTGCCCGCTTTTTCAAAATATTCTTTTTTAATCCCTTAACCTAAAGATTGTGTTACAATCCATGGTATGGTTGAAACAATAAAAGACAGGCCAAAGACGCTAGAAGACAGCCGAAATGAACAGCAGGAATTAATATCAAGAATTAATGAAGTTAATAATGAAATAAAATTCCACCAAAATCGCATAAATGACTTAGAGGAAGAAAAAACACTGATTGGTGAAAAGTTAAAGACTGTTGATAGGGAAGCCCTCTGCATCCGCTATGGTATACCAATTGAGGTTTCTCACAAATCCTAAATCAAATCTAAATTATTTAACTCTTTTTTTTTGATCGAGTAATGACTGAATTACGGCATATTCAAAGTTTGCACCTGAACTTTCTCGACCATTTCCATCTTCTTCCAACCATCTTTTTCTATTTGCCAACTCTTGGCTGGAACATTTTTCTAGTTTTTTTATTATCCTTCTATTAATTTCCATATATAATATTATCTTATAATAAGTTATATTATACTATATTAAATTTTTAAGGCAAATGTTTTGGTTTGGCCTTTCTAGTTTATTATATATAAACGGCTCGCGAATCGGAATAGGTCAAAAATAATGCTAAAATAAAAGAGATGAAAAAACATCACAAGGATTTGTTAGCTAATTTAGTCAAACGGGAGATAGCCACCAGGTATAAGCAGTCTATTCTTGGTTTTTTTTGGGTAATCCTTAACCCGTTTTTTCAAATGCTGGTGATGACGCTGGTATTTTCAAAAATTATGCGTATAAAAGTTCCTGGTGTTCCTTATTTTCTATTCCTATACTCCGGCCTTTTATTTTGGAACTTTTTTACCAACTCCTTAAATTCGTCAATGAACAACTTAATCAGTATGGGGTCGTTAATTAAAAAGGTTTATTTTCCCAGGGAAATAATAATTCTGGCCAGTCTTTTAGCTAAAGGAGTTGATTTAGTTCTTGCTTCATTACTCTTTGTTATTTTTATGATTGTTTACCAACAGCCGACGAATATATTAAATAACATTCTTTTTGTACCGCTTATATTTATCATCCAAGTCATATTTACATACGGGATCGCTTTATTTATTTCAGCAATGAATCTTTTTTACCGCGACGTCCAATATTTAATGGGACTAATATTAATGCTCTGGTTTTATTTAACCCCGGTTATCTATCCGGTGGAAATGGCTCCGGAGAGATTAAGGTTCATTTTTGCCGTTAATCCAATGTCGGTTTTAACTAATGCCTACCGGCAGGTTATTCTAGGCGGAACAGCCCCGAATCTACCGAATTTAGGAATTGCCTTAATTGTTTCTTTGATAACTTTATTCATTGGTTGTTTTACCTTTAGAAAGTTGGAAGGCAAATTTGCCGACGTGGTGTAGAAATATAGAAGTATAGAAGTATAGACATGTAGATATATAGAAATATAGAAATATAGAAGTATAGACATATAGACATGTAGAAAGATAGAAAAATAGAAAAATAGAAAGATGGAAATAGAAAAAAAATTCAATTTTTACCGGTTAAAAATTTGGCATAAAGCTCATCAACTTACTATTGATGTTTACAATGAAACAAAAAAATTTCCTAAACATGAACAATACGGCATTACCTCACAGTTAAGAAGATCAGCATCTTCTGTTCCAGCTAATATAGTTGAAGGTTATTCCAGGAAAAGCAAAAAAGAATTTATTCAATACCTTTATCAGGCCAGATCTTCACTTGATGAAACCGTTTATTTTCTGATTCTTTCACACGACCTGGGATATATTTCCGACAAAAAGTTTAATAATTTAATTGAAGACAGTTATAATCTAATGAAAATGATGAATAGTTTTATTTCTAAAGTTAAATCAAATGTTAAAAGTTAATTGGTTATATTTAATTTAATCTAAATATCTAAAATTCTATATGTCTAAATCTCTTAATTATTCAGTGGAATTCAAATCGGTTTCAAAAATTTACAATCTGCAAAACCAGCGGACGTTGAAAGAAATGCTGCCGGTTTTATTCAAAAAGAAAATAAGCGGCAAAAAAAAGAACAAACTCTATGCCGTTGACAATATTAGCTTTCAAGTAAAACAAGGTGAAACAGTCGGTATAATCGGTCCGAATGGGGCAGGTAAGTCAACAATATTAAAACTGATTGCCGGAGTGACCCAGCCGACTTCAGGCGAAGTAAACATCAACGGCCGAGTTTCTCCCTTAATTGAATTAGGCGCCGGGTTTCATCCGGATCTGACCGGCAAAGAAAACATTTATCTTAACGGTTCAATCCTCGGCCTGACTAAAAAAGAAATTGATAAAAAATTTAAAAAAATTGTTGACTTTGCCGATTTATGGGAATTTATCAACCAGCCGGTAAAAAACTATTCATCAGGAATGTACATGCGTCTGGGTTTTTCAATTGCTATTAACGCTTTTTATGAACTGCTTTTAATTGATGAAATATTAGCCGTCGGCGATTTTAGATTTCAACAAAAATGTTATGAAAAACTGAGAGAAGCAAAGGATAAAGGCAAAACAATAATATTTGTTACACATGACTTAAGTGCGGCTAGGGCTTTTTGCGACCGGATAATAATCACTGAAAAAGGAAAAATTGTTGAACAAGGCCAGCCGGATGAGATGGTGGATAAATATGTACATAGTGAATCGGGTAAAAAAGATAGTAAAAAAATTACCGGCACTAAAAAACAAAAAGAAAATAACAAAAAAGAAATTTTTATAGAAAAAGTAGTTTTTAAAGATAAAAACAATCAACGTAAATCAACTTTCTTAAGCGGTGAAAAAATGAAAGTTTCAATTAAATATCAATCGAATAAGGATTTTAAAGATATTGTTTTTGGAATTGCTTTTTATAAAGAAGATGGAACGCATCTTTATGGGACAAACAGTCTTATTCAAGAAAGGAATTTAAAAATAGAGAAAGGGAATGGTCAAGTTTCATTTAAAATAAATAGTCTGCCGATTCTATACGGTAGAATACTGGTTACAGCGGCTATACACAGCCGTGATCACCAAAAATACGACTGGCAGGAAAAAAAATATTCTTTTAGTGTGTTTAAGTCAAAAGCGGAAGGAGACGGGCTTATTGATTTTGGCGCAAAATTTTCGGAATAAAATCTAAAAACTTTTGTTCAATTACCTCCCAGGAATAATTGGATTGAACATATTTTTTGCCGTTTTCACCCATTTGTTTTCTTTCTTTGTTGTGTTTTAACATCCAGGGGATCATTTCTTTAAACTGTTCATAATTTTCATACCATAGACCGCCGTTGCTCCGCCGACATTGGCCTTTAAGCACTTCACACCTGCCGTTAACAAGAACCGGTTTATTTAAAAGCCAGGCCTCCATAATAATCATTGACAAGGATTCAAAAGCAGACGGGTTAATTAAAAACTGACAGCCGTTAATCAAAGAAAATTTTTCTTCTTCGGAAACAAAACCGAGAAACTTGATGTCCTTGCGTTTAGGTATATCCATAATTGCTTTACCGGTTAACACTAAATCCAGATTTGAATCTGACATTTCTTTGTACCTCTGAAAGTATTCAAATAAATCGTGACTGCCTTTGCCTGGATCAATCCGCCCCATATAAATCATATACGGATTTTTAAGATCATACTTTTCTTTAACTTTTGGAAAATCGATTAATTTTCTATCAGGTACATTTATGCCGATTCCGGTTATCCTGAATGGAATATCTTCATTGTTGAACAGCTTATGAATTAATTTTATTTCTTCAACGGTACTTGGAATAATCCCCAACGGAGATTTAAAAACTTTTTTATAGAGATCCAAATATATCGGTGGTTCATTGTGGGCTGTTGGGATTAAAAAGGCTTTTTCTTTCACCAAAGGTAGACCAAAATAGGTTGTGGCATAAAGATAAGTAAAGAAAACAAAGGCATCGTATTTAGATTTATTTTTTTTAAGATAATTGAGTAGTTTTGTTGAATAGGGACCTTGTTTTTTATTCCAATAGATTTCCTCTTCAAGACTGTGCTCCTGGTTAAAAACAGTTTTGTCAATTTCAGGAATTTCTTCTATATTTCTTTCCTCATCAACTGGGAATCTAAGAATGTCAATACCGTTAAGATTTTCTTTATCTTTTTTATACTCATTTCTCCAGGTTACGTAGTCTATCGCTTTGGTTGTAATCACATCAATATCCCAATATTTTTTTAAATGACCGGCCAACCAACGAGCGTGAAGCTCGGCTCCTCCAGTAACTTCTTTACCGTACCTTTGGACGACAAAACCAACTTTTAATTTTTTGCTAGACATTTAAGTATTTTCTTTTCTATCTTACTATAATTAAAACGTTCTAGTTCCTCCTGCTGATTTTTGATAATTTTTTTATTAAGAGTTTTGTTTTCCACCAGTTCATTAATTGTAGCACCTACAAGAAGCGGATATTTTTCTTTAAGAAGAATTCCTCCGGATTGAACGGTACTCGGCACAGCCGCTGCTGAATAAGCAACAATCGGTAGATTAAAATACATTGATTCAATTAAAGGTACTCCGAATCCTTCATGTTCACTCAAAGACAAAAACACATCTGCAGTCTGATAATGGGCAACAAGTGATTTAAGTGGTATTTTTCCGGTTATTTTTATTTTTGACTGATTGCTGACAGCTGCTTTTACTAAATTATAAAAATTATCATTGGGATTATATCCACCAATTAAATAAAGTTCAGAATTATTGTTGTAAAGTCGGTTGTAGGTTTTAAAAGAATTGACGATTTCCTCTTGACATTTATGAGGTGCAAATTTACCAACATAGATGATTTTTGTTTTTTCATCTCTGTTAACTTTTTGATTGGTAAATTTTGAAAACTTGCGGTCCAGATTAACAAAAGGCGGAATTACATCTACTGGCTTTTTGAAGCCGTGGTTTTGGAGAATCTTTTTATTAAAATTGGAAACGCAAATTGCCTGATCAAAAATGGAACTCATTTCATTCAGTTGTTTATAACCGGATTGAAGCAGGGATTGAAAACGTTTGTCATGAGAAAAATATTCCGGTGGTGTAATATTGTGAAAAATCAATAATTTTCTGCCGGCCATTTTTTTAATTTTATCCAACTTCTTCCAGAAAATAGAATAATGAACTATATTGACAACAGATTGTGAGTGATTTTCTTGAAAGTATTCGTCAAACTTTTTATAACTCGGCTTTAATTTTTTGAAATGGATGTTGTCGCTGTAGATATTACTTCTAATGTCATTTTTTATCAGTAAATGGTGGATTCCTAAAGCATGGTAACCGATAGCATCGGCTTCCGAAAAGGATTCCATAAATTGATTAACTTCTTTGGGTAGTTTCATTTGGTTGCAATAAGAGCGTAATCTTGAGGGCCGAAAATTCGTTCTTCAATTTCCGAGTTAGTTTCTCTGATAGGATGCAGAGGAATTATTTTAATATTTTTAAAACCGATGTAATCAAATAAGTTTTTTAACAATTCCGGCGGCAGTTTGGTTTGATGGGTGTAGTCATAATAAAACCACTCCCCGGCAACAATTAAGTTGTCCGGATTGGGTGTTTCGATAAAAATTTTACCGTCTATTTTTAGTTTTTGATGAGCCAATTTAAGAAAATCGAACAATTGCGGAAAGCTGAAATGTTCAAGAAGATGAAAGGCTGACATTCCGCCGATTTTTTTTGGGTATTCTTTAATAAATTCAATTGCGTCTGCTTTTTTAACAATAATCTCTTTTTTTCTAATCAGATCAATAAAATTACTATTAATATCAACTCCGAACGAATTGATATTTTTCTGTTTAAGGAGTTCTAAAAATTCACCTCTGCCGCAGCCGAAATCAATAAATGGATTACCGGTGTAAAAACTAACTGAGTTTAAATAGTCTAAATAGTGTTTAAAATTTTGTTTAACTTCACTGGGTTTACCTCGAAAATTTTCCTGGTGAAATGAATAAAAATCGTCTTTTTCTTTATCCCAATATAGAGGTTGATATTCATCATCTTTCTCAAGTTGGTGAACTTTAGCATCTAAATCTTTAAGATACGCAGTTATAGTTTGAATATTCTGGGTTAAGCCGGATAAAAATTCCTGAACATGGATGTTGAACCCGATTTGAACAGAGGTATAAACTTTAATAACTCTAAGAATTAATTTTTTGAAAAACTTTGCTCTGGTTTGATGGGGCAGTTTATTTTCAGGATTGACATGGTATTTGATTTTTTCCAACTGCAGAGGTGCTTGTGATTGAAATTCAACTAATTCCGGTAAGTATTCAGATCCCAAAGCGGTAATTTTTTGATTAGTAACTTTAGAGACAGCAATACCTAGTTTTCGGATATCACTTCCCGCCATTTTTTCAACCGGAGTAAAAGTTCTTGACAAACTAAAATCCAAAATTATATTCTTTCCAAGGTATTTTTTAGGTAAGTTGAAAGTTATTATTTGTATACCTGCCCTGTTAACTTTTTTTTCGTCAATTTTCTTTCCGTTAACTTTTAAACTGATTCGTAATGGTTTTTCATCAATATCCGGTGGAAGAGCAATTATCTCCAAGTTTGCCGTATCCGATTGATTGGAATTAAAAAGCAGAGAAAATTCTTTTTGTGTCCAGCGTCCGGATTTTTCTCCAATCATTTCCTTTTTGTGCCAGCCCCTAAGAAGATACTCACTGCTGGCAATGGCATCTATTGTTCCCGGTAGTTTTTTTCCTAATTCTTGAAGGTGTTTAACTCGATTTTTCTTTATACTTTGCTTAATATTATCAATAATTTTTTCAACATCAACATCAGAGTCTTCTATTGTAACTATGCTTTTCAAATACTGTTTATCATTTTTCATGATAAAATTATAACACTAATAATAATGAAGACAAAGATTAAAATAGGATTTGATATCTCTATGTTGGTTTATGTTGGGTCAGGGGTTGCTACCTATACCTATAATTTAGTCAAAGCTCTTCTAAAGCTAGATAAAAATAACGAATATCATTTGTTTTATTCCTCTTTGAGAAGGCCAAAAAACTTTTATTATTTAGATAAACTTAAAAAGCTGGGAGGAAAAATACACTCCTGTCGGTTTCCGCCTAAAATAATGAAATTTTGGTGGGGTAAGATGCACTTTATTCCAATAGAATGGTTTACCGGTAAAATGGACTATTTTCACACTTCTGATTTCTTACGCCCGCCGTTATTAAAAAATACCAAAGGAATTACTACAGTTCATGATTTGACCTGGAAAAAATTCCCTCAATGGCATACTAAAGAAGTGATTGAGGCGCATGAACGGAAATTAAAGAAAACAATAAAATACGGCGATATTATTATCTGCCCGTCAGAGCATACTAAAAAAGACTTGGTCAATTTATATCCGAAGGTAAAAAATAACAACCGGGTTTATGTTATCGCCGAAGGAGTAGAAAAAAAATTCCATCCAATAAAAGATAAAAATGTAATTTCAAAAGTATTAACAAAATATAAAATTAAACAGCCGTACATAGTTTACATTGGTGCAATAGAACCGCGTAAAAACCTGAAAAGACTTATTAGGGCTTTTAAAATATTAACCCTTAGTCATAAGTCATTAAATTTGGTTATCGGCGGCCGAGCCGGCTGGAAAAATCAGGATATTTTTGATCTGGTTGATAAGCTCGGTTTAGAAGATAAAATTACGTTTACCGGTTTTATAGACGATGAAGATTTACCTGTAATTTATACAGCAGCGGAATGTTGCGCATATGTTTCTTTATATGAAGGATTCGGTCTGCCGCCGTTGGAAGCACAGGCCTGCGGCTGTCCGGTCGTCGCCTCAAACACTTCCAGCCTACCGGAGGTTTTAGATGGTTCCGCCGTCCTTGTTTCTCCCAATGACGTTGATAAAATAAGACTAGGAATTGAAAAAGTACTTGTTCATAAGGACAAATATATTAAAAAAGGTTACAAGAATTCACGGAAATACACCTGGCAATCAACGGCAAAGGGTTTTCTCAATGTGATTAATAATGAAGAATAAATCTTTAAAAATAAATCTCTACGAATTTTTATTAGGTGGGATAGTTTCAATCAGTTTTACTTCTTTAGTTTTGTTAGTGTTTCACTCCTACAATGGTATCTGGGCTGTATCTTCAGGAGCACTTATTTACGTGCTTTTTTTAAAGCTCTTTAAAATTAAAGTGTCAAAAAAAATTATTGATATTAACCATCCCTGGGTACTAGCCTTAATTTTGTTGGTCAGTTTGGTTTTCCGACTACCTCCTTTTCCATACATTATTGGCGGCCAGGATCAGGGGACTTATGTAAATATGTCCGCCCACTACAACAGGGAAGGGTCGAATTTTGTCAAAGACAAAGTAATTCCGTACCTAGAAACTGAAAAAGAAATAAAATATTACGAAGAATTTAGTCAATTTAATGACGGAGCACATTTGCCCGGTATTTACAGACTTAAAGATCCAAAAAAAATTACTGATTATGTCTTTCAATTTTACCCGCTTCACCCACTCTGGATGGCTAACTTTAGTTCAATATTCGGGGAGCAGGCAAGATTTTATTCGTTAACTTTTTTTAGTTTGATTTCAATCATATCCATGTATTTATTAACTAAAGAAATCAGCGGACAAGAACTACCTGCGGTGATAGCCGGATTCCTAATTGCCGTAAACCCTCTTCATACATTTTTTTCCAAATTTCCGGTTACAGAAATAGTAGGACTTGCTTTTACAACTAGTGCTTTTCTTTTTCTAATAAAATTTCATAAATCTGTAATTAAAAATAAAAACTTTAGTTTCATTTTTTGTTTTTTGTCACTTGGTCTTTTTGGTTGTTTCTTTTTTACGCATATCAGTAGTTTTTTATATATGCCTTTCTTTTTGTTGCTTTTTTACTTCATACTAGTTTGGAAATCCGCTACAAGATATAAGTTTATCTTTTATTTCCTAGCTTTATTTTTAATATTTGGTCTATCTGTTGTTTATGGATTTAACTATACTAACCCTTATGCCGTAGATATTTATACTAATAATTTTAGCTCATTTTTTGGAAGTCATTGGAAAAAGATGATTTTATTATTTGTTGGTTCTCAATTTTTAACCTTCTTTATATTCATATATACCGATGTTTCTAAATTAATCAGAAACAAGCTTGAATTTATTAAAAAAATTGTTGAAATTTACAACCCATTATTTTTATTAACAGCTTTTTTGTTGGGTTTTTATAAAGCTTATAAGTTAGGGTTTACTAATGCTTATATCAATAACGGTTGGATAAATAAACGGTGGAACATGGCTCAAAAAGGAATAGAATCATTACGCTATGCAAATCTTTTTGTTTATATTGAGTATCTGTCTCCCTTTATTTTTTTGTTGCTTATATTTCAAAGTTTAAGCTTAATTTTTAAAAAAAGTTCTAAATATGCGTGGTTAATATTATTTGTTGCTTACTTCATTTTTTTAAAAACTTATGTTAAGTTTACAACGCCTTACCAGTACTATTATGCCCGCTATTTGTTGTTAGAAATTGTCCCTTTTTCAATAATTCTTGGTTCAGTATTTTTAGACAGGTTATGGCAGGGTCAAAATTTATTTAAAATCATTTCTGGGTTATGCTTAATTGGGGCAGTAGTTTGGTTTGGATATTTTTCAATTTACCAAATAGGAAAAGTTGAAAAAAAAGACGCATATTTAGATTTGAAAGCTGTTTCACAAAGCGTCAAAACAAGTGATTTTATCTTTACAATGCAAAATGATTGGCAACCAAGTTACATTGAACCTGGGATCAGAATGGCTTTTGAAAATTATTTCAATCTTAAAACTCTTTCTCTTATTAAAGTGACAGACCTTCCTATTTACTTTGTAAAATTAATTAATGAAGAAAATAAAGATTTTTATATTTTAACGAGGAATAAAATAAAATCCAGTTATTTAAATTTATTAAAGGCCTTTAATTTTAACTATACTCATTTCTGCCAAAGAAACGTTATTCCTAGGTGTTTTGTACATCAAACACAAGATGTTTATCTTTACAAAATTGAAAAAGAAAGATTTAAAAAAGCTCAAGAAGACGTATATTATATTGATCAGGCGGGATATACAACTAAAGTAACTGGTTTTATCAATAAAACATGGACAAATGGGAAGGGATTCATAGAAGATATAAATTATCGACTTGAACCAGAGAATGATATTCTTATTTTACAAACAGGTGGTCACACACCTTTTATTAAAAATTTAGAAAAATATAAAATTAAATTATTGGTCAACGATCGAGAATTAAAAATGATAAATAAAGTAGGTAACGACTTGCAATATCAGCTCCCTGATGATTTAGAGATAATTGACATTATTGAGATTAATTCTCCAACCTTTATCCCTAAAGAATTGGGAATAAATGACGATACTAGAGTGCTTGGATTAGATATTGATAATGTACTGATCAAATGAATCAAAAAGAACTCTATTATATTAATAAAAGCAAATCAAAATATCTTTTTCGGCATTTATGTATTTATGATTTGTCTTAAAAACTCGCTAATCCTTTCAAAAACACTAGATATAAATACAATAATTTTGTGGGTAATAAGAAAATTATTTTTCTGAAAAAGGGTATATTTGCTAACCTGATATTTAGTAAAGTAAATCCAGCCAAAAGATAATCGTTCCACCGAGCTGTTTCCATTTCCGAATATTCTATTTTTTTATTATCAAAAAAATTCATTAAATCAGCCCGCGCTTTAATATGTTTGCGAAACCGCAATGTTCTTGATTGAGCATTAAAAATCTTTTCTGGATGTACTTCTTTCACATGAATTAAATTTTCTTGGCCCATTTTCTTTAAAATACTGTCAGCTTTTTTACTTCTGATTAAAATTGCATTGTGTTTAATGTCTTTTTGTTTGTACTCGTAATCCCAAATATCACCTATAGAAATATCTGCAGCTTCACTTGTAAGATCAGTACAGTAAAGGCACTTCTCAGCAGTATCTATATACAAGTTTTGATAAGTTCCAAAATTATTTTTAGAATAACTGAAAGTTTTATCTTCCGTTTTAATCCTCATTTCACCTCTCCAATGTCCAGTTGCAAATATTAGGTTTTCTATCCTTGACTCTTCAATGCCCTTTTTCTTAAGAAAAGAAGTTAGTAAATTTTTCTTAGAAGCATGCCCACAAAATAAACCTATCAGTAAATAAATTTTATTTGCTAGGTTTTGATCGCTATTAAGCATATTTTTAAGCACAGATATTTCACACGGCAATGCGACTATTGCTAACTTACCTTGGAAATTTTTAATTAATTCCATTTTGGGAAAAAGATTACTATCAATGTAGGTACTTGTTTTTGATTTCATTAATTCTTCTTTAGAAGTAGCTATAAAATGTTTAATTTTAACTTCTTTATTTTCAGTTACTCTAGTAGTTACTAAAGCTCCATCAATTGCATTTGACTTAAGTAAATAATTTAATATGGAAGTAGTTATTCCACCGGATGCAGCACCATTTCTGATTTCTTTCTGTTTAGAATAACCAACATAAGAGTTTAAAAAATTACCTAAATAATATTTTCTTGATTCATCATTATACTTACCAAGTTTAAATTTTCCCGGACGTTTTTTAGCAATTTTTTCTATATAATCTACATGTTTTTTAGCTTCAATCTTAATATCAGGTAGAGTTTTTTTAATTTTCTTTCTAATTACATTTCGATTAGTTTTTAGCATTAGGAACTTTTCTTTTAACATCTTTAAACTAAGTTTTTTATGGTCAATAGCATAGTTTTGAAGTTCAAAAGTCTCTAACACTTCCTTATATTTATGACTCCAGCCAATAACAATCGTTGGGACTTGCATTGATAGTGAAGAAATCATTGAATGAAACCTGGAGGCAATATACAAATCGCAACATCCAATTAATGCCTTTAACCTTGTTGGTGAAAAATCTTGGTCGATCATAATTAAATCTTGATTATCTTTAAACTCTGTTCTGATTTGTTGGCATAAAAGTAAATCATTATTTTTTGTTTTGCTGGAATTAGGTCGAATACTGTGAGGAATTAAAAGTACTGAATAACCTTGGTCAATCAAATAATTAATAAACTTTTTTAAGATACGTAAGTGGCTTCTTCCATTTTTTTTAAAATATTTTTCAATTACTACACTAGGGGAAATACCAACCACGCCTTTATGATTATTAAAAAATTTTTTATTTTTCTTTATAAATTTTTTAAGATATTTTTTATCTCTTTCCTTTACCTTAAGGGCAAAAGCATAATCCACACCTAAAACAGTGTTTTTAAATGCCAAATTATCCAAATACTTCTTAGTTTTCTTGCCTCTTGCAATAATCAAATCAATTCTAGGTAGAATTAGTTTGGCAAAAAATCTATTAACCGGATTTTTAAATGGTCCTAAGGCTTGAGCGCCCTTAACTATTCTTTTACTCATAATGATTGGGAGGAGTACTATTGAAACATTAAATGGTAAATATTTTTCTCTGCCGTCAACAAAGGCGATTCTGCTTAAGTCTAGAATTAAATCAGATCGACCAATCTCTTTAATCTCACGATTTTTTATTAAAAAAGCGAGACCGAATTTATTAAGAATTGCATATAAAATAGAAAGTGGTACTAATATAATTCCTAAATATAATGGAGAAGCGGACAAAACTTTTACATTTTTAAACTTGTTTCTTAATTTATCTTTTTTCGGGTAATAGCTCAGTAATATATACTCGGTTTCCGGAAAACGTTCACTAATTGTCTGGACAGCACTTTCAAACATCGCAGACGCACCTTTATTACCACTAATTGTAGGACCAATTATTGAAATTTTCATTTTTTATTAAACTTAAGATTTATTAATAATAGCCAAATATCAGCTAAGGTAATAATGACTCTAGTTAGAATTGTTGCAAAAACGGCAATTTCTGTAGGCACAACTTGACTTGCAAAATAGATAGCAAAACCTTCTCGGACGCCAAAACCGCTAGGAGCAATAATTGATAAAAACCCTAAAATTATAGCCATAACATAACTGCCGGCTAAATAAATAAAAGTAGCTAAATCTAATGTGACGTAGTTGAAAATGACATAAGCAAATATAAAAGCATCAAAGCCGCGTGGTATTAAATATAATCCTAAAAACTTAAAAAGATTTTCAGTATTTAAATATTTCTTAAAATTAATTTCTCGTTTAATTATAAATTTGGCGCCAAAATTTATAAAAAAATAAAACAATTGGGGGATTAATAGAAAAGCTAATATTCCAATAACTAAAAAAACTAAGGGAATAGAAATGTAAACGTTCATTTGAAGATGAGGGCTAAAAGCAATTGTAATAATACCAATTAATAAAGAACTTAAAATTAGAAATATATACTCATACAATGTAGACAATAAAATATCTTTTTTGGGTATACCTTGTTTAATAGATAAATAATATTTCCCACTGACGGTTCCCGCCTTTCCGGGAATGTATTTTAGTAACCAAGAATATATATGGATTCGAATAGCAGTTGTGTTACTAATAGACTTAGATGATAGTTTTATAAGAATCTGTCTCCAAAGTAAGCCACTAATAATAACTGGTGGAACAGCTAAAATGGAAAGTGCTAAAAGAGCGTACTTTATTTTCAAGCCGGAATTAATCACTTGCTGCCAGTTTGAAATAAAATAGCGAAGAAAAAATATAGCTGTTAGTAAAACGATTAAAAATGAAAGAACTTTTTTCCATGAAGATTTTAATGAGTATTTAGTAAACCAAGAATTCATTTGCGTTCAATTAACTGGCGATTAATTGATATCAAGTCGGCAAGCAAACCCATTATCAATGTAATAAAGCCCAAGTTTATTAATATCGATGAAAATATTAATGATTGAACGTGGCCGGCGCCGTTGCCGGTGATAAAAAAGTATAGAAAGCGCAGACCGCCTAAAATTCCAACAACAATTATCACTAAGCCTAAACTTACCAAAACTTTAAATGCCTTATACATTAATATGCTTCTGATTATTGTTGAAGCTGATTTTTTTACATGCGGCCAGATTCCGGTAATCAACCTTGATTGACCGGCTGTTCTTTTTTTAAAAACAACCGGGATTTCGGCAATTGTCATATCTTTATTTACTGCCTGGATTATTGTTTCATGAGTGTAGGTGTGAGGGGATAAAAGAATAAATTTACTAATGCATTCTTTTGTAAAAGCTCGGAAACCGGTGGAAGCATCTTTAATATCCGCTCCGGAAAGCAATCTTATTGTCCAACTTCCGATAATATTACCGTATTTTTTAGATGTAGGCATATGGTCAAGTTGTTCAACCTGCCGGTTGCCTAAAACCATATCAGCTCTACCGTCTAAAATCTGTTTAATCAGTTTTGGTATTTCCTGCTGGTCATATTGATTATCGGCATCAGTGTTGACAACAATGTCGGCATTTAATTCAACAGCTTTAGAAAGCATTTTCCGGAATGTTTTTGCCAGGCCGAGATTTTTTTTATTTGAAAAAACGTAATCGGCTCCGGCCTTTTTAGCAGTTTGAATAGTTTTGTCGGTTGACCCGTCATCCCAGACTAAAATTTCAATCTCGTCAATACCGGTGATTTTATTCGGAATGCTTTTAATAACTTCACCGATAGATTTTTCTTCATTATAGGCAGGAATAGTGACAATTAATTTCATGGTAAAATTCTACAGCATTATCTAAGATATTCAAACAAATGAATTATATTGACGGTTTTATCAACATACTAAAAATATTCGGCGTTTATTATCTACTCGGCTTGTCTTTCATTGGCTTATTGCCTAAAAAGAAAATTACTAAATATTTTCCCTTAGTTTTAATTTTAGGTTATTCGATAGGTTTTTTGGCAGCACCTCTCAGCTACCGCGGTTTAAGTCCCAATGAGATTATTTTAACTTTTTTAGGATTTATTCTAGCCGGTATTATTTATTCTATTTTAACTAATAGAATAGTTGTAATATTTAAAAACATTTTAAATCCCCGAAACTTAGTTTTATTATGCCTTTTTTCAGTAAGCGCCGGTATTCTCCTTTACCTACCGACCAGACACACCGACAACATGGCCCCTTTTTCCCACGGCAACAACGACCCATGGTTTTTTGTTTCCAGAGGTTGGTTTTACTCAAGCCGTAGTTTCCAAGAGATTCCAACTGATTTAGTTAAGTCCAAGCCGGCAATGTCAGGTCCTGTGTTAAAAGGATTTTTTCCAATAACCGCTTTTCAATTAGGTTTAATCAGCAATCTTTTAAAAATAAATTCGTTTTGGCTTTTCAATAGTTTTCGCGCCTTCCTACAGGCCACATCTTTGTTTGGAATATTTTTTATATTTAAAAACTTTTTTAGATTGTCGTTTTGGATTAGTTTGCTGGGCGGAGTTTTATTTATTTTTCATCCCTATAACTTATACATTTATTATCAAGGTTTTTTAAAACAATTATTTGGCTATTCCGGATTTCTTGTCTATCCATTCATAGTCGGCCATATAATTAAAAATAAAACGTTGGCTCTGATTCTGCCATTATTTGGTTTTTTGATATACGGCCATTATTACAAGCCGGTTTTAGTATTACTAATCCTTTTTGGACTAATATTTTTATTTACTAATATAATCAACAGCTCGTTTAAAACTAATCAATTAAAGTTACTTAAATTGTTCAAAAAATACGCCAAATATTTTATAGCCGGATTGCCCGTAATTATGGCATGTTTATATTTATTTTTAAAAAAATATGCCTTTTTAGGTAATTTTAGAAATAATCAATCAGAAGTTGGTTATCTTTTTCCAAATATATTTGAAATATTCGGCCTAACTGCTTTTCGAAATCCTTTTTTAAAATTCCCTCAAAGCAATTTTACCTATTTACTTCTTCTTATATTTTTCTGTCTTTTGTTTTACACAATATTTTCCGTAATAAAAATGAAAAAAATTGACCGACAATTTGCTTTTATGACAACAGGAATAATTTTTACACTTATTACTATCCCTTATATCTATTTAATATCAATGCTGAATACAAAATTTTTAGCTTTTCGTTTTTATTCTTTTATTTCACCATTAGTATTTATTATATTTATCAGCCCGTTGATAATTTTACGCAAAATTAAACCGAAAAATATAATTCTCGTTGGCTTATCAATTATCTTAGTTAGTGGATATATAAACGGAATTTATAACCAGTTTAACTTACGCGGCAAGCCGGATCTGGATATTAAAAATGCGGATCTAACACTTATGACTAATATAAACAACCAATGTCTCAAAAAAAAGCATAATATTGACATCGACTTCGGCGGACATTGGAACCAATTATGGTCAACCTATTTATTAAAAAATTGCGATCTCAGTTTAACTATGCCGACAGAAAAACATATTTTAAATCCGGGTTATAACCCTCTAGATCATCTATTTTTAGCTGAAGGAGTATCTGATTATTCATTAATTTATAAAACTGATCAGGACTATTATCCAATTTATAAACAAGGTGAAAAATTTCAAATTGTCGATTTAAACAAAACAGAGAATCTTCTTACATTTCAAGGCAACACTTACGGCCAAGAATTTGGTATGTTTAATAAAAATTATCCGTTTTACTGGCTTGGCGAGGAAGGGGAGTATTTTATAAAAATTTACTCACCGGAAAAGGGAATGAGGCCGGTAACAATAAATTTATATTCACGCGAAACAGGCAGTTTAAAAATAAACCTTAATCAAAATAAAAATTATTTGGCGGAATATAACTTTGACCAACCTGAAACAATAAACGATAAAATCGAAGCAAACTTTAAACAGGGCTGGAACTATTTAATTATTGACAACCAAATTAAATGCTCACGACCGGAAACCGATACCCGGTGTTTATCAACAGCTGTTCAAGTTAATTAATCTTGATATTCAACAGGTAATACGCTTTAATAAGAATAAAGAATAAAATGTCCAAAAAAATAATTTTACCCTTATTAACTGCCTGCCAGACAGTTATTGTTTATTTAGCGATTATAATTCCGTTGGAATATGGTTTGACTGAAAAATTTCTACTCATTCCTTCCATCAGCCCGAATATTAAAACAGTAATTTTTATTTTAACCCTGTTAATAGTTTTTTCAGTCAACTTCTTTAACAATGGCTTTTATAAAACCGGTAAGAAATTATGGTTTGTCTGGCCGGTGCTTTTTATATTAATGATTATTTTCAACCACACCTACACCTCGTATTATCAGCGGATTATTCAAGAACCGCGGATATATTCATTAAGCTCTAATTGGGGAATCCAAATGAAGACAATTGAAATACACGGGCGCAACTTCAGTGGTGAAGATAATAAACAGGGTGAAGTAAAATTAGAGGATTATAATTTAGATGTAAAAGAATGGACACCTGAATATATTGAAGTTCAAATACCGATGATGCCGGAATTTATTGACGGTTATTTATATGTAATTACCGCCGGCGGTGAAGAAACCAACAAAGTACCCTTCAGTGTCCGCGACCCGGCCTTTCTTGAAGAATTATATAATGAAGAAGACCTATGAACGGAAAAAACTTTCTTGAATACTTTAAAGGATTCTTAATCAGCATTGGTTTAATATTATTACTTACTTTTGGATTAAATACTGCCGGTTTAAGCTTCGGACTTGACTTTCCCTTCCTAGTCGAAAGTTTGGTATTTATCAGTATTATATTAGTAGTCCTCAGTATTAAAGACCTAAAAAAGTTATTAACTAAACCAAAAAAACCAAAAGTAAAACTTCCGCCGGCGGCGCCGTATTCAAAAATTTTTATTCTCGTCCAAAACATTACTTTTACGGCAATAATTTTAAGCACTGCCGTTTTCGCTCTGGAAAAATCAGGAATACCTTTATTTATCAACATTAATTTCTTTTTAAAAATATCCTTTGGCCTATTAATACCTCTTTTTATACTTTGGCTGAAAGAAATCCATGACGACCCGATTAAAACAAAACATCTTAACAACTTTCTAAACCAACCGGCAGTCAAATGGGTTGGCATACCGATATTTCTTATAATAACCGGAATCGGCTTATCAGTATTAGGACTGGTAACATCAGACGATATCTATTCCGGCCTGACCAAAAAATACTCAAAAACAAACCTAAATCTTGCCCTAGACAATCACCTGGCCCCGGAAGAGGAATATCAAGGAGAATTTACTGCTGTGGCTGATAATCTCAACAAAATCGGCCTCAATGTTAAAGCTAGTGAAGAAGATCAACAAGGAACAATAATCTACAGGTTAAAACAAAAAGGAGCAGAGGAATGGTATTTCAGCGGTCAATTAGAAATAAAAGATATCAAGGACAGCGATTTAACTTATTTTAACTTTTCTCCGATTAAAAAATCCAAAGAAAATAATTTTATTTTTGAAATTATAGTCAGCGACCAAGCTGAACAGCCAATAGAAATTACCAAAGCCGGACGATTTTTAGAAACCGGATATACGGTTGACAAGGAAAAAATATCTAAAAACGCTCTGACAACCACCGGCTTCATAAAACAAAAACTGTCCCTGTCAATCCAAAACAACCCTGTTTTATACACGTTTATCATCCTCCTCCTTCCGGTTTTTTATCTTTTCATCCACTTTTTTCCTCCTCAACATTGTGAAAAGGTTGTCTTTTTTCTAATTTGTTTAACTTCTGTTTTAGAGTTGGATGCTTTGAGTTATTTAGATATATTAGGTGAGATAAGAGTTTGGGTAACGCTTTTGTGTCTGGTTGCGGCTGGGTTATATGTATGGAATAAAAAGGAGTCTGTTGCTGATATTGATTTTGAGGCATCAAAATCATTCAAGAAAAAGCGGGTATTTATTGGGAAAGCATGTATGGTGATTTTTTTATCTAGTTTAATATTTATAAATTTAGGATATTTGGGTTTTTGGATACCCCCAATAAAATTTCTACAAAATTACGGTATCTATTTCTTTCTAAGTGGTTTATCAACAAGTTTCATTGTTTTTTCAAAATTAAAGATATCTGAAAAGGAACAAAAGACGGATGGGAAGATCTACGATATTTTAATGATTGCGGTAATTATTGTAAGCTTGTTTTTTTCATTAAAAAAAATTGATGCTTTTAACGAAAGCCCTGATACAGTACAGTTTATGAGGCGCGGTGTAAAGTATTTAGTGAGCGACCTTAGGTTTGGTTCTTTACAGCCCGTTTTCGAAAATAGATATAATCTAAAGCCGCTTATCTTAACAGGCACTCCTGGCGTTACCTCAGGTTTGATTTGTGCAGTCTCAACATTAATTTTAGGGGGGAGCTTTGAGCCAATAATTGCAAGTAGAATAGGTCATGTCCTTGTTAACACACTTTTTCTAGTTGGTTTTTATTTTATGGTAAAGGATGTGTATGGAAAGCGTGTTGGATTTTTATCTACTTTTATTTTAGCTTTCAATCCTTTTAGGATTGCACTTTCTAGAATACCAAATCCCGATTCAATACTTCTTGTTTTTACCTTTTCTTATTTGTATTTTTTATATAAAGTCAGACAGAAACAAAACCTTATTTTTTATTTGGGCATAATTCTTATGTTGGTGTTTTCTTTACTTACCAAGGTTACTGCGGTTATTTTAATCCCAGTTACGTTTTTTTGGCTTCTTGTAAACAGTTTTAACATAAAGTCATTAAGAAAATTTGAAATTAAAAGTTTCTTTAAGAACAGATATAACTTTAAAATTATAATTTGTTTAGTTTTTGGCATTATGATTACCTCCCTATTGTGGCCCTCTCTTAATGGAAGTTCCAGCACAGTTTCTTTTTTACAGTCTTTTTCTAATACCAATGTTTTTATTAATAAAAAAAGTAATGTGTATCCTTTGATTGGTTTTAATTTTCAAAATTGGCCTTCATTCTTCTATCTTATGACATTTCTTGTTAGGTCACCTTTAGTTTTGGTTTTATTGTTTGCTCGAGGCGCTTATTATTTTTTCAAAAGTAAAGAATGTAACGAATTATACCTTTTGTTGGCGTTTTTTATTTTTGCTAGTTTTATTTTTCTTTCTTTTTCGACCAAGAAGGGGGATAAATACTCTTTGTTTCTATATCCGGCAATTGCTGTTTTTGCAGGTTATGGTTTAAGTATAATTGGGCAAAGATTAAATACAGTTACTAGAATCCTTTTGTTCACATCTGTCCTTGTCTCAGGCTTCGTCTTTTCGCCATACTATTTCGAATCTTATAATGCATTGAGTAATTACGGGCAGAATATAAATAAGTTTTACCCAGCCGGGTGGGGAGATGGCCATAGGGAAGCAATGGCGTACATTAGTAAAAATTATGGAGATAATTATAAAATTTTTGTTCTCGGTTATGCTTCTACGGCGAGAAAGAATTATGAAGGTATTGTAGAAAAATCGAGTAGCTTTAGTAAAGAAGAATATGATTTTTTAGTCATTTATAATATTCATAAGTATGTAGTTAAAGAACATCCGGTTTTGAAATATGTAGAGAATAAAAAACCGGAAGAGGTTGTAAAAATTAATAATGTCCCCCTAGCTTATATTTACAGGGTAAACTAATTGAGAGATGATTTATTACTGACTCTAAATTCTCGTTTAACTTCTAACCCATTAAATATTATGTAAGGAATGTATGCAGTTGAAGTTGCTATTGCCGCGCCTGAAGCACCTATTTGCGGGATTAAGAAATAGTTTAAAAATATATTAATAAGGGCTGAAATACTTAAATAAAATGCCCTTTTTTTAGCAAGACCCCGATAGTCTAGAAATGAAGATAAAAGAATTAAATACGAGGAAATTAAAATGAAGGGAACTAATAATTTTAATATCAAAGCTGATTGGCTGTATTCCGGACTGAAAATTAATGGAACAAAGAATTGTGCAGTTAGTAAAAAAATAATACAAATAGGAATAAAAATATAAGAGTTAATCCTGAGTAATTTTTTAAAGGTCGCTTTTAGTTTTGATAAATCTGCATTTTCGTTAGCAAAAATAGGCATCGTCCCCATAGCAATTGCCAAAGAAATGTGCGAAAATTTTGAGCTAATTTGGTTAGCAACAGAGAAAAAGCCGACTTGTTCTTTAGTAGATAACATTCCAAGCATAATAGTGTCTGACTGTGTTAAGGCAAGATAACTTACGTGAATCAGAACAAACGGCAAACTGTATTTTAAAATTTCTTTAGCAAAACTTTTTTTTATTTCTGGAAGTTTATTATAAAATACTTGATAAAGTATAAAGAGACCTGCAATAGCTGAAATTATTGAACTGGCAGTAAAAGCATTCAGAGCCGAAATAACTGAACCCGATATCCGTAAAAAAATAAGAGCAAAAATTAAATTAAGGGAATGTTCGAACATATTCACAATAAAGTCAAATTTTATCCTGTGCAAACCAGTAAAAACGGCTTTAAGATAAGGTATCCAGCTGTAAGAAAAGACTAACAAAGGGGCAAATACTAAAATGTTTTGGAGTTCCGGCTGGTTTAATAAAGAAGAAATTGGTTTTGCTAGAAATATAAAAAGCAAAGAAAAAATCAAACTTAGCAAAAAATTTATTTTCGTAGATGAACTGAGGATACTTTTAAGGTGAAAACCTTTTTCACGATATTGAGCAACAAATTTTTTGGTCGAAGAGTTTATTCCAAGACTAGTAATAGTTACATAAATTGTAAAGACAGAATAAAATAAGGACCACAACCCCAATTTTTCCGGACCCAATTTTCTAGCGAGAATAATATTTAAAGCAAAATATAAAATAAAAGTTACCCCTTTAGCCAAAAAAGCCCAAGTAGTCTCTTTTATTAATTTTCTTTTCAGGAAAAATTGTTTTGATTTTGTTAGGAAAAACATAATTTTATTCATTTTTATGAAATTAATATCTTTTTTTTATGCTAGAGTATTTTCTAAAATGTATAAAATTAAGTTAAAATATTATAGAACATAATTGTGGCAATTACTTTTGGAAACGTTTTATTGCATTTAATTTTGGATCATTATTTTTTTATTATGCCTATTATTATTTCTTGGGCTCCCAAAAATGGAGAGTCAAATCCAGTAAATTCTAATTCGTGTTTTTTAATCTCAACCCATTTGTTATCCCAACTTATTCTTTTTAAATAAAATGCTTCATCAAAATTTAACTTCTCATTTTTTACTAAATTATCCAAAACTGGGCTATAACATAAAGGTAAGGTTACAATTGCTTCACCTTTAGATTTAAGGCAATGAACTCTTATATTTCTAATTGCCTTTAGAATTTTAAAAGGTTCTTTTGGTATTTCATCCCAGCCAACGTGCTCCAATGTGGAAATAGATACAATAAGATCATACTTATTTGAAGGGACATAATTAACTATATCTTTATTAATGACATTTTTACCAACTTCATACTTATCTAATACATACCATTTTTGACGAAAATAATGAGGCAGGACATTTCCCACTTCTAATATTTTTTTCTTTTTGGCTAACGCAGCATCAACCCTTTCTTTTATAATGGGAACTTCTACTATTCTTTCATTAGCCCAAGTTATATTATATGGATGTTGAAAATAAGAATATTTACTACCATTAAATGTAAATTGCTCTTTATTTTTCTCTCCCTTTATTTTGAATATTGTAAAAAAATACTTATAAAAAAATTTTTTTAGAGAATAAATTACACCTTTTTCTTTTATTGTTTTAATTAGTTTTCTCATTTGTTCTCCTTACTATCATACATGTTTATTTCCTTCATCATTTTTTTTACTGTTTTTTCCCAACTAAATCTTTTAATATTTTCAAATCCACTCTTAATTAATTTTTCTTTATAATCTTTATTTTTAATAATTTTAAGCATACCATTTTTAATATCATCTATAGAATAAGGGTCAACTAGATGAGCAGAATTTCCGGCAACTTCCGGGCAGGAAGTTACATTTGAGGTCAAAACAGGTGTTCCGCAGGCTTGAGCTTCTAAAATTGGCAAGCCAAAACCTTCATACAAAGAAGGAAAAACAAATAAATCAGCTAGATTATATAAAGCAATTAACTCTTCTTCTGAAACGTATCCTTTCCATTGTATTTTTTCTTTTTTAGCTAGCTTTTTATGTAAACCTTTCACTGATTTTCCAACTAATATTAAGCTGTGAGGGACGTTATTCATTATCCCTTTAAAAGCACTTGCTAGATGTTCTAAATTTTTACGAGGAACATCACTGCCAATATAGAGAATAAATTTATCTGGTAAGTTTAACCCCTTTTTTGTTTTTTCAAGAATAGGGGAATTAGAAGGCAAAGTATAAAATTTATCATCTACTGCTAACTCAATTACATTTATCTTAGAAGGGGGAATATTTAACTTATTTATAATTTCTCTTTTTGTACTTTCAGATATTGCTAAAACTTTATCAGCAAGCCTACACGATAATTTAAAGAAGAGCTTGTTGTAAATTGAATTTACAAATTTATTTGAATCAACGGTAGATTCTAAATCTAATAAGTCGTGAACTATATTAATTTTTTTTGATGGAATTAAAACGTTGGTTATTGGAATATGATTTTTAAGATAAATTAATACATCAAACCTCTCATATTTAAGATAAAAAGGAAGTTGTATATAGTCCCATATAAATTTATTTTTACCTGGTTTGTACAGTTTTTTTATATTTTTAAAGGAGTTTTTTAATTTTTTGTTATTTATAAGGGTCTCATTTTCATCCATATAGATTAAAGTAATTTCGAAACCCATTTTTTTTATTTTATTAAGTTCATCTAAAATTTTATAAATTAGCCTTCCAACTCCTCCACTAGACAAACTTCTAATTATAATTCCGATTTTCTTTTTTTCTCTATTCATG